>MNXW01000264.1:0-6534 GCA_001871515.1 Comamonadaceae bacterium CG2_30_57_122
CCAGCCGCGCCGCCAGCAGCTCACTCGGGTGCGTCCAACTGAGGAATCTAGGTTAAAAACACCACCGGGACAGGTTTTTGCGCCCGGATGGCCAGCGCCGCGGCAATGCCGTCCATGCCAGCGCCGAGCTTGATGTCCATGAGCACCAGGTCGGGCGCGAGTGTGCCCGCCAGCTGCACGGCTTGCTCGCCGGTGCTGGCCTGCCCAGCCACCGCGTAACCGAGCGCCTGCAACTGGTCTTGCAGGTCGCGCGCAATGATGGTTTCGTCTTCGACGATCAGAATGCTTGGCTTTGCCATGCATGCAGGTTAACACCCCCAGCAGCCCGGCTGGCTCAGGGCAACACCTGAGGCCAGGGCTTTAATGACCTGATGGCGCGCCCTTTTTGGTGCAGCGCATGCAGCACCCAAATGCTCTTATTAGTATAGCTACTTGCGCTTATTTTATAAGGGCTAGAGGCCAATTTCTCTTACAAAGATACCAAACCCGTCTTGATGGCGTAGCGCACCAGGCCGGTGACCTCGTGCACGTCAAGCAGCTTCATCAGGCTGGTGCGGTGGGTTTCAACGGTTTTGACCGACAGGTCGAGCTGGCGGGCAATTTCTTTGGTGCTCAGGCCCTGGGCAATGCGCTGCAACACCTCGCGCTGGCGCGCAGAGAGCGGGTCGCCTGCTTGGTCGTCACTGCGCAGGCGCTGCACATAGTCGCTGACCACGCCTTTGGAGACCGCCGGGCTGAGGTAGGTTTCGCCGCGCATGACTGCGGCCAGCGCCAGCTCCAGCTCCATGGGTGCCGCGTCTTTGAGCAGGTAGGCGACCGCCCCCAGGCGCAGGGCACGGCGCACGTATTCTTCGCTTTGGTGCATCGACAAAATCATCACCCGCACCGCCGGGCTGTCTTGCAGCAGCCGGGCGGTGGCTTCCAGGCCGTTGAGGCCGGGCATGGCAATGTCCATGAGCACCACGTCGGGGTGATGTTGGGCGGCCAAATCAAGCAGCGTCTGGCCGTCACCGGCCTCGCCAACCACTTCCACGCTGGGTATGGCGTCGAGCAGTTTGTGCAGGCCCGCACGCACCAGTGTGTGGTCGTCGGCAAGCATGACGCGCAGTGGTGCTTTCAACCTAAATTCCTCAGTTGGACGCGCACGAATGGGCTACTGGCGGCGCGGCTGGGTAGGCGAGACGACGCGGCGGGCTGCTGCCCGCAAGGAGGAACAACGACCCCAGGGGCGTTGCAAGTGGCTCAATCGGGTGCGTAGCGTTGTCACCCAAATGGTGAACCGAGCCAATGCTGAAAGGGTCAATGATCATAGGAACTTCATAGAGAAAACAAGCGGTCAACTGAGGAATCTAGGTTCATGGCCGTGGCGGCTGGGCGCGCCACGGGCAGCGCAGCAAAACAGTGGTGCCTTTGCCAGGCGCAGAGGTCAGGCTGAGTTGGCCGCCCAACAGCGCAGCGCGTTCTTGCATGCCCAACACGCCCACACTGCTGCCATTGGATGCGCGTTCGCACATGGCGGCGGGGTCAAAGCCGACGCCATCGTCGCTGACTTGCAGCAGCAGGTCAGCGCCGTCACGGCGCAATTCAATGTCAACCTGGCTGGCCTTGGCGTAGCGGCTGATGTTGGTCAGCGCCTCTTGGGCAATACGAAAGCAGGCGGTCTCAATGTCTGGCGCCAGGCGACCCAGCGTGCGCTCCTGGTGCACGCGCGCTGCAAAGCCGCTGCGGCTGGCACTTTGCTCGGCCATCCATTTCAGCGCCGGGGCCAGGCCCAGGTCGTCGAGCATGGAGGGGCGCAGCGCCATGGCCAGGGTACGCACCTGCTGGAGTGCGTTTTCCACAATGCGCAGGTTGTCTGCGTACAGGTTGGGCGGCGCTTGTTCTTTGAACTTCTCGCCGATCTGAAGGTTGATTTTGATGGCGGTGAGCGCTTGGCCCAGTTCGTCGTGCAGCTCCAGCGCGATGCGCCGGCGCTCTTGTTCTTGCAACTCCAACACCCGCTGCGACAAAGCCTGCAACTGGCGTGTGGTGCTGCGCAGCTTGGCATCGGCCTGGTGTTTGTAAAGCGCCATGGCCAGCACGGTGCTGAGTTCGCGCTCAGAAAAAGGCTTGAGGATGTAGCCAAAAGGCTCGGCTAACTTGGCGCGCGAGAGCACGTCGTTGGCTGAAAAAGCGGTCAGGAACACCACCGGTACATCCATTTGGGCGCGAATCTGGCGCGCCGCTTCGATGCCATCCATGGCTCCGGCAAGCTGAATGTCCATCAGCACCAGCTTGGGTTTGTGTTGCAGCGCCAACACAATGGCTTGCTCACCGGTGTTGGTGCTGGCCACCGGCTGGTAGCCCAGCTCCAGCAGTTGCTGGGCAATGTCGCGGGCAACGATCAACTCGTCTTCGACAACCAGAATACGCGGTTTGTTGGGGGTGGCAAGCATGCGGGGTGCAGACGGTCAGGCTGGTTTGGCGGCTACACTGGCCTCTTGGGGGGTTTCATAAATGTGAGCAGCCAAGCCTCTGTTTTCAAGGGCTTCACCCAGTTTTAACCGCATGAATGCGCTGGTGGTGTAGCGCGCCACGTCGCTGTAGTGCGCGTCCGAGAGCGCCTTGACCATGGCGGCGTAGTCGTCCACCACCGCCTCGGCTATCTGGAAGTTGTCGTAGTTGACCACCACCTTGATCTTTTTGCCAATCGGCGCGCACAGCTCACGCGCGGCTTGGTCAATGTCTTGCACGTCTTTGAGGGTGTTCACCTGCAAGCCCTGGAAGTTGTAATAGGCGGTGTTCTGTTTGGCATCGAACCGCATGCGCTCGACCAGGCTGATGGAAAGCAAGGTGTCGGCCAGGCGCATCGGCTCGGGCATGAAGATGCGCGCGTCCATGGGCCGAGGCTGCTTGATGATGGGTTTGAAATCCATCTGCGCCAGAATGTCACGCTCGATGTCGATGCCGGGGGCGACTTCGATCAACTCAAGGCCGTCTGGCGTGAGCTTGAACACACAGCGCTCGGTCACATACAGCACCAGTTTGCCCTCTTTAGCGGCATACGGTCCGCTGAAGGTGACCTGCTCGATATGCTTGACAAATTTGTGCGCCCGTCCTTCTTGCACGATACGCACCTGCCCGCCATCCAGCGCAACCTTCAGGCCGCCGGCGGTGAAGGTGCCGACAAACACCACGGTGCGGCTGTTTTGGGTGATGTTGATAAAGCCACCGGCACCGGCCAGTTTGGGGCCAAAGCGGCTGACGTTGATGCTGCCCTGCGGATCGCATTCGGCCAGACCCAAGCAAGCCAGATCCAGGCCACCGCCATCGTAAAAGTCGAACTGCTGGTTCATGTCGATCAAGGCTTCAGGGTTGGTGGCCGCGCCAAAGTACAAGCCCGAGGCCGGCACCCCACCGATCACGCCAGGCTCGGCGGTGAGGGTCATGTATTTGAGTATTTTTTCTTCGTTGGCCACCGCAGCCAGACCCTCGGGCATGCCAATGCCCAGGTTGACCACCGCGTTGGGCTTGAGCTCAAAGGCGGCGCGCCGGGCGATGACTTTGCGCTCATCGAGCGCCATGGGTTCAAGCGCGTCCAGGGGCACACGCACCTCGGCGGCAAAAGCGGGGCTGTAACCGCCAGCCAGGTTTTGCAGGTGGTTTTCGGGCTTGGCCAGCACCACGCAGTCGACCAAAATACCGGGCACCTTGACATGGCGCGGGTGCAGCGAACCGCGCTCCACAATGCGCTCCACCTGCGCGATGACAAACCCACCGCTGTTTTTGGTGGCGGTGGCTATGGCCAGCACGTCTTGGGTGAGGGCTTCACGCTCCAGGGTCATGTTGCCTTCAGAGTCAGCGCTGGTGCCGCGGATGAAGGCCACCGAAATGGGAATGGATTTGTAGAACAACAGCTCTTTGCCACCCAGCTTGACCACGCTGACCAAGTCTTCGGTGGTTTGACTGCCGATTTTGCCGCCCTCCAGGCGCGGGTCGACAAACGTGCCCAAGCCCACTTTAGAGACCGTGCCAGGCAGGCCGCAGGCGGTGTCACGGTACATGTGGGAAATCACACCCAAAGGCAGGTTGTAGGCTTCAATTTGGCCTGCCATGGCCATCTTGCCGATCTGCGGCACCATGCCGTAGTGGCCACCCTCCACGCGCTTGATCAAACCCGGGTGGGCAAAATGGTTGGCACCGTCCTGCGCGGTGTCGCCGGGGCCGCCGCCAAACAGCAGGGTGAGGTCGCGCGGGGCACCCGTTTCCAGAAAACGCTGCTCCAGCGCCAGAATCAGCTCAACCGGCACACCGTTGGCACCAAACCCGGAACAACACACGGTGTCGTCGTCACGCAACAGGGCAATGGCCTGCGCGGCAGACACGACTTTCTTACGCATCATGAACTCCCAAGCATTTTTAGACGATAAGACTGTAGCACCGAAGCCAAAAGATGTAACCAAAACCAGCGACTTGGCAAGCATTTGTAACGAACGTGACGCCACAGGCGCTGGCGTTACGTTTGACACGAAATGGTCAAAGACATGCGTTAACTTCGAGTCACATCGATGCCACCTGAGCCACCACAACGGTTCAATTTGTCAACCCTTTACCCTAACGGAGTTACTTCATGAATTCATCTAAATCTGCTCTTTTGTTGGCCCTGTTGAGCGCTGCCACCCTGACCAGCGCCATGGCGCAAGGCACTTGCAACAACGTGCCTGAACGCGTCATCCAGGTCGCTGTCACCAACCCCACGCCGGGCATCATGTCGCACGAAGTGGCCAGCATCATCGCCCTAACGCACAAGGCGCAAGCCCAGTACCGCCGCACGGGTAAACCGCAAGATTTGGCACGGGTCAATGCCATGCGCGCCGAGTTGGCCAGCCGCGGTTTTGGCCGTGCCACCCAGAATGCCCCCGTTGCTGGCCCGGATGCTTTTCTGACGGCACAAGCCCCGCACAGCTGCCAGTTGCTGGCCAGCGCTGGCCTGTGATGCAACCCTTGCGCCCAGCCTGAGCCCGAGCGGCTTGGGTTGAGCGTAAGGCGGCGGATCAAAAGCGCAGCACAAGCTGGCGCGCCAAATGTGCATGTTATTTGTGAACAAGCCCTTAACGTGAAACAACGCCCACAGCCGACAAGAATGGCGTGTCGTAGAGCCGACTTCAGTCGGCCATGGCGGGTTGAAGCCCACCCTACGCAGGACACGCATGTTTCATGCTTTGGGGTGTCCTTGTTGAACATGGACGTTAGTCCAACAGGCAGCCCGATTACCGCACTGCAGCCCTCGCACCCTGGTCTTGCGTGCCGCGCATGGTGGCCATTCACGACTGCATGGAACTCAACGGTGACTTTTGCCAGTTTGCGCCGCGCAGTGTTTTGAAAGAGATTCGCCCCTGGGAGCGTCGCTTCTTGCTGCCCCAAGTGTGAGTTGCCTGATTGCATCCCCACCCAAGGCAATGGCATCTACGCTTGGTTACAGCCCGCTGCCTGCTTGCCGCCCTAGAATGATTCGATGAAACATCCAAACAAATTTTTAGCCGCTCTGGCACTCACAACTGCTTTTGGCTTGAACGCCAACGCTGCAGATGTGGGGGTGTCTGTGAACATCTCCCAACCCGGGTTTTACGGCCGCATCGACATTGGCAGAGTGCCTGCCCCGATGGTGATTTATCCCCGACCGGTGATCATTGAACAGCATCCGGTGACCTTGCAGCGCGAACCCATTTATTTGCGTGTGCCACCGGGCCACGAGAAGCGCTGGGACAAATATTGCAGACGCTACAACGCCTGCGGTCAACCGGTTTATTTTGTTCAAGACAACTGGTACCGCGACGTGTATGTGCCGCGTTACAACATGGGCGGCGCAGGCCGAGACGGTGAGCATGGAGATCACGACAACCGGGGTGATCGTGGCCGTGACAAGAAACACAAGAAAGATCGCGGGCACGACTGAGCCTCGCCTGCGCAACCCCGTGGCTCAGAGCTGGGCGTTGCGCTTGAATTTTTCGGTGGCAGCCACCAATGCACTGCAAATGCCTGGCTCCAACCCGGAGTGACCGGCGATATCGATCATCTGAAGACTCGCTTGCGGCCATGCCTGATGCAAGCGCTAGGCGGATCAGGCCGGGCAGATCACGTCATAGCGCCCCTGAACGATGACCGCTGGTAAATGGCGTATGGCAAATGGCAAATGGCAAATGGCAAATGGCGTATGCGGTCGATGTTTTTGATCAGTTGGTCATCACTGAAAAAACCGCGGTTCAAAAAAATGTGCTTCCAGCCGTCCTACACCCATCGCCACTGCGTCCGCGCAAATAGATCGGTATCTTGTGGGTGTGGCAAGAGGTGCAGGCAACTGCCCTCATAGCGTCCTCAGGCACGTGCAGAAGCCAGCGCTTGCTGTGCATCCGAACTAACGTCCATGCGCCACAAGGACACCCCAAAGCATGAAACACGCGTGCCCTGCGTAGGGCGGGTTTCAACCCGCCATGGCCGACTGAAGTCGACCCTACGACACGCCATTCTTGTCGACTGTGGGCGTTGTTTCACGTT
>MNXW01000264.1:6543-7599 GCA_001871515.1 Comamonadaceae bacterium CG2_30_57_122
GTCAACCGAGGAATCTAGGTTCAATGTCGCTAATCAGGAGTTGAGTGGTGTTTTGGCGGTGTTCACCAAGCGGCGTGGACTGACCCGCACCGCGTTGATCAAAGAGCACCACACGGTAATGTGCAGGATCAAAAAAACTGGCGGTGTACCGGCGACAGTCCAGCACCAGGATCACCGTGCAAAAAAAAGCATGGGCATGCCCTGCGGTTTGCCACACTCTTTTTGTGAGAGGGTGTGCAGGTTATCCATTTGCATAAGGGATGCAGAAATTACAAATATCCCTTTTTCGGCGGCACTGACGGGCGCATTGCGTCGTTTCAATCCACTTGTTTAGCAGAGCTAAACGGCGCGTCTTGCGCCTAGCACTGCATCCCGTCAGCACTCGCCATAAACGGTACATTTGCAATTTCCGCATCCCTTAACGGACTTGGTCTGAAACAACCAACTTGCCCGGTTAGCGTGAAACAACGCCCACAGCCGACAAGAATGGCGTGTCGTAGGGTCGACTTCAGTCGGCCATGGCGGGTTGAAACCCGCCCTACGCAGGGCACGCGTGTTTCATGCTTAGGGGTGTCCTTGTGGAGCATGGACGTTAGTTCGGATGCACAGCAAGCGCTGGCTTCTGCACGTGCCTGAGGACGCTATGAGGGCAGTTGCCTGCACCTCTTGCCACACCCACAAGATACCGATCTATTTGGCGCGGACGCAGTGGCGATGGGTGTAGGACGGCTGGAAGCACATTTTTTTGAACCGCGGTTTTTTCAGTGATGACCAACTGATCAAAAACATCGACCGCATACGCCATTTGCCATTTGCCATTTGCCATTTGCCATACGCCATTTACCAGCGGTCATCGTTCAGGGGCGCTATGACGTGATCTGCCCGGCCTGATCCGCCTAGCGCTTGCATCAGGCATGGCCGCAAGCGAGTCTTCAGATGATCGATATCGCCGGTCACTCCGGGTTGGAGCCAGGCATTTGCAGTGCATTGGTGGCTGCCACCGAAAAATTCAAGCGCAACGCCCAGCTCTGAGCCACGGGGTTGCGCAGGCGAGGC
>MNXW01000330.1 GCA_001871515.1 Comamonadaceae bacterium CG2_30_57_122
GTGCCCTGCGTAGGGCGGGTTTCAACCCGCCATGGCCGACTGAAGTCGACCCTACGACACGCCATTCTTGTCGACTGTGGGCGTTGTTTCACGTTAAAGCACGGCAAGGCAAAGCAACAACGACACGGATGATCTGAAAATGTAATGACTATAGCGCCGCCGGGCAGCACACCCAAAGCCGGGCCGGTGGCCGCCACCGCCTCAAAGCTGCTGCGGCAAAAACAATGCTTGCAGATCGTTCAAAAAGTCAAAGCCGCGTGCGCTGGGCTGCACATGCTCGCCGGTACGCTCTAGCAGGCCTTGCTGCTGGGCCTGATCCAACCCCGCTTGCACGGCCGACAGCGGCATGCCGGTGCGCTCGGCAAACAGGGGCAAGTCAAAGCCATCGGCCAGGCGCAATGCGTTGAGCATGAATTCAAACGGCAAGTCAGCACGGTTGACCTCGTTTTCCTGTGCCAGCGCGTTGCCAGTCAGCGCCTGCGTCATGTAGCGTGCCGGGTCGCGCAGGCGCACCTGGCGCAGCACTCGGTGGGCAAAGCTGAGCTTGCTGTGTGCGCCTGCGCCAATGCCAAGGTAGTCGCCAAACTGCCAGTAGTTCTGGTTGTGTTGGCAGGCATGGCCTGGCCTGGCGTAGGCCGATACTTCATAGCGCCCCATGCCCGCCTGGCCGGTCAAGTTGGTGATCAGGTCGAGCATGTCGGCGGCCAGGTCGTCGTCAACTGCGGCGGGTGGGTGTTTGGCAAAGAAAGTGTTGGGCTCGATGGTGAGGTGGTAGATTGACAGGTGCAACGGTTTGAACGACAAGGCGGTTGCCACATCTGCCTGCAGCTGCGCCAAGGTCTGGCCTGGCAGGGCATACATCAAGTCGAGATTAAACGTATCAAAAACAGTAGCTGCTTCCCCAAGCGCATCAAGGGCTTGAGCCCGATCATGCACACGACCCAAGGCGTGCAAGAAAGCATTGTTAAAGCTTTGCACGCCGACCGACAGGCGCGTCACCCCAGCCGCGCGGTAAGCCTTGAAGCGGTCTTTCTCGAAGGTGCCGGGGTTGGCCTCTAAGGTGATCTCGGCGTTGGCCGCCAGTTTGACGCGGGCGCGTATGCCGCTAATGAGCTGGTCAATGGCTTGCGGCGAAAACAGGCTGGGCGTGCCGCCACCAATGAACACGGTTTGCACGCTACGCCCCCAGATGAGGGGCAAGGCGGCTTCCAGGTCGGCCAGCAGCGCGGCCAGATAAGCCTGCTCAGGCAGTTCGGCCGCGCGCATCTCGTGCGAGTTGAAGTCGCAGTACGGGCACTTCTTTAAACACCAGGGCAGGTGAATGTAGAGCGACAGCGGCGGCAGCGTCTGGAACTGCAGCACCCCCGGGCGCATGTAGTGCTGGATGTCGTGCGGTTGCACCGGCGTGTCGGTTGTGTCTGACTCTGAGCGGATAGGAATCATGGGTTGACAAAATCGTTTAGGGCTTGTTCATGAATAAGCTGTACATTTGGCCGCCGGATTTGGGATGCAATGCGAGGCGCAAAGCGTGCCGTGCAGCTCTGCTGCACAAGCGATTTGCAACGACGCAGTGCGCCCAAAGTTGGCGAGTCAAATGTGCATGTTATTTGTGAACAAGCCCTTAGAACGCGCCAGCAGGAAGCACCGGATATATCTTGGGTACGCCACGCGCGGTAGCCGGTGGTGATGCCCGCCTCATGCTGGGGTACCAGTAATCGGCGGTCACTTCCACCGGCTACCACGCGAGTCCGTTGGTTCGCCAGCATCAAAATACCCAATACCAAAGGTGTCGCTTGCTGGCCTCGAGCTGACCGCACTGCAGCGTCTAGCGAGGCAAGTCCTTTGGGCGGTTGACGATTTCTGGTACTCCAGCATGATGCGACCGCCCAAAGGGCTTGCCTCGCGGGTTGTATCAACACCACCTTGTGGAGCCTCATTCCACTTCCAAATCATTTGTGTCTAGGCGTGAAGCCGCAGACAGTGCCAATGCACGGCAAGGCAAAGCAACAACGACACGGATGATTTGGAAGTGGAATCACAACCAGCGCTCACGCATCAGCGCCACCATGGCGGCCGTGGCGCGACCACGGTGGCTGTGGGCGTTTTTGACTTCAATGGGCAATTGCGCAAAGGTCTGGCCAAACTCGGGGATGAACATCACCGGGTCGAAGCCAAAGCCGTTGCTGCCCACGGGCTCGCGGGCGATTTGCCCCACCACACGGCCCACGGCCACCAGCGGCTCGGGGTCTTGCGCGCTGCGCAGTGCCACCAGGGTGCACACCATGGCAGCGCGGCGGTTGTCGATACCGGCCATTTGCTCAAGTAGCGCACGCACGTTGTTGGCATCGCCCTTCTCGTAGCCAAATTGAGTCGCGTAATAGGCTGTATCTACCCCAGGCAAACCGCCAAACGCATCCACGCACAGCCCAGCATCGTCGGCCACCGCCGGCAAGTCGCTTTGCTGCGCGGCGTGGCGCGCTTTGGTCAGGGCGTTTTCAAGGAAGGTGTGGTACGGCTCGGGCGCTTCAGAAATGCCCAGACTGCCTTGCGTCACCAGGTCAAACCCCAGCGGGGCGAACATGGCATGCAGTTCGACGAGCTTGCCGGGGTTGTTGGATGCCAACACAATTTTCATATAAGAAATAGAGCTCTAGCCCTTGTTAAATAAGCGCAAGCAGCTATGCTTACGATAGTGACTGGCGTTGCAACTGGATCAGTTCACCAATGCCCTTGTCGGCCAGTGCCAGCAGGGCGTCCATCTCGGCGCGGGTAAAGGCAGCACCTTCGGCCGTGCCTTGCACTTCCACAAAGTGGCCGCTGGCGGTCATGACCACGTTCATGTCGGTGTCGCAGGCCGAGTCTTCCACGTATTCCAGGTCAAGCAGCGGCGTGCCTTGCACGATGCCCACCGAAATGGCGGCCACCGCCTCACGAATGGGCGACTGCGTCAGCTTGCCCGCCGCCAGCAAGCCGTTGACCGCATCTTGCGCAGCCACAAAGGCACCGGTGATGGCCGCAGTGCGCGTGCCGCCGTCGGCCTGCAACACGTCGCAGTCCAGGTGCAGGGTGCGCTCACCGAGTAGGCTCAGGTCAAAGACGGAGCGCAGGGCGCGGCCGATCAGGCGCTGAATCTCTTGCGTGCGACCGGTTTGTTTGCCGCGTGCGGCTTCACGGTCGCTGCGGCGGTGGGTGGCGCGCGGCAGCATGCCGTATTCGGCCGTAACCCAGCCCTGGCCGCTGCCTTTTTGGTGCGGCGGCACTTTGTCCAGCACCGAGGCGTTGCACAAGACCTTGGTGTTGCCGAATTCGATGAGTACCGAGCCTTCGGCGTGCACGGTGTAGTGGCGGGTGATGCGCACCGGGCGCATGGCATTCACGGCGCGGCCTTGGACGCGAATAAATTCAGTCATAAATCAACCTTGAAAAATCAGCTTTTTTTGACCGCCGAGCGCCGAATGGCTTCGTTGATTTCGGCAATGGAGCGCTCAATGGCGGCTTCGTCCATGTCGTCAATGGACTCGTCCAGCACACCGGCTTGCAGGGTGGAGGCAAACACACCTTCACTGATGGTGTCGGTGCTGACACGGCTGTGGATTGAATCGACCTGGTCAGGGGTTTCCCACTCGAGGGCAATGCAGGTCACGTTGTCGCTGTTTTCACCCCCGGCCTTGAGGGCTTTTTCAACCAGGTCTGGTACGGCCAAGTCCACCGGCTTTTGTGACAACTCAAACACAATTTCGTCGTCTGAAAGCGTCGACCACAAGCCGTCAGAACACAGCATGACGCGGTCACTTTGCATCAAGGACACCGGCCCGACCACACTGAACACCGGCTTGGTAGGTGAGCCCAGGCAAGAAAACAGCACATTACGGTTGGTGGTAGGCAGGCCGCTTGCTTCTGCAGGATGCCGCATGCTGTGTTCGATCAGGGAGTGGTCTTTGGTACGCACCAGCAAGTTTGAGGCACGCACCAGATACAGCCGCGAATCACCACAGTGAGCCCAGCTGACCTGACCGTCTTGCAACACCGCCATCACAATCGTGGTTCGGGGTGAGTCGGTGACCCCCCGATCCATGGCGTAACGCAAAATCTGGCGGTGCGCCGACAGCAGCGCCGCCGACAAAAACCCGCTCACGTCGGACAACACGGGTTGCGCCTCTTTTTGAAACTGCGCCGCCACGGTCTGCAAGGCAAGCTGGGCGGCTACCTCACCCTCCGGATGCCCCCCCATACCGTCGGCCAGCAAAAAGAGGGCTGTTTCACGGGTATAGCAATACCCCATGCGGTCTTCGTTGAGTTTGCGACCGCCTTTGCGACTGACCTGGAATACAGAGAACTTCATTTCAGCTTGGTCCCGGGGTTGGAGGTTTTGAGCACCGTCTTTTTGGTGTCTGACACGATGGTGTCAAGCTGCATGCGTACTTTGTCGCCCACACTGAGCCGGGTGTAGCGGCGCTCACCGTGACGGTTGAGCTGCTTTTGCAAGGCAAAAACAGATTGCGGCCGCTCCAGGGGGTTGAGTGACATGCACCACTCCACCACCTCAATCAGGTTGTCAGAGTACACCCCTTGCACACGCTTGAGCGCCACCGGCACCCGGTCAGTGGTCACGCGCTGCGGGGCATCACTGGGGGGAAAGCCCAGCATGCAGGCGTAGATGCAGGCTCCAATGGCATAGATGTCAGTCCACGGCCCCATGGAGCTGTCGCGTTTGTACATTTCTGGTGCGGCAAAACCAGGCGTGTACATCGGGCGGATGAAATTGCCCTCTTTGCTCAGCACCTCTCGGGCAGCGCCAAAGTCAATCAGCACGGCCTTGTCGTCGTCCGAGATAAAAATATTGGCGGGCTTGATGTCCAGGTGCAGCATTTTGTGCTGATGAACAATACGCAGGCCACGCAAAATCTCATCGAACAACGAGCGAATGGTGGACTCACGGAATACTTTGGAATTTTTCAGGTCGCGCGCGATGACAATAAATTCTTGCAGGCTAGCACCCTCAAGATAGTTCATCACCATGTAGACGGTTTCATTTTCACGAAAGAAGTTCATCACACTCACCACCGAGGGGTGGGAGATTTGCGCCAGTGAACGGCCTTCTTCAAAAAAACTTTTTAAACCCAGACGGTAAAGCGACAATTTCTCTGGCGCAACCTGCGGCTGCAATGAGCCCGGGGAGCGGGTCACCAACGATGCCGGCAAGTACTCTTTGATGGCCACTTGCATGCCATCTGAGCCAATCGCCAGGTAGACCACGCCAAAGCCACCTGCAGCGACCCTGCGCACCACCCGGTAGCCACCTATCAAGGTGTCAGGCGGGAGAGGGGATGGTTTGACTTTTGACATATTTTTAAGACGCGGCGTTGCTCAGGGGTGTAGAACCGGGTTATTCTTGAACTCATTTCATTGAACAAGCATCTAAATGTCAGTTTACAGCATGACCGGCTACGCCTGTGTTCAACACAGCAGCGCCGACACTCCCCCAGAAAACGAACAAAAATCCACCCCTGCAATGCGTTTGGGGCTTGAGATTAGAGCGGTTAACAGCCGTTTTCTCGACCTGTCGTTTCGCCTGCCCGACGAACTGCGCGCATGTGAACCCGCCCTGCGCGAGCGGCTGACAGCCAAGCTCAAACGCGGCAAGGTGGAGCTGCGTGCGGCGCTGGAAAACACCGGCACTAACAATCTGGCAGAGCCATCGGTGCGCCTGTTGCAGCGGCTCAATGCGATTCAGGACAATGTCAAGGCCTGGCTACCCAACGCGCCCGCACTGAGCGTGGCCGATGCCATCCGGCTAGCCGACATCGATACGCCCATCAGCCAGGACTGGCAGGCCGAGTTGCTGGCCGTGGCCGACACCGCGCTGCAGGCGCTGATGTCAGCCCGCGCGCGTGAAGGTGAGCGCCTGGCTGCCATGTTGCAAGACAGAATCCGTCAGCTGCGGGCGCTGGCTGCACAGGCCCAGCCTTTGATTCCCCAACTGGTAGCCCAGCAGCGCCAGCGCTTCATGGATCGCTGGCAAGAAGCCATGGGGCTAGCCGATGGTGGCCAGGTGCCAGAAGCTGCGCAAGACCGGGCGCTGACCGAAGCCACGGCGTTTGCCATTCGTATCGACGTGGCCGAAGAGCTGACGCGTCTGGCTTCCCACCTGGATGAACTGGACCGCCTCATCACCCAAGGCGGTGAAGTCGGCAAGCGGCTTGACTTCTTGATTCAGGAGCTGCACCGCGAAGCCAATACCCTGGGTTCCAAATCTGCAGCGCTGGAATTGACGCACATTTCAGTCGACATGAAGGTGCTGATCGAGCAGATGCGCGAACAGGTGCAAAACATAGAATAGTGCCCTTTTACCCAACCCGAGGGTCAATTCAAATGCAGTCCATGGAATATCCCGGCAACCTGTTTGTGGTGGCAGCCCCCAGCGGTGCGGGCAAATCAAGCTTGGTCAAAGCCCTGATGGAACTCGACTCGCATGTGCAACCGTCGGTGTCACACACCACCCGGGCACCACGGGGCCAGGAGAAACATGGGCGCGAGTATTTTTTTGTGTCGGATGCCGAGTTTGATGCCATGGTGCAGGCTCATTCGTTTGTGGAATGGGCTCACGTGCACAACCACCGCTACGGCACTTCCAAAAAAGCGATTGAAGAGCGCATGACCCAGGGCGCGGACGTGATCCTTGAAATTGACTACCAGGGCGCATTGCAGATCAAAACCATATTTGCCAATGCGGTGACCATCTTCATTCTGCCGCCGAGTTGGGATGAGTTGCGCTCGCGGCTGGAACGCCGGGGCGAAGACAGCGCCGAGGTGATCGAAGGACGCCTGCGCAATGCCGCCGTTGAGATGGCGCAAGCGCATCAATTTGACTTCGTTATAATCAATGAGTCTTTTGACCGCGCGGTTTTCGATCTCAAGTCGATTGTTCACGCGCAAAGACTCAAGTATTTGGCGCAGCGCCGCGCCAGAGCTGAAACATTCAAAGTACTGCACATCTAGCAGTGCCCCACCTGGTTTTGGAGTATTCATGGCCCGTATCACCGTCGAAGACTGCTTGCTGCAGATTCCTAATCGTTTTCAACTGGTGTTGGCTGCGTCTTATCGCGCCCGCATGCTCAGTCATGGCCATACCCCCAAGGTAGAAAGCAAAAACAAACCGGGCGTGACCGCCTTGCGTGAAATTGCCGCAGGCAAGGTTGGCATCGAAATGCTGAAAAAAGTGCCGTTGTAATCATCCCGGCATGGCACACATGAAGCACCGCTTGCGGTGCTTTTTTATTGCCCCACCAAATTTACCAGCCAGCGCGCTATATTCTAGGCATGATCATCCGCAAAGTCCGTTCGCATCAAGCCACTAAAAGCGCTGCAGAAGTCAATGCGGCGGCGGCCAGTTTTGCGCACCTGACCAGCAAGCTCGACTATTTGAGCGAAAGTGATTTAGCCCATGTACGGCTGGCCTACCGGTTTGCCGACGAATCGCATTTAGGCCAACTGCGCAACAGCGGCGAACCCTACATCACCCACCCGATTGCAGTGGCGGCACAGTGTGCCGAATGGAAGCTTGATGCCCAGGCCCTGATGGCCGCACTGCTGCACGATGCCATGGAAGACTGCGGCATCACCAAGCCTGAGTTGATTGAGCGTTTTGGTTCCCCCGTGGCAGAGTTGGTTGACGGTTTGACCAAGCTGGAAAAGCTGCAATTCAACACCCGCGAAGAGAACCAGGCCGAGTCGTTTCGCAAGATGCTCCTGGCCATGGCGCGCGATG
>MNXW01000100.1 GCA_001871515.1 Comamonadaceae bacterium CG2_30_57_122
AGTGCCGCAGCTTCCATTGTGCCTGCGCACAATGGAACGGCACGAAGAGGCCAAGCCTCTGGCCTGGCTGCGCCCTGCAAGGGTGACGACCTAGCGGGCTACTGCCCGCAAGGAGGCGCAACGACCCCAGGTGCGTTGCCAGCGGCTCAATCGGGTGCGTAGCGCGCTCACCCAAAAGGTGAATCTGACTGAGACTGAAATATTCCATGTTCTATATGCACTTATTGAAGAAAACAAGCGGTCAACGGATGAATCTAGGTTCATGCTACAGCGTTAATAGCTGGCTGCATTCAGGACAACTGGTCAACTGGTCTAGGCGATACTAAGGGCTTGTTCATGAACAAGCCCTAAAACAGCCACTGCAATCAGGCGCGCATCAACGCTTCGATGTCCGCCACGCTCACCGGCACATCACGCGTCAGCAACTCACAGCCGGTGGTGGTGACGATGGCATCGTCTTCAATGCGGATGCCAATGTGGTGAAACTGCTCGGGCACGCCCGCGCCGGGGCGCACATAGATGCCGGGCTCAATGGTCAGCGCCATCCCAGGGCGCAGGATGCGCGCCGGGCGGTCTTTGATGAGCTCACCGGTAAGTGCGTCCTGGCGCGTACTCACCTGGCCTAGCTCGGACGGCTCGGTGTAGTCACCGCAGTCGTGCACGTCCATGCCAATCCAATGGCCGGTGCGGTGCATGTAAAACGGGAAATAAGCGCGTTTTTCAATCACGTCCTGCAGGCTGCCCACCTTGTTTTTGTCCAGCAAGCCGACATCCAGCATGCCCTGCGCCAGCACCTGCACCGCCGCGTCATGCGGATCGGTAAAACGTGCACCCGCCTTGGTGGCGACAATGGCGGCTTGTTGCGATGCCAGCACCAGCTCATACAGCATGCGCTGCGGCCCGGTGAAGCGGCCGTTGGCCGGAAAGGTTCGGGTGATGTCGCTGGCATAGCCGTCAAGTTCGCAGGCCGCATCAATCAGCACCAGTTCACCGTCGCGCACCAGGCCTTTGTCGGCGCGGTAATGCAGCACGCAGGCGTTGGCTCCGGCGGCCACGATCGAGCCATAGGCCGGAAACTGCGAACCGTTGACGCGGAATTCGTGCAGCAGTTCGGCCTCCAGGTGGTATTCACGCACTTCTTTGCCCGCACGCAGCATCTTGGCCGATGTTTTCATGGCGCGGATGTGGGCGGCCGCGCTGATCTGCCCGGCGCGTCGCATGGTGGCTTGTTCTGACGGGTCTTTGACAAGCCGCATCTCGTCCAGCACACCACACAGGTCGCGCTGGGTTTGGGGCGTCAAGCTGCCATAGCGCACGCGAGCACGCAGGCTGCTTAGCCAACCGTCCACGCGCGTCTCAAGTGCTTTGTGAACGGCAAACGCATACCACACCGCATCGCGCCCATCCAGCAGGGCGGGCAGCTTGGCATCGAGCTCGGCACTGGAAAAAGCGGCATTCACACCCAGCGCAGCAGGGGCGGCGTCCGGCCCCAGGCGGTAGCCGTCCCAGATTTCACGTTCCACATCTTTGGGCTGGCAAAACAGCGTGCTGCTGCCATCACCGGTCAGCACCAGCCAGGCCTTGGGCTCGGTGAATCCGGTTAGGTAATAAAAATAACTGTCGGCGCGGTAAGGGAAGTCGCTGTCGCGGTTGCGTTGCTGTTCGGGCGCGGTGGGGATGATGGCGATGCCGTGCGGACCGATGGCTTGCGCCAGCTGGGCGCGGCGGGTGGCGTAAATGGAATTCATGGTCATGAAAAAGTCCTTGTGAGAGGCAAAGGGTGCGCAAGCCTTGTGGGTTACGAGTGGGGCGGTTCAAGTGTTGAGTTCGGCCAGACGCTGGGGTGTACCCACGTCCGTCCAGGGCCCCGCGTACAGCTCGGCTGAGACCTGGTGATTGTCCATGGCGCGGCGCAGCAGCGGCGCCAGTGGGGCTTTGATGCCTTGTGGGTTACCGGCAGGAATGTCGCACCACGGCGGCTTAAAAAATTCACGGCGGTACAGGCCAATGGTGGAATAGGTGTGGCGCGGCTGCGCGCTGTCTTGGGGCAGGTTCAGTGCCAGCGCCGGGCCACCGTTCGGGCTGGTCTGCAGGCCAAAGTCACCATGCCGGTTATGCGCCGGGTTAGGCACCAACCACAGGTGCGCCAGCTTGCCACTGGCAGCAAAGCGCTCGACCGCCGCTTGGGTAAATTCAAAACCCGGCGTGAACACATCCCCCGCGAGCACCCAGAACACCTCACCCAGCTGCGGCAGGGCGCGGGCCATGCCACCCGCTGTTTCCAGGGCATCGCCAAAGTCATGCCCCTCGTGGGAGTAACGCAGTTCAAGTTGAGAACATCGCTTTGAATTTGATAGCTGCTTGCGCCCTATTGACAAGGGCTGGAGCACAAAAACATCACCAAACGTGTTTGCAATCTGCTCCCCCAGCCAAGCGGTGTTGACCAGCACCTGCGGGCAGCCGCCACGCACCAAGGCCTCCAGATGCCACTGCATCAGCGGTTTGCCTTGTACCTTCAGCAGCGGTTTGGGGCAGTTGTCTGTGAGCGGGCGCATGCGCTCGCCCCGGCCAGCGGCCAGCAACATGGCGGTGGCAAATTGGGCGTTGGCGTTGGCGTTGGCGTTGGCGTTGGGCAAGATGAAAGCGTCTGGCGTTGATCGGGCTGGCAAGCATAGCCCAAAGCCTCACCAGGCGCGTGGTGTCAGCCAGTATCATTCGCATTCCACCCACCCGCAGGAGCACCTTATGGCCTTGATGGACTTCATCCGCAAACAATTCATAGACATCATCCAGTGGACCGAAGACAGCGACGGCACCCTGGCCTGGCGCTTTCCCATGGCCGACATGGAAATCCAGAACGGCGCACAACTGGTGGTGCGCGAATCGCAACTGGCGCTGTTTGTCAATGAGGGCAAGGCCGCCGACGTGTTTGGCCCGGGCACCCACAAGCTCAACACCCAAACCCTGCCGGTACTGACCTACCTGAAAAACTGGGACAAGCTGTTTGAGTCGCCCTTCAAGAGCGACGTGTATTTTTTCAGCACGCGCCAACAGGTGGACCAGAAGTGGGGCACGCCGCAGCCCATCACCATCCGCGACAAAGACTTTGGCGCGGTGCGTCTGCGTGCCTTTGGCAATTACAGCTTTCGGGTGGCTGACCCCAAACTGTTTCACACCGAAATTTCGGGCACGCGCGAACGCTATGCAACGGCAGACCTGGACGGCCAACTGCGCGGCCTGGTGCTGCAAAACATCAGCAACGCCGTGGCCAGCAGCGGCATTGCGTTTCTGGATCTGGCCGCCAACCAGCTGATGTTTGCGCAGGCCTTGACGACCCAGCTGGCCCCTGAGTTCGAAAAGCTGGGCTTGAAGTTGGAGGGCATGACGGTACAAAACGTCTCGTTGCCTGAAGATCTGCAAAAAGTGATGGACCAAAAAATCGGCATGGGCATGGTCGGCAACGACATGGCCAAGTTCATGCAGTACCAAACCGCGCAAGCCATTCCCAAATTTGCCGAAGGTGCCGCGGGCGGTGGTGGCAGCGGCATTGCCGGCGATGCCATGGGCCTGGGTGCGGGCGTGGCGCTGGGGCAGGTGTTGGCGCAGAACCTGTCCGCTGGCTTGCAGGCCGCCCCAGCTGCAGCCGTGGCTGGCGCAGCGCAGGCCGTGGGCATGAAGGCTGAAGATGTGATGGCCACGCTGGAGAAGCTGGGTGATCTCAAGACCAAAGGCATCCTGACGCAGGAAGAATTTGATGCCAAGAAGGCAGAGTTGTTGAAGAAATTGGTTTGAATGCTTTGATTCTTCAGTATTCAACCGCTTGTATTTTGAAGTGATTTTTTCCCCACTCTATTCCCCCGCCCTTTCCCGCCCCGCCGGGCGGGAAAGGGCGCCAACAGACCTACTTGGCCGACGCTGTTCACGAAAGTCTTACATGCCCAGGGGCAGTAGGCAGGCGTATTTTGGATTCGTAACGCAGCATACTTTTGCACGTTTCAGCAAGAGATCACATGGCATGCCAATCCCTCAGCAGCTCGCCCTTGTAACGCTGGCCAGCTGCTTCTCGGCGTGTAAGCCCTCATTCAAAACACCAGGCCAAATAGGGCTGTTGGCTCCCCTTTTCGCCCCGGCGGGGGTGCAAAGGGGCGGGGGGGATAAGGGGGGGATACAAGCGCCCCGCAGGGTCACAGCGACAACCTCCTGCAACAGTCAGCGACCCAGCCATTACGGGCAGTTCTGAATGGCCACTAACCCAAGCCAACGCAGCTACCAAGCCCCTTGCCCCGGCTGCGGCGCACCGGTCAACTTCACCAGCGCCCAGTCCACCCACGCGGTGTGCGGCTACTGCCAGAGCAGTGTGGTGCGCGACGGCGAGACCTTGAAGCGCATCGGCAAAATGGCCGAGCTGTTTGACGACCACAGCCCGCTGCAACTGCAGGCCAGCGGCAGCTGGCGTGGCCAGGCGTTCACGCTGGTGGGGCGCTTGCAATACCAATATGCCGAGGGCACCTGGACCGAATGGTATGCGGTGCTGGCCGATGGCAGCAGCGCTTATTTGAGCGAAGACAACGGCGCCTATGTGTGGGCCACGCCGCTGGCTGCGCCAGCCAATTTGCCCGGTGCTGAGGCTTTTCGGGTTGGTGCCAGTACGTCCATCAGCGGCCAGCCTTTTGCCGTGGCTTCCAACATGCAGGTGATGCTGCTGGCCGCACAAGGGGAGTTGCCGCATCTGCCCGCCATGGGGCAGCCCTTTGCCATGGTCGAGCTGCGCAGCCAGGGCGGCCGGGGCGAACCGGCTCAGCCTGGCAGTTTGATTGGCTCCAAATTGATCGGCTCCGATGCAGGCGTTGGTGTAGGCGTTGGTGCGGGCGTTGGCCCGGCCCAGTCTGCCGAGCGTGTGCTGAGCATGGACTACAGCAGCTCGCCCCCAGTCTGCAGCATGGGCGAGGCGGTGCAGTTGGACGCGCTCAAGCTCAGTGGGTTGAAGGATGCCTCGGTCAAAGATGAGACCGGTCGCCAGTTCAATTGCCCCAACTGCGGCGCTGCGGTCACGGTGACGCTGCAGGCCAGCCAAAGCATCACCTGCCCGTCTTGCAACAGCCTGATCGATGTGTCTGGCGGCATCGGCGCAGAGCTCAAGCACGCCATGCAGGACGAGCCGGTTCGCCCTTTGATTGCGCTGGGAACGCTCGGGCAGCTGCAGGGCACAAGCTGGCAAGTGGTGGGCTTTCAGCACCGCCTGGGCGTGGACCCGAGCGACCCGGATGAGCACTTTGGCTGGGAAGAGTATTTGCTCTACAACCAAAAACGCGGCTTCATTTTTCTGGTGGATTCCACCGAGGGCTGGAGCGTGGTCAAGCCCGCCACCGGTGCGCCGGTGCTGGCCAGCAACGGGCAAAGCGCCAGCTATTTGGGCGCGCGTTACAGCCTCAAGGAAAGTTACAACGCCGAAACCAGTTACGCGCTGGGCGAGTTTTACTGGCGCGTGTCGCGTGGTCAAAAAACCAGCAACCGTGACTTTGCCAGCGCTGCCAACCTGCTGTCGCTGGAGCAGTCACCCACCGAGCTGACCTGGTCGGTGGGCAGCAAGATCGACAGTGCCACCGTGGCCAAAGCCTTCAAGCTGGAGGCGCAACAAGACCTGCTCAAACGCGCTGACGTGGGGCCGGTGAGCTTCAACGCGGGCATGAGTGTGCGCACGCTGATCGTGATTTTTTTGTTGCTGATGCTGTTTGCCGTGATCTTGAGCCGGTGCTCTAGCTGCGACCCGGCCACACAAAACTGTGCTTCAGGCTACAGCTCGCGCAGCTCAGGGGGTTCGTTTGGTGGTTTTTCAAGCGGCGGCGGGCATAAATGAGCCAACACTCGCCCCGGCTTTCAGCAGCGCCGCTTAGGGCTTGTTCATGAATAAGCTGTACATTTGGCCGCCGGATTTGGGATGCAATGCGAGGCGCAAAGCGTGCCGTGCAGCTCTGCTGCACAAGCGATTTGCAACGACGCAGTACGCCCAAAGTTAGCGAGTCAAATGTGCATGTTATTTGTGAACAAGCCCT
>MNXW01000291.1 GCA_001871515.1 Comamonadaceae bacterium CG2_30_57_122
AGGTGAATCTGACAGAGACTGAAATATTCAATGTTCATATGCACTTATTGAAGAAAACAAGCGGTCAACTGAGGAATCTAGGATTAGGGCATGAATGCATGGCGAGGTGAGTTGTGGGGCAGTCTGGCTGGCCGAGCGGCGTTCATAGCCGTAGCTATGGACGACGAACGGACAGACAAAATGGCCGCAAATGACACCGCCAGGCATCATGCA
Source organism: Comamonadaceae bacterium CG2_30_57_122 (assembly GCA_001871515.1). Classification (GTDB taxonomy): domain Bacteria; phylum Pseudomonadota; class Gammaproteobacteria; order Burkholderiales; family Burkholderiaceae_C; genus Rhodoferax. The sequence continues at coordinate 214 of MNXW01000291.1, forward strand.
GGCAGGAAGTGCCGCCTAATGGTTTGTTTGGGATCAAGCCGATGGCAACCGATTCGCCGTCTGGTGCGCTTCATGGCGCTTCATCGCCACAGATACCGGCAGCACCAAGCCATTTGGCAACTGCCCATGGCCGCAAACAACCTTGTGAAAAAGAAAACGCGACAGCCGCCCATTACCGTCCATGAACGGGTGGGCAAACACAAAACCAAAGCTCACCAGCGTACCCAGCACCAGGGGGGCGATGCCACGGTCTGTGCGGTGGGCCATGTCCATGAAGTGATTCACCTCAGTTGGACGCACTTCGGCGGGAAACTGTGCTGTATGCACATGCCCGCATGTGCATACAGCTTGCATGACGTGGTGCTCGGCAAGTCAAAGACCTGGCGCGTTTCTGCAACCTACGCAAATGGCAGCTTGCCCTGACATGCCGGGCAGCTCTTGGAGATGTTGTGGATGACAATTTTGTCGGGCGTGGCGACTTTGCATAAGGCGCTGCCTGGATGACCGTTTTGTCCGCCACTTGGATTGACACCTTTGGAGCGCAGTGACTTCGGAGCCGGTTTGTTCAAGCCGTCGCTTGCGGGTGGCTTGCTGGAGTTTTTGCTGTTGAGCGCCAATCAACCTTCGAGTTGCCTGATGCGCGCTTGCATTACTGCCATTACTGCCATCATGCCTTGCACTTGCTGCTGTAAGGGCCACACTGCACGGCACGCTTTGCGCCTTGCATTGCATCCCAAATCCGACGACCAAATGCACAGCTTATTCATGAACAAACCCTTAGCGTTGGGGGGCTGAGTAGTTACGGCGAAGCGAGGAAAAGAAAAGAAAAGTAAGTTGCCCGCCGGGGCGAAACTCGGCTTGTCCAGCGATAGAAATCAGCTCAACCATCCGGAATTACGCCCAAGTCAGTGCGTATCTAGCCAGGGGTCGTTACACTCGCTCCCTTTCGGCATGCCTTGATATGAGCCTTATTCCTGCCACCATCCTCACCGGTTTTCTCGGTTCCGGCAAAACCACGCTGCTTAAACGCGTGTTGTCAGAAGCCCATGGTCAGAAGATCGCCATCATCGAAAACGAGTTCGGCGAGGAAAACATCGACAACGACATTCTGGTGACCGACTCCAAAGAGCAGATCATCCAGATGAGCAATGGTTGCATCTGCTGCACCATTCGCGAAGACCTGCGCGAAGCCTTGCAACTGCTGGCGGCCAAAAAGCGCCAAGGCCTGCTGGACTTTGACCGGGTGGTGATCGAGACCACCGGCGTGGCCGACCCCGGCCCGGTGGCACAAACGTTTTTCATGGACGACGAGATTGCCGAGAGCTACCTGCTCGACTCCATTCTGACGCTGGTGGATGCCAAACACGCCAACCAGCAACTCGACACGCGCCAGGAGGCACGCCGCCAGGTCGGGTTTGCCGACCAGATTTTCATCAGCAAAACCGATTTGGTGTCTGCAGAAGAAACCGCCGACCTGATGCACCGTCTGAAACACATGAACCCGCGCGCGCCGCAAAAAGCCGTGCATTTTGGTGAAGTGGCACTCAGTGAAGTGTTTGACCTGCACGGCTTCAACCTCAATACCAAGCTCGACATCGATCCGGATTTTCTAAAAGAAGACGAGCACGACCACGCCGGCCATGACCACGCGCCAGGTGAGGCCTGCAACCACCCTGATCACGACCACAGCCACCAGCACCATCATCACGCCCACGACGATGACGTGAAAAGTTTTGTGTTCAAGTCAGATCGGGCGTTTGATCCGGCCAAGCTGGAAGATTTTCTGGGAGCCGTCGTCAACATCTACGGCCCGCGCATGTTGCGCTACAAAGGCGTGCTGTACATGCAGGGCACTGAGCGCAAGGTGATTTTTCAGGGCGTGCACCAGTTAATGGGCAGCGACCTGGGGCCTGCCTGGGGCAAAGACGAGAAGCCGTGCAGCAAGATGGTCTTCATTGGCATTGACTTGCCCCAAGACATCTTTTTGCAAGGCATGGAGCAAAGTCTGGTATGACCATGCTTGTCTCGCTTTTGCAACTCATGGGGTTCCCTGCGGCCAAGCCTGTACACTCGCGCGCCGAAGAAGTTGCCTCGCCGGATGTCGCTCGTTCGGTCAAAGCGAACCATGTCATACATAAGGGAAATGCGGTTAACGCACTTCCCGTTCAGGAACACCCTGCCAGGAGGTCACCCGTGAAAGCGCAAGCCGTCAAACAAAAAGTAACTGCCAAAAAAGTGGCTGTGGCTGTCAAATCAGCCCAAGCTTCCCAGCCAGCAGTCAAAACCAAAGTAGCTCAAAAGACATTGGCAAAATCGGTGCCGATCAAAACTCCTGTCAAAAAAGTTCCTGTTGAAGCCGTGGCCAAAGTCGCTGTCAAAATCCAGAAACCTGCAAATATCGTCCAGGCTGCGCCGGCAAGTACCTCCAAGAAAGCCCCGGCCAAAATGGCAAAAGCAGCGCCTGTCAAGGCTGCCAAGCCCGTTTTACCCCCTCCCAAAAAGAAGCCAGAATCAGTGTCCATCCAAACCCCTGTTACCCCCAAACCAGTTGCACCTGCCAAACCCGCAAGCAAGTCCGCCACCCCTGAATTTCAAATGACCCCCTCCGGCGTGCCTGTGCGTACCGGGCGGCCTTCTTCACGTCTGGTCCAGCTGACCGTACCGTCCATGGCACAAACTGTGGCTTCCACAGCGGCCAAGTCCAGCTTCACCCAAATGGCAGCCATCCATCCGATCGTGCCACCCTTGGCCTCGGCCACCAAACGTGATCCCAAATTGGCCAACAACTGGAAAACCAAAGCCATTGACCAGTTGACCGATGAAGAAGTCATCGCCATGTCTGATAACGACTACATGAATGACACCCAGATGGCGTTTTTCAGGTTGAAGTTGCTCTGTTTGAAAAATGATATTTTGAGCAACGCAGGTGAAACCACTGTGCATTTACGGGAAGACACGGTGGTGGTACCTGATCCGGCAGATCGCGCCACCATTGAGGAAGAACATGCACTTGAGTTGCGCACCCGAGACCGTGAGCGCAAATTGCTGAAAAAAATTGATCAATCCATCAATCGCATTGATGCGGGTGATTACGGCTTTTGCGATGAAACCGGTGAGCCCATTGGCGTGGGGCGTTTATTGGCACGCCCCACTGCCACCCTGTCGCTTGAAGCCCAGCAACGACGTGAACTCAAACAAAAAATGTTTGGGGACTGATGAAGCGATTGGTTGTCCCTCTTTCCGATACTTACGCTCATGGCCACACAGGACAATAACCCCGGCTTGTTGTCCAAGATGGCTCGGTTTGTCCTCAACCCGACCAAAAACTGGACTGAATTGAATGAGCCAGACAGCATGCTGGCCAGTGATTTTGGCAAAGAATCTCTCAAACTGGTGATTGAGGGTAAGCGCCGTGACGATGCCATCCGCAAACGAGAATTTCACCAATTGCGCAAATTGCGCCAAGCCTCACCAACCATCAAATCCGAGCAAGCCCAAGGGTCATCGGTGTTCCGAAGCTCCACAGGTTATGGCGATAGCGAATCGGGTGGAAGAAGCTCCACGCTGAAAAAAATTGACGAAATTGAGGCACAAATGTCGCGTCAATGGTGGAAAGGCAGTGGCAGTGGCAGTGGCAGCACCGCCGGCGCACCCTCCCATGTAAAAGACAGCAAAAATCAGCCACCCCATACGAAAACCACGTTCCCGGTCACGTTGCAGTCAAATTTATCTACTAGCACGGAAGAGCCGTCGCAAATACCTTCCAACACTCAACCTGAATTTCAACCAACCGTGCCAGGTCAGAGGCAGCCGAGTGCGTCCAGCGATTACGCTACCTCGACCCACAATGCATTTTCACCATCCAAGATGGTGTCTTTGGACATAGGTCAAAACTTGTCAGACCCAGAATTGGAAGAAGCTGCCATTCGTTATGCCAACGGCGACGATGTCGGCGCCGAAGCAGCTTTGCAAGAGGCCCTGCAACAGCCAGGAGTTTCGCAAGAAAAAGCCATCCATTGGACGGCGGCTCTGCTCGATTTATACCGTTGCATTGGCCAACAAACCAATTTTGAAAGAATGGCACTCGAGTATGCGCAGCGATTTGACCGTTCGCCCCCCTCTTGGCTCGCCCTGCAAAAAAAATCTGCCAACCATCTGTTGCCAACGGCAACTGGCGAATCATTACGGTCTGAGCCCATGCGATGGGTGGCCAACGCCGAAATTGACGAGGCCAGCCTAATTGAACTACGGCATTTGGTACGATCTTCTGCAGTCTCTTATGTGCTGGATTGGCGTCAAACCAAAACCATTTCAGCCATGGTGGCCAACGGCTTGGGTATCCTTTTTGACCAGTGGTGCAAGACCCCTTTGTCCTTGTCTTTTGAAGGCGAGGAAGTTCTGATCCAGGTGTTGCAAACCCTCACCCCCAGCAATGACAAAACCATTTCTAAAGACCTGTGGCAATTGCGCTTTGATGCGCTGCGCATGCTGGGTTTGCAAGACGACTATGAAATGGCCGCGCTTGATTTTTGTGTCACCTTTGAGTTGTCACCCCCACCTTGGCGTGATCCAGTCTGCCGACGGGTGGACATCTCCAACCCTCTACAGGCGCAAGACACGGCACAGGACACCGCTGGCGTGTTTACCACCAGCAGTTCGGCTCTGAGCCTGTCGCGTGAAGTGCTTGGCGACATCTCAGGCCTGGTCGCCCAATGGCAATCCATAGGTTCAGCAGAAAACACCTTGGTCATTTCATGCGCGCAGCTGATTCGGGTCGATTTCTCGGCCGCTGGCGGCCTGCTCAACTGGGTTGCCAACCTGAGCACACAGGGTCGCGAGGTAGAGTTTCATGAAGTACCGCGCCTGGTGGCTGCATTTTTTAATTTGATTGGCATCAACGAACATGCCAGGGTGCTCACCCGCGATAACTGAAAGCTCATGGAACAATTTCACGGAACCACCATCATCAGCGTGCGCCGCAAAACCCCCGAAGGCGTGCAAGTCGCCATTGGCGGCGACGGACAGGTCACTTTGGGCAACATCGTCGTCAAAGGCACGGCACGCAAGGTGCGTAAGCTCTACCACGGCAAGGTGCTGGCCGGTTTTGCCGGCGCCACGGCCGATGCCTTCACCCTGTTCGAGCGCTTTGAGGCCAAGCTTGAAAAGCACCAGGGGCATCTGGTACGTGCGGCCATTGAACTCACCAAAGACTGGCGTACCGATCGCGTGTTGCGCCGTCTGGAAGCCATGCTGGCCGTGGCCGATTTAGAAGCCTCACTTATCATCACCGGCAACGGCGATGTGCTGGAACCCGAGAACGGCATTGTGGCGATTGGCTCAGGCGGCGCTTACGCACAGGCAGCGGCTATTGCCCTGCTCAACCACACCGACCTGTCAGCCACTGACATGGTCAAAAAATCGCTGGAAATTGCGGGTGAGATTTGTATCTACACCAACATGAACCACACCGTTGAGAGTCTTTAATTACTAAAACCTTGCGGCACAGACCAAGATTTGCAAAGCAAATTTGCTCAGTCCTCAACGGATTAAGATTTACCCCCTACATTTCGTCGGTAGTCCGGCTGATTACCTTGCGGGACAGACCCTGAAGTCCCTAATCAAAATTATTTGCCATGTCTTCTCTTACCCCCCAAGAAATCGTTGCCGAACTTGACAAACACATCGTCGGTCAGCAGCAAGCCAAACGCGCCGTGGCGATTGCGCTGCGCAACCGCTGGCGGCGTCAGCAAGTCCATGCTGACTTGCGCGCCGAGATCACCCCAAAAAACATTTTGATGATTGGCCCCACCGGCGTGGGCAAAACCGAGATTGCCCGCCGCCTGGCACGCTTAGCCGATGCCCCTTTCATCAAGGTCGAGGCCACCAAATTTACCGAAGTGGGCTATGTGGGCAAAGACGTGGATGCCATCATCCGTGACCTGGCTGACATTGCCGTCAAGCAAACCCGCCAGCTTGAGACCAAAAAGGTACGCGAGCGTGCCGAAGATGCCGCAGAAGACCGGGTGCTTGACATTTTGATTCCACTCCCGCGCCAAGAGTTTGGCGTGCTGCCAGAGCACGAACCCGAGAGCACCGCGCGCCAGACTTTTCGCAAAAAACTGCGTGAAGGCCAGTTGGATGAGCGTGAAATTGAACTTGACGTGGCGCAACACGCACCACAGTTGGAGATCATGGGCCCGGCCGGCATGGAAGAGATGACCGAGCAACTGCGTGGCATGTTTGGCCAGCTCAACCAGGCCAAAAAACAAAAACGTAAACTCAAAATCGCCGAAGCCCTCAAGCTGCTGACCGAAGAAGAAGCCGCCAAGCTGGTCAATGAAGAAGAGATCAAGACCCAGGCCTTGCAGATGCTGGAGCAAAACGGCATTGTGTTCATTGACGAGATCGACAAGGTCACCTCGCGCGCCGAGGGCAGCGGCGCCGAAGTGTCCCGCCAGGGGGTACAGCGCGATCTGTTGCCGCTGGTGGAAG
>MNXW01000237.1 GCA_001871515.1 Comamonadaceae bacterium CG2_30_57_122
GCGGCACTGATGTCAAATGGCAAGCTACGCATCGCCACGCACGTCAAACAAGATAAAAATGTCAGCGCAGTAATGCAAATCATGGGAGTGGGTAGAGGGCTAGAGGCCAATTTCTCATATAACTCCCAGACCGTGCCACGCAGCCGGGAAGTGACGAACGACACATTGCGCGACATAATAGTGTCGCGCAATGTCGCTCCTATGTGACATTGCGTGACAAATTTACGTCCAGGAGCAAGATCAAATGCCGCGCGCCACACCAACCGAAGAGCTCAAGCTGATCGAAGTCATCGTCGCAGCCCACCCAAACGGCTTGGGCATAGCTGCCATTGAGGCTCAATTGGCGCAGCGCCAAGGCGGCAAGCTCAACCGCCGCACGCTGCAACGTCGCCTGCAAAAGCTCATCGAAGCGCGACACCTCGCCACCGATGGCGAAAGCATTGCGCTGGTTTATAAAGTTTCAGCAGAGCACCCAGGGACTGAACTGGCGAGCGAACCTTTAGACACCTATGTACCTCTATCGCCAGAGGGTGCTGCCATCCGCTACCAGGTAAGGCTTGCGCTGATGCACCGCCGCCCAGTCAGTTACCAACGTGAATTTCTGGAAACCTACCAGCCCGGGACTACGTTTTACCTGTCTGAATCGCTTCGGCAACAGCTTCATGACATGGGGCGAACCCCTGTCTTGGAGCGGCCTGCAGGTACTTATGCGCGCGAGATTCTGGGCCGGTTGTTGGTGGATTTGTCTTGGGCATCTTCCAGACTGGAGGGCAACACCTACACGCGTCTTGACACCCAAAACCTGATCGAGTTTGGCCAGGTCGCCCAAGGCAAAGACGCCATCGAGACACAGATGATTCTGAACCACAAAGCGGCCATCGAGATGCTGATCGAAGATGCCGACGACGTGGGCTTTGATGCCTTTACCTTCAAAAATCTGCACGCGGTGCTGTCGCAAGAGCTGATGCGTGACCCACAAACCAGTGGTCGACTGCGGCGTCGACCCGTCGAGATTGCAGGCACCGTGTTTCACCCTTTGGCCATGCCACAGGTGATTGAGGACTGTTTTTTACTGCTGTTACAAAAAGCCTCAGCTATTGCAGACCCTTTTGAGCAGGCCTTCTTTTTGATGGTGCAATTGCCCTACCTGCAACCATTCGAAGATGTGAACAAGCGTGTTTCACGCCTTGGCGCCAATATGCCACTCATCAAGCACAACCTCTGCCCGCTGTCTTTTGTCGACGTGCCAGAGCGCGCCTACATTGAAGGGACACTGGGTGTCTACGAACGCAATCAGATCGACCTGTTGCGTGACGTGTTTGTGTGGGCGTACGAGCGCTCTTGTCAACGTTACCTGGCCATCACCCAAGCCATGGTGGAACCCGATCCGTTGAAGATCAAGTACCGAGAGGCGCTGATCCAAGCGGTTCAGGCCGTCATCAAAAGCCTGCTTCAACCCATTCCAGAGATCATTGCCAAGGTAGCTGCAGCGCACGTCACCCGGGCTGACCAGCCAGCATTCACAGAGATGCTCACCGTAGCACTGCGCCAGTTACACGAAGGAAGCATCGCACGCTATCGCCTGCGCCGCTCAGAGTACCTGGCGTGGCAGCAAGCCCAACCCTAAGCCAAGCGCCCTATGCCCCAAACCACCCTCTTCCTCGAACAAGCCCTGGCGCTGGCCGCACAAAGCCTCTACCTCACCTCCCCCAACCCCCGCGTCGGCTGCGTCATCACTGCGGCAAACGGCAAGTTGCTTGGCCAGGGTCACACCCAGCGCGCCGGTGGCCCGCACGCAGAGATCATGGCGCTGCGTGAAGCTGCTGCCCAAGGCCATTCAGTGCAAGATGCCACCGCCTACGTCACCCTGGAGCCCTGCGCCCACCACGGTCGCACCGGCCCGTGTTGCGACGCGTTAATTGCCGCTGGCATCAGAGCAGTCGTCGCCACCAACCTCGACCCCAACCCGCTGGTGGCGGGCCAGGGCTTTGCGCGGCTGCGCGCCGCAGGTGTGGCGGTTGAAGTGCTGCAGCCCGAGCACCCGCTGGCGATTGCGTCACGCGAGCTCAACATTGGTTTTTTCAGCCGCATGGTGCGCCAAACGCCCTGGGTGCGGATGAAGCTGGCCGCGTCGCTGGACGGCAAGACCGCACTCACCAACGGTGTCAGCCAGTGGATCACTTCGCCGCAAGCGCGAGCCGACGGCCACGCCTGGCGCGCCCGCGCCTGTGCGGTGCTCACTGGCATTGGCACCGTGCTGGCCGACAACCCCCAGCTGGACGTGCGGCTGGTCGACACCCCGCGCCAACCCACCCTGGTGGTGGTGGACAGCCGCCTTGAAACCCCGCTGGATGCTGCACTATTCATAGCTGGTCGCCCTTGCATCATATGCGCTGCAGTGCAAAATGATGCAAAACAATCTGCCCTTGAGGCGCGCGGGGCGCAGGTGGTTGTGCTGCCCAACGCCAGTGGCAAGGTTGACCTGGCCGCCCTGCTGCGCGACCTGGCCCGGCGCGAGATCAATGAACTGCACCTGGAAGCCGGCGAAAAGCTCAACGGCTCTTTTCTCCGCGAAGGTTTGGTTGACGAGTTTTTGGTTTACCTAGCCCCCAAACTCATCGGCCAAGGGCGCGACATGGCCAGTTTTGGCCCCTTGACCGACCTGTCGCAAGCCGTGCCGCTGGCGTTTACGTCTGTGGAGATGGTGGGGCCAGACCTGCGGGTGCTGGCCCGGGTGCCTGGACGCGATAATTTTTGACTGTAAAGTTGCAATTTTCAGAATACAAAGGTTTCAGTTAAACAGGTGAAACCTATCAATTTGGCGAAGCCAATATCTCAACTTTTCGTCCAAATCTTTCGCGTCTGGTGATTCGGTAATGATTCACACCTCACAGATACCTGCCCCCTTCTGAGACAATCCCCCCATGTTTACTGGAATCATCACCGGCGTAGGCCGTATCACCGCTGCTCAACCCTTGGGCGACTCCCCACAGCATGGCAAGCGCCTCACCTTGCAGTGCCCCGCGCGCTACCTTGACGACGTCACGCTGGGCGACAGCATTGCCCTCAACGGCGCGTGCATGACCGTCACCACGCTGGACATGGCGCAACAGCAATTCACCATCGACATTTCCGCCGAATCGCTGGCCAAAACCGCTGGTCTGGACGCTGCAGGCACCGTCAACTTGGAGAAAGCCTTGCGCGCCAATGACCGCTTGGGGGGGCACCTGGTGTCTGGCCATGTGGACGGCGTCGGCCGCGTCACGCGCTTTGAGCAAGTGGGCGAAAGCTGGCTGCTGCAAATTCTGGCACCGCAGTCGCTGGCTAAATACCTGGCGTACAAAGGCTCGATCGTGGTCAATGGCGTGAGCCTGACGGTTAACCGCGTTGACGACCTGGCCGACGGTTGCCAGATGAGCATCAACCTGATTCCACACACGCTGCATAACACCGCGCTGGGCACGCTGGCCGTGGGCTCCCAAGTGAATCTGGAAGTGGACTTGATTGCGCGCTATGTGGAGCGCATGCTCAGCGAAGCCCCGCGCAAACCTGGCATATGAGAACAAAATTGCGGCATATTTTTATATATGCCGCAATTTTGTATATCATCGAGTTATGGTCAACGCCACGCAAAATCCGATACTGAACCTTGCCAAAAACAAAGGCGTGCTGCGCACCCGAGATGTTGAAGCTGTGGGCAAATCGCGCGTGACTCTGGCCAAACTCGTCCGCGACGGGCATCTGTCAAAGCTTGGGCGAGGTCTGTATGCGCTGCCAGACAGGCCATTCTCGGAGAACGGGGCGCTGGCTGAGGTGTCGGCCAAGAGTGCGCACGGCGTGGTGTGCCTGATTTCAGCCCTGCGATTTCATGAGCTGACGACCCAGCAGTCCTCTGAAATTTGGCTGGCCATCCCCCACAAAGCGCACCCGCCGAAGCTCGACTATCCACCTCTTCGCATCGTTCATATGTCCGGCGAGGCCATGGCTGCCGGAATAGAAAGCGCAAACGTTGCCGGTGCCAGTGTTCGCGTGTTCTGCGTCTCAAAGACGGTGGCGGACTGTTTCAAGTTCCGCAACAAGCTGGGGCTTGATGTGGCGCTGGAAGCCCTGAATGAAGCATGGGCGGCGCGGCGCGTGACCATGGACGAACTCTGGCACTACGCACAAATTTGCCGAGTAGCGAACGTAATGCGCCCGTACATGGAAGCACTGGGGGCCAAGCCATGAGTGCCCAAAAGAACGTCGGAGCATCAGTTCGTGCCCGTTTGCTGAACCGCGCCAAAGAGAGTGGTTCCGACTATGGCCTGATTTTGACGAAGTACGCACTGGAGCGGATTCTCTACAGGCTCAGCGTTTCTCAATGGCACGATGCGTTTCTGCTCAAGGGTGCGCTGCTGTTTGATCTATGGTTCGATCAACCGCATCGCCCCACGCGTGACATTGACCTGCTCGGCTTTGGCCCATCGGAAGTTAATGGTGTGGCAGAGATATTCCGCGATGTCTGTGTCCTCGCATGCGAAGACGGCATGACTTTCGACGCAACTACGGTTCGGGCTGCAGAGATACGCAAGGAAGCCAACTACGCGGGTGTGCGTGTGACCTTGCTCGGCATTCTGGATGGTGCCCGTTGCGCCGTCCAGATCGACGTTGGCTATGGTGATGCAATTACGCCAGAGCCAGAACGCGTGAGCTTCCCGGTGCTGCTTGAAGACATGGCTGCGCCAGTGATGAGGGTCTATCCGGCCTATACCGTCGTCGCCGAGAAGTACCAGGCGATGGTCAGCCTTGGCATGGTGAACACTCGGCTCAAAGACTACTTTGATCTTTGGGTGCTGGCGAAGCATGTAACTTTTGACCCCGGCATCTTGCAGGAAGCCATTATCGCGACCTTCACGCGACGGGGCACCCCAATTCAACAGAAACTGCCGCTTGGTTTATCCGACGAATTTACGCAAGATGGAACAAAGATTCAGCAATGGGGTGCGTTTCTCAGCAAGAACAAGCTGCAGGCGCCGCCGCTGAATGAATTGGTCAGCGAGTTGCGCTCACTGCTATGGAGGAAGAATGTTTAGTTACCTTGCTACGACCAAACCCGATCTGGGACAATACGGAATTACGCGAAATTTCGCGAAATCAATGGAACACGAAATGACGGTATTCTTAGTCTACCTAGCCACAAAGCGGTGTAGATACTGGTTTTTGACGCCATTCAACAATATCGCGCGCTTTGTGGAGCGCATGCTCAACCCCACAACATCTTCCGCTGACGCTGCCGCCGCCTGATCCTTATTCCCATCTCCGTTTTAAAACTTGACATGACAACGCACAAACCCGTGGCGATATCGCCCATAGAAGATATCGTGGCCGACATGCGTGCCGGGCGCATGGTGATTCTGGTTGACGAAGAAGACCGTGAGAACGAAGGCGACCTGATCATGGCCGCTGACCACGTCACGGCCGATGCCGTCAACTTCATGGCTCGTTTTGGCCGAGGGCTGATTTGCCTGACCCTGACCAAAGAGCGCTGCGAACGCCTGCAACTGCCGCCCATGACGGCGCGTAATGGCGACAAAAAAGGCACAGCCTTCACCGTGTCAATCGAAGCCGCCGAAGGCGTGACCACCGGTATTTCTGCCGCCGACCGCGCCTGCACCGTGCAAGCTGCCGTGGCCAAAAATGCCAAGCCCGAAGACCTGGTGCAACCCGGCCATGTGTTCCCGCTGCAAGCGGTAGAAGGCGGCGTGCTGATGCGCGCTGGCCACACCGAAGCCGGCTGCGACCTGGCCGCCATGGCCGGCTGCACCCCGGCGGCCATGATCTGCGAGATCATGAAAGACGACGGCACCATGGCCCGGTTGCCAGACCTGCAGGTATTTGCCGCCCAACACGGCCTGAAGATTGGCACCATCGCCGATTTGATTGCCCACCGCAGCCGCACCGAATCACTGGTCGAATCCCTGGGCTCACGCCCCCTGAAAACTGCCTTTGGCGAATTCACTGCCCATGCGTTCAAAGACAAAACTTCCCACGGCGTGCACCTGGCGCTGGTCAAGGGCCAATGGGGTGCAGACGATGCCGTGCTGGCGCGGGTGCACGAGCCGCTGTCGGTGCTGGACGCGCTTGAAATTGGCCGTGCCATGCACTCCTGGAGCCTGGATGCCAGCCTGAAAAAAGTGGCCGCCGAGGGCAAAGGCGTGGTGGTTTTTTTAAACTGCGGCGAAAGCGGCAAGCAATTGCTATCTCAGTTTGATGGCACCGCCCGCGCCAGCCATGGCCCGACGCGCGGCCAAATGGATCTGCGCACCTATGGCATTGGCGCCCAAATTCTGCGCGAATGTGGCGTCCACAAAATGACGCTGATGGGCAGCCCAAGGCGCATGCCCAGCATGACCGGTTACGGGCTCGAAATTGTGGGCTACCTTAGCGCTTGAACTAAGCGCTTGAATCATCCAAACACACTGACAGACAAGAGACCAACATGCTGATTGCAGACCAAGGCACACTCGATGCCACCGACCCCCGCCTGGACGGCAAACACCTCACCATTGGCATCGTGCAGGCGCGCTTTAACGCTGACATCACCAACACCCTGGCTGAGGCCTGCAAAGCCGAATTGCTGCGCCTGGGCGTGGCTGAAAAGCACATCACCTTGCTGCAAGTCCCTGGCGCGCTTGAGGTTCCCATAGCACTACAGGCCCTGGCTGAAAAGCTGAAGTTTGATGCCCTCATTGCCCTGGGCTGCATCATTCGCGGCGAAACCTACCACTTTGAACTGGTGGCCAACGAATCGGGCGCGGGCGTGAGCCGCATCGCGCTGGACTACCAGATTCCCATTGCCAACGCGATTTTGACCACCGAAAACATGCAACAGGCGCAAGCCCGCCAGACCGACAAGGGCCGGGATGCCGCCCGCGTAGCCATTGAAATGGCCAACCTGATAGAAGCAATCGAATGAGCCAATCCAGCCACCCCAACCCCTCCAGCCGTCCCCCACGCCAGCCCCGCAAGGGACTAACCAGCACCGGCGTGCGCAAGGCCGCCAGCAAGTCTGACCGCTCCCGCGCGCGTGAATTCGCGGTGCAGGCGCTCTACCAAGTACTGGTGGGCAAAAACGACGTGGCCGCCGTGGATGCCTTCACCCGCGACCTGGCCGGTTTCAGCAAAGCCGATGCGGTTCACTTTGACGCCTTGCTGCACGGCTGTGCCGCGCAAGCCGACAGCTTGAACACCCTGATTGAACCTCTGCTGGACCGCGGTCTGCGGGAAATTTCGCCGATTGAACACGCGGTGATGTGGATTGGTGCCTACGAGCTTCAGCACTGTCTCGATGTGCCATGGCGTGTGGTGATCAACGAATGCGTCGAGCTGGCCAAGGAATTTGGCGGCACCGACGGCCACAAGTACGTCAATGGCGTGCTCAATGCCCTGGCGCGCCAGCAACGCGCAGCCGAAGTGGCCGCCGACCAAGGCGCACGGCCAAAAGCGTGATGCATATCTCCAGGCGCGCCCAGCGCATTGAACCGTTTTATGTGATGGAAGTGGCCAAGGCTGCCAGCGCCGTGGCGGCAAGCGTGGCGCACAGCGACGCGCCGATGATTTTTTTGAACATTGGCGAGCCTGACTTCACCGCCCCGCCGCTGGTCCAAGAAGCGGCCGCGCGCGCCATCCACAACGGCCTGTCGCACTACACCCCGGCCACCGGCTTGCCCGAGCTGCGCGAACGCATCAGCGCCTGGTACCAGAGCCGTTTTGGGGTGCAGATAAGCGCCAACCGCATTGTGGTCACCGCCGGAGCCTCGGCGGCGTTGCAGCTGGTGTGCCTGGCCCTGATTGAAGCCGGTGACGAGATGCTGATGCCTGACCCCAGCTACCCCTGCAACCGGCATTTTGTGTCGGCCGCCGAGGGCACGGCGGTGCTCATTCCCACCACGGCAGCGGAGCGTTTTCAGCTCAGCGCCGACAAGGTGGCGCAAGCCTGGAACAGCCACACGCGTGGCGTTCTATTGGCCTCGCCGTCGAACCCGACCGGAACCTCCATTGCGCTATCAGAAATGAAGCGCATTCACCAGGTAGTACAAGGGCGCGGTGGCATTTCTATCATTGATGAAATTTATCTGGGCTTAAGCCATGAGGCCGACTACGGCCAGACGGCGCTGGTGCTGGACGACCAGATCATCAGCATCAACAGCTTCAGCAAATACTTCAACATGACCGGCTGGCGACTAGGCTGGGCCGTGGTGCCAGAAAAGCTGGTGCCAGTAATGGAACGCCTGGCACAAAACCTGTTCATCTGCCCCAGCACCATTTCGCAATATGCCGCGCTGGCCTGTTTTGAAACCGATAGCTTGGCCGAGTACGAGCGCCGCCGCGCCGAATTCAAGGCCCGCCGTGATGACTTCATACCCAAGCTGAACGCCCTGGGTTTGACCGTGCCGGTGATGCCTGATGGCGCTTTTTACGCCTGGGCTGACTGCACCGCAGCCTGCTCCAAACTGGGTGTCAACGGCAGCTGGGATTTGGCCTTTGAGCTGATGCACCGCGCCCATGTGGCCGTCACCCCGGGGCGCGACTTTGGCAGCGCAGACACGCAGCATTTCATCCGCTTTTCCACCGCCAATTCCATGGCTCAACTGCACACGGCCATTGACCGCCTGAAGGCCTTGCTGGCATGAGCGCAAGGATAAGCGCGCGCGCGCCCTTTGCCGAGACCTTCACCTGGCCGGTGCGCGTGTACTGGGAAGACACCGATGCCGGTGGCATTGTTTACTACGCCAACTACCTGAAGTTTTTTGAGCGCTCGCGCACCGAATGGTTGCGCGCCAAAGGCATTGACCAGCACGCCCTGCGCGAGGCCACGGGCGGCATGTTTGTGGTCAGCCAGGCGGACGTGCGCTACCAAAAAAGCGCCCGGCTCGACGATGCACTGTTGGTTACAACTTCTCTGCGGGAAGCCGGGCGTGCATCCATGACAATTCACCAACAGGCTTTTTTGACTGCCAGCACCCCGGTGCTGCTGTGCGAGGCCACGGTCCGCGCCGGGTGGGTCAACGCCAGCACGCTCAAACCCGACAGAATTCCAACCCAAATCCTTCACGCTTTGACTTGAACGCACTGACATGAACCAAGACCTTTCCATCTTTCAATTGGTACTGAACGCCAGCGTGGTGGTGCAAGTGGTGATGGCGCTGCTGATCAGCATCTCCATTGCCAGTTGGGCAGCCATCTTCCGCAAGCTGTTTGCGCTGGGCAAGGTCAAGCAGCTCAACGACACCTTTGAGCGCGACTTCTGGTCGGGCAGCAACCTCAACGACCTGTTTGCCGCCGCCACCCAAAACGCCCGCACCGCCGGGCCCATGGAGCGCATTTTTGCCAGCGGCATGCGGGAATACCAAAAACTGCGCGAACGCCACATCACCGACCCCAGCACCCTGATGGACGGCGCGCGCCGGGCCATGCGCGCCAGCTTTCAGCGCGAGATGGACGTGGTGGAAACGCACCTGAGTTTTCTGGCCTCGGTGGGCTCGGTGTCACCCTATGTGGGCTTGTTTGGCACCGTGTGGGGCATCATGCACGCCTTTACCGGTCTGGCTGCGCTCACGCAAGTCACGCTGGCCACCGTGGCCCCCGGCATTGCCGAGGCGCTGGTGGCCACCGCCATTGGCTTGTTTGCCGCCATTCCGGCGGTGGTGGCCTACAACCGCTTTGCGCGCGACATTGACCGCATTGCCATCCGGCTGGAGACCTTCATTGAAGAGTTCTCCAATATTTTGCAGCGCAACGTGGGCGCGCAATCGGCCGGCGGCCACTGAGCGCAACAGGAGCACACCATGGCAGCTGTAGCCCACCGCGGACGAGGTCGCCGCACCATCAACGAGATCAACATGGTGCCGTTCATTGACGTGATGCTGGTGCTGTTGATCATTTTCATGGTCACCGCGCCACTGATCGCCCCCAGCGTGATCGACCTGCCCAGCGTCGGCAAGGCCGCCCAGCAGCCTGATCAGGTGGTGCAAATCATCATTGGCAAAGACGAGGCGTTGCAGCTCAAGCTCAAAGACAAGTCCAGCAGCATCAGCCTCAAGGAAGTCGCCAGCGCGGTCAAGCAGGCGCAAGCGGGTGCGGCCAACCCGGCGGTGGTGATCAGTGCCGACAAAGCCGTCAAGTACGAAGCGGTGGTCAAGGTCATGGACACCTTGCAGCGTGCCGGTGTGGCGCGGGTGGGCTTGTCGGTGCAACTCGCGCCCTGAACTGGACAGCCATGAACGCCGCGGTTGACCGCCTGGAATTTGCACCGCCGCCCACTGCCGGGCTGTTGCGTGCGCTGCTGCTGGCCTTGATCGCCCATGCCCTGCTGGTGGCCGCCTTGACCTGGGGCGTGAACTGGCGCAGACAAGCTGAGTTGACACCTGCCGAGGCCGAACTCTGGGCCAGTGTGCCGGTGGCAGCCGCCCCCAAACTACAAGAGCCGCCCCCAGAGCCACCGGCAGTAGAACCACCCCCACCCCCACCCCTGCCGCCACCGGAACCTGTGGTGCCGCCGCCCAAGGTGGACATTGCGCTGGAACAGGAAAAGCAGCGCAAGTTGAAACAACGCGAGTTGGAGCAGCAAAAACTCAAAGCCGAGCAAGCCAAGCTTGAGAAAGCCAAGCTGGAAAAAATCAAGCAAGAAAAAGCCAAGGCAGACAAGCTCAAACAAGACCTGGCCGACAAAGCCAAACGCGAACAGATCAAGAAGCAGGAAGCGCTGCAAGCCAAGCAATTGGAAGCGCAGCGCCAAAAAAACCTGCAACGCATCGCCGGTCTGGCCGGAGCCAGCGGTGGCCCCAGCGCCACGGGCACAGCGCTGAAATCAGCCGGGCCGTCGGCCAGCTACGCCGGACGCATCAAGGCCCGCATCAAACCCAACATCGTGTTCACCGAAGACATCAACGGCAACCCCACCGCTGAAGTAGAAGTGCGCACCGCACCCGAGGGCTCCATCATCGGCCGCAAGCTGCTCAAATCCAGTGGTAACAAGGCCTGGGACGACGCGGTGCTCAGAGCCATCGACAAGACCGAAGCGCTGCCACGCGACACCGATGGCCGTGTGCCACCGGTGCTGGTGATCAGTTTCAGGCCCAAAGATTAACCGGAAAGAATGACGGTAGCCGTTAACGTGAAACAACGCCTACTGCCGACAAGAATGGCGTGTCGTAGGGCCGACTTCAGTCGGCCATGGCGGGTTAAAACCCGCCCTACGCAGGGCACGCGTGTTTCATGCTTTGGGGTGTCCTTGTTGAACATGGACGTTAACGTGAAACAACGCCTTAACGTGAAACAACGCCCACAGCCGACAAGAATGGCGTGTCGTAGGGCCGACTTCAGTCGGCCATGGCGGGTTGAAACCCGCCCTACGCAGGGCACGCATGTTTCATGCTTTGGGGTGTCCTTGTTGAACATGGACGTTAACGTGAAACAACG
>MNXW01000004.1 GCA_001871515.1 Comamonadaceae bacterium CG2_30_57_122
AACCCGCGCGCCTGCCACGAAACCCTGATCAACATCACCCCCGCCGCCAAGCGCGAAAAGATTGCCGTGGTGGGTGCAGGCCCGGCCGGTCTGAGCTTTGCCACCGCCGCGGCACAGTGCGGTTTGGACGTGACGCTGTTTGACGCAGCGGCTGAGATTGGCGGCCAGTTCAACATTGCCAAGCAAGTGCCCGGCAAGGAAGAGTTTTACGAGACGTTGCGCTACTTTGGCAAGCAGGTTGCGTTGACCGGTGTGGCGCTCAAGCTCAAAACCCGCGTGACTGCGGCAGATTTGCAAGCCGCAGGCTTCAAGCAAGTGGTGCTGGCCACCGGCGTGAGCCCGCGCACGCCGCCGATTGATGGCATTGATCACCCCAAGGTGCTGGGCTACCTGGACGTGCTGCGCGACAAAAAACCGGTCGGCAAAACCGTGGCCTTGATTGGTGCCGGCGGCATTGGTTTTGATACCGCCGAATTTTTGCTGCACGAGGGCGTGAGCCCCAGCCTGGACAAGGCCAAGTTCTTTGCCGAATGGGGTGTGGACACCACCTACGCCGAGCGCGGCGGGCTGAAGGCAGCGCACATCGAAGCCAGCCCACGCAAGGTGTATTTGCTGCAACGCAAGGCCAGCAAGGTCGGCGAGGCTTTAGGCAAAACCACCGGCTGGATTCACCGCACCTCGCTGAAAAACCGCCATGTGGACATGCTCTCGGGCGTGACTTACCGCAAGATTGACGATGCCGGTCTGCACATCACCGTCAACGGCGAAGAGCGCACGCTGGCGGTGGACAACGTGGTGGTCTGCGCGGGCCAAGAACCGCAGCGCGAACTGCAGGCGCAGCTGCAAGCTGCAGGCATTGCGGTGCATCTGATTGGCGGAGCCGACAAGGCCGAAGAGCTCGATGCCAAACGCGCCATCAAGCAGGGTCTGGAGCTGGCGATTTCGTTGGCCGCAAGCACAGCAACCCGCGTCACTTCTGCCTCTGCTTCTGCTTCTGTCTCTGAAAAGTTACAAGCCAAATTGGCCTCTAGCCCAGATAAAACAAGCGAAGGCAGCTATCAAAATGAGATCGCTTCAGGCTACGCCACCTTGACGGTGAGCCTGGCCGACCACATTGCCACCATCACCCTGAACCGGCCCGACAAAGCCAACGCCATGAACCTGGCGATGTGGCACGAGCTGCGCCAGGCGTTCAAATGGGTCGATGCCACACCGGCCGCACGCGTGGCCATTTTGCAAGGCGAAGGCCGGCTGTTCACCAGCGGCATTGACCTGCAGATGATGATGGGCATGGGCGACCAGATTCAAAATGACTGCGAAGCCCGCATGCGCGAAAACCTGCGCCAGGTCATTCTGGACTTGCAGGACACGCTCACCTCACTTGAGCGCTGCCGCAAGCCGGTGCTGGCCGCCATCCACGGCGCGTGCATTGGTGGCGGCATTGATCTGATCTGCTGCGCCGACATGCGCTACTGCTCGGCGGACGCGTCTTTCAGCATCAAGGAAATCGACATTGGCATGACCGCTGACGTGGGCACGCTGCAGCGCCTGCCCAAACTGGTGGGCGAAGGCATCACCCGCGAGCTGGCTTACACCGGGCGCAAGTTTGATGCGGCTGAGGCTCTGGGCATGAAACTGGTGAACCGCGTGTTTGAATCGCGTGAGGCGCTACAAAAAGGTGTGCATGAACTAGCCGCCAGCATTGCCGCCAAGTCACCTCTGAGCATTCGTGGCGTGAAGGAAATGATCACCTACGCCCGCGACCACTCGGTGGCCGACGGCCTGAACTACGTGGCCACCTGGAACGCTGCCATGCTGCTGTCAGACGACCTGCAAGAGTCGATGATGGCCAACATGGGCAAGCGCGCACCGGTGTACAAGGACTGAAAAGGCAGTGGTGTTTCTGGAGGTGTTCCTCTAGGGTTCTAGGGTGTGGTCACTAAGGGTTTTCCCGACAATGCACACATCCCAACTTCTTTATTAAAGGAAACACCATGAGCTCCAAGAAACTCTCCACCGTCACCTGCCACGTCATCAACGCTTACGGTAACACCGCTAGCAACGTGATCCACGCCTACCGTGCTGGCGGTGAGCGCGTAGTGGACATGCTTGATGCACGTTGGAACAGCGCGCTGAAACAGTCCCGCTCCAAGCTGGCCACAGGGGTGGCAAACAATGCCAACGCAGTGCAACAAGTGCTGCAGAAATACACCCTGCAAGGCTTGACGATGACTTCTGGCGGCGCGCAAGGCGTGGTTAACCAAGTGGTCAAATTGGCTGATGCGGGTGTCATGACCCTGACTGCCAACGTGGATCGTTTTGAAGACAAAACCGGCATGAGCGTGCTCAGCACAGTGGCTCAGGCTGCGTTGCCCAGCGCCGTTGCTTTGAGCGCCCTGGCCAACCAGATTGAACAAAAATCTGCCGACCTGGCCAGCAAAATTGCAGGTAAAAAGCCAACTGCCAAACGGGTGCGCAGCACCGTGGCACGCAAGGCACGTCCGGTCGCAAAGGCGGTCGTCAAGAGCGTGAAAAAGATGCCCGCCAAGGTGGTCAAGGCTGTTGATGCTGTTGCCGCTTAATCTGCCGCAAGTTGTTAAAAAAGACCCTTCGGGGTCTTTTTTTGTTTTTGCCAATTGGGCGGCTAAGTGCTGCCAAAATGGGGGCTGAATTACTTCTTGAGACCAGTCCCTTGAAAACTTTTTATCTGACCCTTTTATTGGCGCTTGCCTTGGGCGCTTGTTCCAAACAAGACGCGCCGCAGGCATCTGCCGCGCCGGTGGTGGCATCGGCATCGAGCTACGACACCGTAGCGGCCAACGGCAAGGGCTTCACGGTTGGAGCCATGATGAGTGCCCAGACCGTGTACGTGTTGTTTGAGCCACAGTGCCCGCACTGCGGCCGATTGTGGCAAGCCAGCGTGCCGCTGCACAGCCAGGTCAAGTTTGTCTGGATACCAGTGGCCTTTAGCGCCGGTAAAAGTGTGGCACAGGCCACAGCACTGTTGAGCGCAGCCAACCCGCTTGACGCCATGAACGCGCATGAACAGTCCTTGCTGGCAGGTCAGGGCGGCATTGCTGAAGCTCCCAGCGTGCCCGATGACATGGCCAATGCGATCAAGGCCAACACCCAATTGCTGACCAGCCTGGGTGTGGACTCGGTGCCGTTTCTGGTTGCCAAGCATCGTAAAAATGGTCAAGTGGTGACCCAAAATGGCGCGCTCGACACGGTGGCCTTGGCTACTTTGCTGGGCATCAACTGAACACGGCATGCTGCAGTTTGTTAACGTGAAACAACGCCCACAGCCGACAAGTACGGCGTGTTGTAGGGTCGACTTCAGTCGGCCATGGCGGGTTGAAACCCGCCCTACGCAGGGCACGCGTGTTTCATGCTTACCGTGAAACAACGCCCACAGCTGACAAGTACGGCGTGTTGTAGGGTCGACTTCAGTCGGCCATGGCGGGTTGAAATCCGCCTTACGCAGGGCACGCGTGTTTCATGCTTTGGGGTTGCCCCATGCTCAACCGTAGACAATTTTCTGCAGCTTATTTGGCCGTCAGTGTCCCGCTCAGCAGCTCGGGCAGCCGTTTCGATGGCAGTTTGAAGCCGCAAGCCTGGGCGTGACCCCCGCCGCCCAGGCTCTCTGCCAAGGGGATGCAACTAAAGCCTGAACGCGAGCGCAGCCCGCATTTCACCACCCCGGTTTTGTCCACCGTCCACAGCAGGGCAAAGCTGCCCGATTGCTTGCACAAGATGTCGCCCACCAGGCTGTGAAACGCGCCCGGTGCGTTCACCATCAAGCCTTGGATGCCGTTGAACACCACCGGCTGCGCCTGCTCTGCAATGGTGGCTGCCAGGTCAGAAAATTTCTCGTCCATGGCGCGACCACGATCCACGTAGGCCGCCAGTTGCGCCGCATCAAAGTTGGCAATGGCTTGCCAGCGCTCGAACTCAAACGGCTCCATGTCCAGCGCAGCCAGAAAACCGGCACTCTCGGGGTATTGCCAAACCCAGATGTCGCGGTCTTCCACCAAGCGCACCAGGTCGGGGAGGGGTTTGTTGGGGTGAAAAAATTCCCACGCCAGGTGCGCGCCGGATTTCTTCATGTCAAAGTGCACCACGCCACAGCGGCACTTGAAACCTGTGAGTTTTTCTGCGGCACTGAGGTGGTGGTCAAGCATGACCAGCTTGGCGGCACGTTCTTCGATGGCGCGCAGGATATGGTCGGCAAACGAAAAGTCCAGTATGTAGACCGCGCGGCCTTCCAGCTTGGGCAGGTCATCGACTGATTTCACGTCGCCATGGTCTAGCGCCACAAACTCGGCTTTGCCGCCGTAATACAGCCAGGCGGCCAGCGCCGAGGCAAAGCCGTCAGGGCACTTGCGGCCGTGGTAAAGCACCAGCGGGCGGGGGTCGTTCAGGTCGGGGGAAATGGCAAGGTTTAAAGACATAGAAAGCAACAGGGGATCAGATTAAAAGATAAAATTTAGCTATATATTTTATAGCTTGTTGCGCACTGGATCATAGGGCGAGCAGCCATTTTTTTGATCATAAACCCATGCACACCACCGAGACGCCGACCCTGTTCATTGGCCACACCCTCCCCGACGGCAATCAGTTTGATGCCTGGTCTAACCAGCCTTTGTTGCTCTCTATCGAACAAGGCGGCATGGATTGGCCCAGCTCGTGCCGCAACGGCACCTGCCGCACCTGCTTTTCCAAGCTGGAAAGCGGCCAGGTGCGTTATGAAATCGAATGGCCGGGTTTGAGTGCTGAGGAAAAAGAGGACGGCTATGTCTTGCCCTGCGTGGCCTACCCGTGCTCAGACGTGGTGCTGCACGCGGGTGATTGACACCGTTTTTAAAGTGTGTCACGCGGGTTGGGCCTTGGCACTTGCTTGAACCTGATCTTGCGATCCAGCTCAATCGCATCTTTTTTCACCTGGCGCTCGGCATCCAGCGTCTGTCCAGCGCTGAGCCACTGGGCGAATTCTTCCGGGGTCTCCAGTGTGATGCGCCCCAGCACACTGGCGCGGAAGTCGTAGATGGCAATTTCGGCCGCTTTTTGCAGGTCTATCTGCTTGCCGCCGCGCAGCGCACCGCGCTTGCGGCCAATGGCTTCGAGTAACTGCTCATCGGTCAGGTGGGACACGGCATCCAGCTTGAAGCGTGCTTGTAGCAGCGTTGGGTAATGGGTTTTCAGGTAGTCCAGCAGTTCCAGGGCAACCTCTTGCTCATCAAACGCGTTGCGACCCACCGCACCACTGGCGGCTAGGTTGTAGCCGCTTTTGGCCACGATGATGCGTGGCCAAAGCATACCCGGCGTGTCATAAAGATAAAAGTCGTCGGCCAGCACAATGCGCTGCTCCAGCTTGGTCACGCCCGCTTCATCGCCGGTTTTGGCGGCACGTTTGCCCACCAGGGTGTTGATCAGGGTGGACTTGCCCACATTCGGGATGCCGCAAATCAGCACCCGCATCGGTTTGACCATGCCGCCGCGCAGCGGAGCCAGTTCGCGGCAGGCGTTGGCCAGCGCCTTGGCCGGGGCGGTCATGCTTGCATCGAGCGCCATCGCACGGGTGTCGGGTTGCGCGTTGTAGTGCGCCAGCCAGGCGGTGGTGCGACCCGGGTCGGCCAGGTCTTGCTTGTTCAGGACTTTCAGCGTGGGTTTGCCTTGGGTCAGCGTGGCCAGCATCGGGTTGGCGCTGGAGCCGGGCAGGCGCGCATCGAGCAGCTCGATGACCACGTCGATCGCCTTGATGCGCTCTGCAATAGCCTTCTGCGTCAAGTGCATGTGGCCGGGAAACCATTGAATTGCCATTTTGTGTTGTGTTGTGTTGTGTTGTGTTGTGTTGTGTTGTGTTGTGTTGTGTTGTGTTGTGTTGTGTTGTGTTGTGTTCTGGCCGCAGCCTTTAGGACTTGTTCATGAATAAGGGATGCAAAAATTACAAATATCCCTTTCCCTTTGGCACTGACGGGCGCATTGCGTCGTTTCAATCCACTTGTTTAACGTGAAACAACGCCCACAGCCGACAAGAATGGCGTGTCGTAGGGTCGACTTTAGTCGGCCATGGCGGGTTGAAAACCGCCCTACGCAGGGCACGCATGTTTCATGCTTTGGGGTGTCCTTGTTGAACATGGACGTTAGCAGAGCTAAACGGCGCTTCTTGCGCCTAGCACTGCATCCCGTCAGCTCTCGCCATAAACGGTACATTTGCAATTTCCGCATCCCTAAGCCGGACAAGCCGGAACCAAAAAGGCAACACAAAACCTCGGTCGTGCGCAAGATTTTTGGACGTTCAGCCGATTTACGTCCCCGCAAATGTTCTTGGGTTGACCAAGAGAAAGTTTGTAACCCATTGGGTTTAAAGGCATTTTGCCCATGGCGAAATAATCGCCGGATTCATTTTGACACATCAGAATTCTTCGCAGGAAATGTGAAGACTGAACTTGTTAGAGACTAAAGGCTGCGGCCAGAACACAACACAACACAACACAACACA
>MNXW01000220.1 GCA_001871515.1 Comamonadaceae bacterium CG2_30_57_122
GCTCCGAACACAAAGCGCTGGCGCAAGAGGTACAAAGCCTGCGCGCGCGCCGCAGCAACATCGACGCCCAGCAAATTGCCATGCGTGCCGCCTTGTGCCAAGCCTTGGACTTGCGTGAAGACAGCATGCCGTTTGCTGGCGAGCTGCTGCAAGTGCATGACGACGCGCGCGACTGGGAGGGCGCGGCAGAGCGCCTGTTGCACAGCTTTGCGCTCTCGCTCTTGGTGCCCGACGCGCATTACGCCCGGGTGGCGCAGTGGGTGGACGACACGCATTTGAAGGGGCGCTTGGTGTACTTCAGGGTACGTGACAACGCACGCCTTGATCGGCCTGCGGCGCTTGCCACGCTGCACCCGCAGTCGCTGGCCAAAAAAATCGCCATCAAACCTGATTCAGCGTTTTACGGCTGGCTTGAGCTGGAGGTAGCGCGCCGTTTTGACGTGGCCTGCTGCAGCACGCAAGAACAGTTTCGCGCCGAGCCGCGTGCCATCACCCGCGCCGGGCAAATCAAGTCCGGCAACGAGCGTCATGAGAAGGATGACCGCCACCGCCTGGACGACCGCAGCCGTTATGTGCTGGGCTGGAGCAATGCCGCCAAGCTGGGGGTGCTGGAGGGCAAGCTGCGCGTGCTTGAAGCCCGCCTGGGCGAGCTGGGCGCGCAAATCAGCACCTTGCAGCAAGAACAAATCACCTTGCACGCACGCCAGCAAGCCTTGGCCAAGCTGGAAGAATTTCAGGACTACAGCGACCTGGATTGGCCAGCCAATGCCCGAGAGATTTCGCGCTTAACAGACGAGCGCGCCGCACTGGAAGCGGCCTCAGACGTGTTGGCGGCGCTTGCCCAGCAGC
This sequence comes from Comamonadaceae bacterium CG2_30_57_122, assembly GCA_001871515.1. Taxonomy (GTDB): domain Bacteria; phylum Pseudomonadota; class Gammaproteobacteria; order Burkholderiales; family Burkholderiaceae_C; genus Rhodoferax. The sequence goes on from MNXW01000220.1 coordinate 850, forward strand.
TCAAAGCGCTGGAAGAAGCGTTGACAAAAACCGAAGACCAACTCATTGCCCAGCGCGACAAGCGTTCCAAGACCGAGCAAAAAATCAGCGATGCCAACAACTTGCGCCGCGAAGCCGAAGCCCTGATGGAAAAGACCCCAGAAGGCTTCGATCAGCTGGTGCTGCGTCTGGAAGCCTTGCAACACGAGCTTCAGGGCGGGGCAAGAGCCGAGGCCAAACATGGCATGAATGAGATTGCATCTGATGCCATGAAAGTCGAAGCAAATGTTGAATTCAAGGGTGTTGCGTGTGACGCGGTGCAAGGTGCAGCCAAACTTGGGCTAACGCTGACCATCGAGTCCTGCGATGCCCGCGAACGCGAGATGCGAGATGCCTTGCAAAGTGCTATCGACTTGGAAGAAGGCCGCATCAAACGCGTGCTGGAAAAAATCATTGATGCCATGCGCAGCTTTAGCAACCGATTCCCTGTGGAGACACAAGAAGTCGACGTGTCGGTGGGCTCTGCTGGCGAATACCGCACCCTGCTGCAGCGCCTGGTGGCTGATGACTTGCCGCGTTTTGAGGCCGACTTCAAACGCTCACTCAACGAGAACACCATCCGCGAAGTGGCCAACTTCAGCTCGCAGCTGAGCAAAGAGCGCGAAACCATCAAGGAGCGCATTGAGCGCATCAACCAGTCACTGACGCAAATTGACTACAACCCCGGCCGCTTCATCACCCTTGAGCTGCAAACCACCACCGATGCTGAGGTGCGCGACTTCCAGACCGAACTGCGCAGCTGCCTGGACGGCGCACTGGGTGGCGGCTCTGGCGGCGAGGCCGCAAGCGGCCAAGACAGCCAGTATTCCGAGGCCAAGTTTCTGCAGGTCAAACACATCATTGAGCGTCTGCGCGGCCGCGAAGGCCAGACCGAGCAAGATCGGCGTTGGACGGCCAAAGTAACCGATGTGCGCAACTGGTTTGTGTTTGCCGCCAGCGAGCGCTGGCGTGAAGACCAGAGCGAACACGAGCATTATTCGGACTCGGGCGGCAAATCGGGTGGGCAAAAAGAAAAGCTGGCCTACACCATTCTGGCCGCCAGCCTGGCCTACCAGTTCGGCCTGGCCTTTGGCGAAACGCGTTCCAAAAGCTTCAGGTTTGTCGTCATCGACGAAGCCTTTGGCCGGGGCTCGGATGAGTCGGCGCAATACGGCCTGCAACTGTTCGAGAAGCTCAACCTGCAACTGCTCATCGTCACCCCGCTGCAAAAAATTCACATCATCGAGCCCTTTGTCGCAAGCGTCGGTTTTGTGCACAACTTTGAGGGGCGGGACTCAAGACTGCGCAATTTGAGTATTGAGGCTTACCGGCAGGAGAAGGGGCGGGTGGAAGACAATCCAACGGTTCGGCCATACCAAACGGTTGCTAGCCCACAGATTTTGAAGTAATGGCTCGGGCGACAAGCCCCAAGAAAGACAGACCATGGCATTGATTGAAGGTTTTCGTGTTCAAAACTACCGTGCGTTGCGTGATGTGACGTTGGGCAAGTTGTCGTCCCAACAGGGTGGTGCGCCACTGACACCGTTTACCGTGGTGATTGGCCGAAATGGGGTGGGCAAAAGCACCTTGTTTGATGCTTTTGGTTTCGTGGCCGATTGCCTGGCACACGACGTAGAGCAGGCCTGCGACATGAAGCAGCGCGGAGGTTATGAGCGGCTGCATTCCAGAGGCACCGATGGCCCGATCAGCTTTGAGATTTATTACCGCGAGGCCGTTGGTGAGCGGCCAATGACCTACGAGCTGTCGATCGCGCTGGATGACATGGGGCGTCCGTTTGTCGAGTCCGAGGTTCTCAAACAACGACGCAAGGGGCAGAAGCATGGTCGCCCCTACCCATTTTTGAGACTGCATCATGGCAAAGGCATGGTTTGGGCAGGTGAGGAAGCTGTTGAAGTCGAGGGGGGGGAAGAAGACCGGTCTCAGACCTCGGTTGAGCTGACCGACTTGCGCCAATTGGGCATTGCCACCTTGGGCACGCTCAAGGAGCATCCGCGCATCAAACGCTTCAGGGATTTTCTCAAGGGCTGGTATCTGTCGTACTTTTATCCTGATGCAGCCCGTAGCCTTCCGACTGCCGGCCCCCAGAAGCATCTGAACAGCCACGGCGACAACATTGGCAACGTGGTGCAGTTCATGGCGCGGGAGCATAAGGACAGGTTCAAGGCGGTGCTGGATCGCATCGCCGCCAAAATCCCAGGCATCAAGAGCATTGACACCAAAGTGATGGACGACAACCGCCTGTTGCTGCGGTTCAATGATGGCGCATTTTCAGATCCATTTTTTGCGCAGCAGATGTCCGACGGCACTCTCAAGGTGTTCGCCTACCTGCTGTTGATGGAAGACCCCGAGCCACCGCCGTTCATTTGCATTGAAGAGCCCGAGAACGGTCTGTACCACAAGCTGCTGGAAGCGCTGGCTCAAGAGTTCCGCGCTCACGCCACAGGCAAAAAGAATGCGCCCCAAATTTTTGTGACGACACATCAGCCGTATTTTGTGGATGCCTTGTCGCCCGAAGAGGTCTGGATTTTGGAAAAGGGCATTGATGGCTACTCGCTTATCCGTCGCGTGTCTGATCTGGAAATTGTCAAAAACCTGGTGGACGAGGGTTTGCCGCTGGGTGGACTGTGGTACGGCGACTACCTGGAGGCGCGTTAGGCCATGCACATCGAGGTCTTGGTGGAAGACAGCTCCGGGGGAAAATTGTTGGCGCAGCTATTGCCGCAAATTCTGGGAGAGTATGGTGATCCGCACACTTGGCGACTTAAAGCCTACAAGGGCATTGGACGCATTCCGCATGGGTTGACGGCAAAGGCAGATCCGGCCAAACGCATTCTGTTGGATCAATTGCCCAGGCTGTTGCAGGGTTACGGAAAAACACCCGGCATTGATGCTGTGGTTGTGGTGCTTGACACGGATCGGCGTGACTGCAAGGCATTTCTGCAAGAACTGAAGTCACTTGCCGACAACTGCAACCCTGCACCACACACCTTGTTCCGGCTGGCCATTGAGGAAATCGAAGCCTGGTATCTGGGTGACCGCGCGGCCTTGTTGAGCGCATTCCCCCGTGCCAAGTGCGACGTGCTGGATCGTTATGTGCAAGACAGCGTGTGTGGCACTTGGGAGTTACTTGCCGATGCCATCCATGTGGGCGGTGCTGCGGCCATCAAAAAGGCGGGTTGGCCGCTGCCGGGGCAGCTTAAACATGCGTGGGCAGAAAAGATCGTCCCTTTCATGGACCTTCATCAAAATGCATCACCCAGTTTTGGAAAGTTTCGCGACGGCCTCTCCGCGCTGATTGCGCAAGAATGACCTGGACCACCCCCGCCGACCTGCGCACCCAAGTCCAAAAACTCTGGGACAAGGGCGAGCTGCTGCGCCCCTGCGTGCAGGGCATGGCCGTGCCGCCCCGGCGCTTGCGGCTGACCGGACCGAGTTCCACCGAGTTGACCGAGCGTTTCGACGACGTGCGGGCGTGGATGAAAGCCTTGGGCTGCCACGCGCCGGCGGACAGCAAGCCGCGTTATCGCATCGTCCTGCGCGAATTTCGTCACCGCGTGCTGGGCGTGAACGCGGTGCCCGACGAGGTCTGGCTCGACACCTTGGACGACGCGCTGGCGCTGGTCGGCAAACAGAAAGAGGTCAAACGCTTCATCAGCCTGGTGCAATGCACGCGTGCGCAGCACCCGGTGCTGCTGCCGTGGCTGGAAAAGCGCCCCCTGAATGCACTGGCTTTGGCGGATGCCTGGGTGCGCCTGCTCAACGTTGTCACCTGGTTGCAATCGCACCCACGACCCGGCATCTACCTGCGCCAGGTGGACTTGCCTGGGGTCGACAGCAAGTTCATTGAGGCCAACCGTGGTGTCCTCTCTGAACTACTGGACCTGGCCTTGCCGCCGGACGCGATGCAGGCCAGTGCCAGCGGAGCCAGCCAGTTTGGCCGCCGCTTCGGCTTCAAGGACAAGCCGCTGCGCGTGCGCTTTCGTGTGCTCGACAGGTTGGTCGCAGTGCTGGCGCATGGCCTGCTGGCTGCAGATGCTGATCAAGACATCACCCTGACCCAGGCTGACTTTGCCCAGCTCAAGCTGCCGGTCAGCCGCGTGTTCTTCACTGAAAACGAGGTCAACTTTCTGGCTTTCCCGGCTGTGGCGAACAGTCTGGTGGTCTTTGGCGCGGGCTACGGTTTTGAGATGCTGGCCGATGCCCGCTGGCTGCACGGCTGCCGCCTGCACTACTGGGGCGACATTGACACCCACGGCTTTGCCATTCTGGACCAGCTGCGTGCCCAGTTGCCGCAGGTGCAATCCCTGCTGATGGATCGTGCCACCTTGATGGCGCACCCAACACAATGGGGCGACGAGCCGCAGCCCGTGCTGCGCGATTTGCCTCGGTTAAACGCAGATGAGGCCGCGTTGTTTGACGACTTGCGCACCCAGCGTTTGCGCCCCAGCCGGGGGGCAAGCTGCGCTGGTGTGCGGCTGGAGCAGGAGCGCATTGGGTTTGACTGGGTGCAAGCGGCGTTGGCGGCGCTGCCGCTGCTACCCTTGGCATCGTTGGCGTCGCCGCAGTTGCCAAGTTCGACTTTGCCGCTGGAGGCATCACAGCGACAAAGTGTGTCGTGGATACCTTAACGTGAGACAACGCCCACAGCCGACAAGAATAGCGTGTCGTAGGGCCGACTTCAGTCGGCCATGGCGGGTTGAAACCCGCCCTACGCAGGGCACGCATGTTTCATGCTTTGGGGTGTCCTTGTTGAACATGGACGTTAGCCCAGAACCACAGAAAACATCGACTGGTCTGAGACCTGAGGCTACGGTTTTTAACGTGAAACAACGCCCACAGCCGACAAGAATGGCG
>MNXW01000016.1 GCA_001871515.1 Comamonadaceae bacterium CG2_30_57_122
CTCACACCCAACCTGGCGCATTGCCTGAGCGTTTATGGCGTGGCGCGTGAGGTGTCAGCGTTGACCGGCGCGCCCCTCAAACCGTTGACCTTTCCCAAAGCTGCTTGCGCCCTCACCGAGGTGCTGCCGGTGAAGGTCAGTGCGCCAGATTTGTGTGGTCGTTTTTCTGGCCGGGTGATCCGTGGAGTCAACCCCAAAGCCGCCACCCCGGCCTGGATGGTCAACCAGTTGGCGCGTTGTGGCCAGCGCAGTGTCACGGCGTTGGTGGACATTTCCAACTACGTCATGTTCGAGCTGGGTCGCCCGACCCACATTTTTGACCTCGACAAAATCCACGGTGGGCTGGAGGTGCGTTGGGGTAAGCCGGGCGAGCAACTCAAATTGCTCAATGGCAACACGGTCACGGTGGATGCCCAGGTGGGTGTGATTGCCGATGCCGTCCAAGTGGAATCATTGGCGGGCATCATGGGTGGTGATGCCACCGCGGTGTCGGATGACACGGTCAATATTTATGTCGAAGCGGCTTTCTGGTGGCCCAAGGCGATTGCCGGACGCTCGCGCCGTTTCAACTTCTCCACCGATGCTGGACACCGTTTTGAGCGGGGGGTTGACCCCGAGCTGACGGTCGAGCACATTGAACGCATCACCCAGTTGATTCTGGACATTTGCGGCACCCCCGCCACCCAATGCGGGCCGGTGGACGACCAGCAAGTGGCTATGCCGCCAGTCAAGCGCGTGCGCATGCGGGTGGCGCGTGCTGCCAAAGTGCTGGGCATGCCCCTGACCCAGGCGCAATGCGTCAAAGCCCTGAATGGCCTGGGCTTGCCGGTGACGGAGTCTGACGGTGTGGTGGAAGTCACCGCCCCGAGCTTCCGCTTTGACCTGCAAATTGAAGAGGACCTGATCGAGGAAGTGGCGCGCATGATCGGCTTCCACAACTTGCCGCAGACACCGCCGCAAGCCCCCATCACCGCCAAGATTCGACCCGAGAACCAACGCTCTGCCTTCGGCGTGCGTCGCAGCATGGCCAGCTTGGGCTACCAGGAAACCATCAACTTCAGCTTTGTCGAAGCGCGCTGGGAGCATGAGCTGGCGGGCAACTCCAACCCGATCAAGTTGCTCAACCCAATTGCAAGCCAAATGAGCGTCATGCGCTCATCTTTGCTGGGCTCATTGCTACAAGTTTTAAAGTTCAACCAGGATCGCAAGGCGCAGCGGGTGCGGGTGTTTGAACTGGGTCGGGTGTTTTTGCGTGATGCCTCGGTGACCAGTTCTGACACCACTGTGCAAGGTTTTGACCAACCCATGCGCCTGGCTGGTCTGGCTATCGGAGCGGTGGATGAGCCCGAGTGGGGCTGCAAAGAGCGGGCAGTTGATTTTTATGATGTCAAAGGTGACCTCCAGGCGTTGCTAGCCCCCACAGACTTAACATTTGAGCCAGCCCAGCATCCAGCCATGCACCCGGGGCGCTGCGCCCGTGTGCTGTGCGCTGGCCAAGCGGTCGGCTTTGTGGGCGAGCTGCACCCCAAATGGCGGCAGTCGTATGACCTGGCGCAAGCGCCGGTGTTGTTTGAGATTGATCTGGATGCGATGTTGAACCGGGACGTGCCCCAATTCGCTGCCGTGCCACGCTTTCAGGCGGTTGAGCGCGACATTGCCGTGCTGGTGGATGAAGCCATTACCCATGACGCGCTGATGCAAGCCATCTGGTCTGCACCCTGCGAAGGTGTGTTGCGCAATGCGGTGCTGTTTGACATTTACCGCCCTAAATCAGCACCCCCTGATGGCGCGCCAGTGGCAGCTTCAGGAAAAAGCATGGCGGTGCGACTGACACTCAATGCGCATGATGCAGCTTTGACCGAGCAGCAAATTGAAGCTGCTGTGGCTGTGGTGGTGTCCAACTTGGCTGCTAAAGTAGGTGCTGTACAACGTGCTTGATCTGAACCACTTGCTTGCAGCACACTACGTAAGGTAACTCTCATGGATATCAGTGTGGAAACGCTTGAAACATCGGCTTTGACCAAGGCGCAGCTGGCAGATTTGCTGTTCGAGCAAATTGGTTTGAGCAAACGTGAATCCAAAGACATGATTGATGCATTTTTTAGCCTGATAGCCACCAGCTTGGTGGACGGTACGGATGTGAAGATCACCGGCTTTGGCAATTTCCAGATTCGCACCAAGGCTCCGCGCCCCGGGCGCAACCCGCGCACCGGTGAGGCAATTCCGATTGCCGCGCGCCGGGTGGTGACCTTTCACGCCAGTCAAAAACTCAAAGGGCAGATTCAGCATCAGGGTTTGGATACACCCGTCGCTTTTTGAGCTGATCTCAACTTGATTTTAAAAGCTTCATCCCATGTTTTGCGCCCCCGCCGACCTTGAACGAAAGTGCCATGAACTGCAAGAGCAGTGGCAGATGTGCCACCTGGGTGCTGATGTTGAGCGACTGGTCGAATTTGCAGTTTTCATGTCGAGCTTTTCTGATTTTCTGGAGCGGCAAGGATGGTCTGGCTTGCTGCAGATGTCCAGAAATCTGGAGGCTCAGGTGTTGGCATCTTTTGACAAAGTGGGCACAGGTGAAATCCCGTTTCCTCTTCTGACAGAAATTTCCAGTCAGGTGCAACTGCTGAGTGAGCGTGTGGCGCAGTTTGTGGAGCGCAATACCCAAACTACGGTGCAGCGTCGTCAGTCACTGGCCACCGATCTAGTGGCCAGCCTTAACGCCGCACCACAGGTCTGGTTTGTGGCCGATACGGCGATCCACTGGGATGCCCTGATCACGCAACTGGGGTATTTTGGGATACAGGGTCGTGTGGTTAACTTGCAGAGCATCCCAACCGATGCCTCTGAGCCCCGAATACTTTTGCTCGATGGCCGTGGGTTGGTGGCACAGCAGGCCTGTGAACAAGTGCAAAGTTTGCGGGGACGTTTTTCTGCCACCAAGCTGATTGCTTACCTGGGGCAGGATGACTTCAATGCGTACAAGAACATGCTGCGTGCGGGGGCTGACTATTGTTTTTCGGTCGATTCTTCGACATCCCTGGTACTGGGCAAGCTCATTGACTTGTGCAGCACCACCGCCGAATCCCCTTACCGGGTGTTGATCGTTGAAGACTCACCCACGGCCAGCAAGTCGATCCAGATCGCCATTGGCAAAGGCGGCATGACGAGTGTTGCGGTGGCCAACCCGGCCGAGGTGCTCAAAGGCATGCGCCAATTTGAGCCCGATCTGGTGCTGATGGACATGTACATGCCCGATTGCACCGGGGTGGAGGCCACACGCATCATCCGCCAGCACGCCGAGTTTCTTTCCACACCGGTGGTTTACCTCTCGGGTGATGGCGACATGGCGCTGCAGGTGGACGCGTTGCGGCTGGGGGGCGATCACTTTCTAACAAAACCCTTCAACCCGGTGCTGCTCAACGCGGTGGTGAAAAGCAAAATTGAGCGTTACCGCACCTTGCGTCGCTCCATGGAGTGTGATGGCCTGACCGGCCTGTTCAACCACCGCACCATCAAGGAGCGCCTGAACACCGTCATGCATGAAGCAAGCTTTCATGCCAAACCTGTGACGGCAGTCATGATCGACATCGACCACTTCAAGACTGTTAACGACACGTATGGCCACCCGGCGGGTGACCAAGTGCTGCGCAGTCTGGCCTGGCTGCTCAAACTGCGCCTGCGCGCCACCGATCTGGCAGGGCGCTACGGCGGCGAAGAATTTTTGCTGGTGTTGCCGGGTGTGGACACGCAGCAGGCGTATGAGATTCTGGACCGCATCCGGCATGACTTCAGTGGCATCCAGCAGGCGTTTGAGGGCGGCTGGTTTTCGGTCACGTTCTCGGCCGGGCTGTCCCACAGTCGCCAGGTCGATCAGGCCGATGTGCTCATTAAAGAAGCGGATGCCATGCTTTATGAGGCCAAGCAAAACGGTCGTAATTGCGTTTTTCCATTGAATTGATCCCTGTGCCTTTACAGCGTGGGTATTCTTAGAGTAACCTCGCAGCTTTACGGCCTATCGCGTTGATTTTCATGGAGAATCCTCTCCCTTCCATTCCTGCCAAACGCTATTTCACCATCGGTGAAGTCGGCGACTTGTGTGGTGTCAAACCGCATGTGCTGCGCTATTGGGAGCAAGAATTCACGCAACTGCGCCCCATGAAGCGCCGTGGTAATCGACGCTACTACCAGCACCATGAAGTTTTGATGATCCGCCGGATCCGTGATCTGCTCTACGACCAGGGCTTCACAATCAGCGGCGCACGCAACAAGATGCAGGAACTGCTTGAGCTTGAACGCGACAAGAAACACCATGGCGAGGTGTTGCTGGACGGCGTTGAGGTGATTGAAGTGAGCGACTCAATGCTCGGCTTTGATACCGATGCCGATTTTCAGGATTCTGCCTTTGCCAGCAACGACCCATGGTATCAAGTCCGCGTCGAATTGTTGGCCATTCGAGAATTGCTGGACACCGTAACGTGAGCATTGAGGGCATGAATGCATGGCGAGGTAAGGGATGCGGAAATCCAAATATCCCGTTTCTGGCGGCACTAACGGGCGTATTGCGTCGTTGCATAACGTTTGTTTAGCGGAGCTAAACGGCACGTATTGCGCCTAGCACTGCATCCCGTCAGCACTCGCCAAAAACGGTGCATTTGCAATTTCCGCATCCCTTATTGAAGAAAACAAGCGGTCAACTGAAGAATCTAGGATCATGCAGGCATGAACTGCCGCCTGAGGCATTATTTTGGTTCATCACCAGGGGTGCTGCTTACTCGATGCATGAAAATTAGAGTCAGGTTCATACTGCTTCGTTAAAATCAACTGGTGTTACCACACCGTTACCAATTTTTTGAGGAAATCACCATGGCACTTGTCTCTATGCGCGAATTGCTTGACCACGCTGCCGCCAACGGCTACGGCATTCCGGCCTTTAATGTCAACAACCTGGAGCAGGTGCAGGCCGTGATGTCGGCCGCTGACGAAGTGGGGGCACCGGTGATTCTGCAGGCCAGCGCCGGGGCGCGCAAATACGCCGGTGAGCCGTTCATCAAACACCTGATTCTGGCCGCCATCGAAGCCTACCCGCACATTCCGCTGGTGATGCACCAGGACCACGGCCAAAGCCCCGATGTGTGCCAGGGCGCCATCAACCTGGGCTTCAGCTCGGTGATGATGGACGGCTCGCTGATGAGCGACGGCAAATCCATCGCCAGTTACGATTACAACGCCGACGTCACCCGCAAAGTGGTCGAGATGGCGCACGCGGTGGGTGTCACGGTGGAAGGCGAACTGGGTTGCCTGGGTAGCCTGGAAACCGGCAAGGGTGACAAGGAAGACGGCCACGGCACCGACGCCCACATGACGCGTGAGCAAATGCTGACTGACCCCGAACAAGCAGCAGACTTCGTCAAACGCACCCAACTCGACGCGCTGGCGATTGCCATTGGCACCAGCCACGGTGCTTACAAATTCACCCGCAAGCCCACTGGCGACATTCTGGCCATTGACCGCGTCATGGCGATCAACAAACGCATTCCGAATACGCACCTGGTGATGCATGGCTCCAGCAGCGTACCGCAAGAGTCGCTGGCCATCATCAACCAGTATGGCGGCAAGATGCGCGAAACCTATGGCGTGCCGGTCGAAGAAATTCAAAAGGCCATCAAGTTTGGCGTGCGCAAGATCAACATCGACACCGACATCCGCCTGGCCATGACCGGCGCGGTGCGCAAGTACATGGCGGAAAACCCAGAAAAATTTGACGCGCGTGACTGGCTCAAACCCGCCCGCGAAGCCGCCAAGGCACTGTGCAAGCAGCGGTATCTGGAATTTGGCTGCGAAGGCCAAGGGTCAAAGATTAAGGGCTTGAGCCTGACCGATGTGGCCGCCCGCTACGCCCGCGGCGAGCTGGCGCAGGTGGTGAACTAAAACCCCTTCCCGAGCGCCGGTCAAAAAAAGCCACCTGCGGGTGGTTTTTTACATTAAATTGGCCTCTAGCCCTTATGGAATAAGCGTAAGTAGCTCTTATTTTTGTAACAATATTAACCCATTCGGCTTATGCAACTGGACATCTTCAACGACAGA
>MNXW01000283.1 GCA_001871515.1 Comamonadaceae bacterium CG2_30_57_122
CAGCCGTGAGGTAGCTGTTGTGCTGGCAGTGGCGACATCGCAAAACGGTTGGGCGATTGACGAAACGATAGGGATCGCCGGACGTTCCGCAACAAGGACAGATGAACCCGTCGCCCCATCGAGCGCGCTCAAGGTAAGCCGCGCATGCCGCCTCGTCATGGAAGAGGCGCTGGAACTCCGGCAGCGAGCGCGGAAACGGCAGATCGCCACGCTCAAGCACGTCAATAACCATGGCCGTCCCAAGATAACGCAGATGCTCAACATACTACCGGTAGTTGGTTTGGGTGAAAACCGGATAAGCACGGTCCAACCTTCATTTTTTCAAAAACAAACATTAAAAGTCTTGAGTAAGCGGTTGAGAAGCCCGTTTGATTGATGTGTTAACCGTCAGGGCCTACATATTGCCAAGTTATTGTGTTCGGCTCCTTTGAGACGGTCGCCGTCAAAAGTCCCTTCCGGTGCGGATTAGTTTTAGTTTGCAATTTCCCCAACTGCTCGTAGTCGGAACTGAACACTATATCCTCAGCCCCAACCGTGGATCCGATACGAAGTGGAAACCCTGGCGGCGGCAACTTACCTTTCATCCAAGATACTTGAGCTGAGCCCTCTGTACGTTTCCATGTACGTTCGAGCGGAGCATCAAACGCGCGAACAAATTCCACCCACAGCGAATGCGTTTCATTGCTTGGCCAAGTAGCTTCAGCAGTGAGGGCTACGACAGGAGCGCTCCTCAACCACCGAGCTAACTCCGATGCCTTCGTAAATGTTCCTCCGCCATCGTACACGGCCTTTATTGCTGCTAGCCTAGATCCGAATCCTGCTTGCATCAGATAAGCTGCCGAATGATTCGTGGTGCCGGTTTCGACGGCTGCAACCGCCAAACCAAGTTCATAAGCATCCAAAGTAATGCCGTCTGCAAACGGATTAACATGAGCCAACCCACGTACACGCACAGCTTCCATTCCCCACGAGAGCTTGTAAATTAGGCCGTCCTCAATAAATCGTAATACACCATCGCTCGTCCCTGATGGTAATGAGGCTATTGGCTCGCCACTAAGCCAAACGGAGAGCGCATCCTTCCAAGTATCTGGAAGCTCTTTGGGTACGAAGGGAGGGATTGAGAAGATTATTTCGGCGAATGCCGTAATAGCTTGGATAACTGCGGTGTCATTTTCTAACAAGAGCGCGGCATTCGCATCAACTAGCAGTTCCTCAAGTTGCGTCGCCAGCCCATCGAGGATGCGACCAGTTTCTAGCCCGACGCCCGCCAAGAAGTAGCCGCGACGTTGAGTTGGTGTCGAGTTTGCCCATATGAACTTTGCTCGATCCAACAGCGCTGTACTATAAAGCATCTTCCTGGATTCATTTCGATGCTTCAATCGACGTTCAAACAACGATGATTCCAGGGCTGCTTCCAAACACTTCTCAATGTCTGCATCCGCAATGGGTTGATCGCCCAGCAAACTCAAGATTGCGGTATCCAGACTCGTAATGTAGTTTTGCCACTTTGATTTTTCTTCGGCAGCTTTCTTTGTGGATTCGCCTATTACTATTGGAAAATCCCAACCACCTGTTCCGGCGACATACTCGACGAGCTTGCCAATATCTTTGGTGCCAAGCTTTTGAGACATCCTGATCAAAAGCGTAACTATCAGGCGTACGAGGCCACTTTCCATCAGTCGACCACTCTGATCATCTATCAAGGTCTTCCATTTGCGCCTGCTCTTGGAAAGATCCTTAAAAATCGGCAACAACACTAATCCTTCGACATCGATGTACGCACGACCGGCACGGCCGACCACATTGCGGAACTCAGAGATTTCTATAGTCTCACCATAGCGAGTGAGCCCGTGAAAAACGAGGCTGGTAGCGGATAGATTTAGTCCTTGTGCTAGCGTAGGTGATGAGACAGTGATCTTCAGTACACCAGTTTGCAGCAACCGTTCAATCTCTTTGCGATACGGTGACGGCAGGGCACCGTGATGTATAGCAATGCCAAGTCTCAAGCATTTCAGCAATATATGTTCGGTACCAAACCACTCAGCACCAATCGAAAGTGCTGGCGCAAGAATTTTCTCATCCGCTTCAAGGACAGACTTAAGCATTCCGCGCTTATTAAGATCAATGATCGCTGATGCAAATGGCTCTACAGAGGACTTTAACGGGCAAAAAATGAGAACCGTTTGACCATCCTCAACTAATCGCCAAGCTGTCGCCAGGCAAAGTTCACGCTGGTCTGCTGGAAAAGCCTTCTTGCGCTGACCTCTCGGTGGAACACGAGCGCTGAAAAAATTCTGAACGAACGGCTTCTCGTCACCTACGGAGACATTAAGGCGCGCGTGATCTCCTTGCCACTCAACTTCGCCAAAACGTAGTCTTGTCGGTCGCCATTTCTGCTGAATTAAACCCTCTGGCTTATCCTGGGTCAGCCAAGCCACGAAATCGTCTAGCTGTTCTCCTTCGGGAAGTATCGCGGACAGACAGATAATCCGCCTGTTCGTGGCATCTGGTCGCCGCAGCAACCGCTGAATCTGCGCTTCATACCGAACCTCACGTTCGTTGAGTCCAATCATGTGCCCCTCGTCGAGCACAACAAGTCCAACGTCATCAAGAAGCGTGGGGTCGTTCCTCAGCGCAAAGTCGAGTTTTTCAGGAGTGGCAACGATAATGTCTCTGGCCTTTAATGCATCAACATCAGCGCCACTCACACCCATACTCCCGTAAAGGCTGGATACGGTCTTTCCCAACGGCAAGAAGGTTCGCTGGAGTCCAACCTCTGTTTGAGCGGAAAGCGCCCGAAGAGGAGTGACGAAGACAACTCTCTTTCCAGTGGCTAGACACGCCAGAATGCAAAGCTCCGCGATTCGGGTCTTGCCTGCACTGGTTGGCAGTGACAGAACAAGATTTGCGTCTAATTCAAGCACTCTGTTCGTCGCTTCGAGCTGCGATGGCCAGAGTTCGATTTCAGATTTCTTCCGGCGATACAGAGAGGAGATATACAGGTTTCGGAGATCCAACCATGTAGGCGAACATCCGTCGGGTGCTCCGATCATTGGTAGCCTGTTATGAAAGCTCATGTCCCAAAGACCTTGCAACAGGTGGATTGCTAGCTTATGACTCCACCACAGCGTGACCAAATTAAACTCCGCAGCGCCTTCCATACCAACACGGAGCTTTTCAACAGCACCTTTAAGTAACACTGACTCCCCTCGCTCAAACGCAAGCATTGCCGTCGCCACTGCTCCAAGAAAATTGTCAGTCAGCGCCCGATCCAGAACTTCCATTAGACCTGAGTTCGGTGCCTCGCCAGCATCTTCATCGCCCTGATTTACCATAGAAATCAGTACATCTTCAGATGCTGATCCGCCTAAGCGCCAGCGTGCGACAGTAGAGTCGAGTCTGTCTAGGTCTCTCAACATCAGGCGAGCAATGCAGAGTTCGCACTCGGTCAGATTTGATTCCCCGATACTCACGTGAAGCAGCGAGTAGGCCCTAGCTGAAAATCGTCCCAAATGGTAAGCAGTTGCGGCGACAAGGCGGTGAAAATCGCGCTCGGGTGTATCGCCACCTTTTGAGACAACTGCTTCCAGTGCCTCGCCCGCATGCTCAAACGCACTCCGTGCAAGCTCAGCGTTTCCTTCTCCCTCTAATAGGCGCAGCCCGTGTGACAACAAGGAGTATCCATACGACATAAGGTCGTAGCTTAGCAAATGAGAAAACGGAGGCGCATCTGGAGGAAGAACGCCATCGCGCCAAATCATCGACCTCGACTGTCCCCTTGCCAAGAGCTTCAATCTGAAGCCTGGTGAGATGGCTTCTCTAATGCTTGCTTCTAATTCAGGGATGTTAGAGGCCATCGATGTTTACCTGTTCAAACACCAGCTTGATAAATTCCTGATGCTTCTGAACGCGAATACCAACGGAGATTTGTTCGATACTACCTTTGTAATTATTGAGGTCGTTTCGCAAAATCGCCGTCGGATCATTACCCGAAAAAGTAAACATCATGTGCGTGACCTGAGATGACGCTACTTGATCATCCAGCTGAGCTCTGTCGAGTATGTCCGTCATCTTTTTATCACCTTGCTCAAAATATCTTGTCGCAATGAACGCCATTGCGTGAGCAGATGGTCTGCCATTATTGGCGGCAAGCGCTTTACGAGCAGCAGTGACAGTGACGGTATTCAGCGACAGTCGACTTTTGGCTTCACCCTTCAAGATGGATAGCTTCTTGGTTTTGGCATCTATGGCAAATGAGAGGACATCCTCTCCTCGCATCGCCATATTGCGGTGATCTTTCCAACGCAACCGCATTACACATAGCTTGAATTGGGTGAACTCTGTAAGGTATGTGACCCCTAGTATCTCGCCGAGGTCTCCTGATCGGACGGCCTTCGTCGTAGGTAGTTGAGTCTCTATAAACTTAGCAGTCTTGGCCTTTCCCAACCGTTTTAAGAGGTCAGCAACTCGGTCTTCTGACACGTAATGTAGCGGAACGGCTTTCGCAACAAGGCTGACTGCGTCATTGATTTTCGCTGGCTCAGAATTTAGGACAGTAAGTTCCCAGCTTCCAACTATCTCCTTCGTGGCAGTGCACCACTTGGCGAATTTTGTCACTGTTGCCTCCCATGGAAGTTATTTTCGCTTTGCGTGCTAAGTGTAACGTTCTCTTTCTCCTTGATCGCCATGTTGGACGCGCGATTTATTTTGTACCTTCGTGCCCATTTGCATGTCAACCAGCTGCCCCGAAAATAGAACACCTAGCCGACCATCATCCAGGCACATTCCTAACTCATGTCGCTCACTAATGATTTTGACTTGTTCTTGTATTTCATCGTCCATACACGAAATTATGTACTTGATAAGATTTTCAATAGTCTCACGCTCGTGATTAAGCAGCTCTAGGCCCACAGACTCTTGCGCTATACCGAACGCACGATCCCACATAGTTGAGTACGACTGGAATACCGGCACTCTGCCATTGAAGCAAATCTCGTTAAATTTCAGCTTGTCCACGACAACATTGCCGTGAAGAAGATCATTCCGTTCGTTGACCAAGGAATGATAGCGTCGGCATGCTTCATCTGAATAGTCGATATCGTTTTTGAATCCCCTGCAATTGTGGGAAAGACTTTTGATCCGCACATCGATAGGCTGCCGGATTAGATTTTCACGCAATCGGTCATCCTTCTTCAGGGCCGGTTTCATTAACATGTAGAGCAATAGGTTTACAAACGCTTCCGCCATCACCGGAAGCATTGAGCGAATACCAAAACATAGTCCAGTGGCACGACTAAACTTGCTCGATTGGCGTTTCCAGTCTTCATTCCAGGCTTGCGGATTTTCATAGTCACGCAAATCTTTTTTGTCTTTTAATTCCTCGCCAACCCCCAGCGCTTCAAGCTCCTTTGCAAGACTTTCAATTGAGCGCCGGATTCTTTGGTAGGGGTTAACGAACTCAATCCAATGCTCCAGCGCATTTCGCACCTTTCCCATTTCCGAACCGTAGGTAGCGAATGTTTCTTTTAGAGCAGAAATTAGTGTTTCCTGCGCTTCAGGAGACTGTTCTTTCCCAGACAACCAAATTTCAGTCCTAAAGTTATGACCTTGGATGAGCATGAGTTAGTGCAACATTGTTTCTGTAAATTCGAATTCATCCGACCTGGCGCACGCGCAGAACGGCTCGCCAAAGTCAGCGAGGATCGCAGGCGGGTTCTTCGGGGTTATATTACCAGCAACCTTGAAGGAGTAAAAAAGAATGGCAATGCGAGTAGAAAACAACCCACTGGAGGCGGTCTATGCGGCGCTGCTTACCCAAGGTCT
>MNXW01000306.1 GCA_001871515.1 Comamonadaceae bacterium CG2_30_57_122
ACTCAGCATTCTGTGCATCAAAGAGATCATCTGGTACGCCAACCTGACCGAAGTGCCGATGATGCCCGCGTGCATCCGTGGCGTCATCAACCTGCGCGGTGCGGTGGTGCCGGTGCTGGACTTGTCCAACCGCTTTGGCAAACCCAGCACACCCGTCGTCAAAAGCACCTGCATCGTGATTGTGGAAGTGCCCACGGCGGTGGAGGGTGAACACCAAAACATGGGCATTGTGGTGGACTCGGTGCAAGCGGTGCTCGAAATCCCCACCGCCGAGATCGAACCCGCACCCAGCTTTGGCGCCAAGATTCGCAGCGAGTTCATTGAAGGCATTGCCAAGGTGAACGGCAAATTTGTGATTTTGCTCAACGTGGCCAAAGTGCTGTCAATGGAAGAAATTGGCCAACTGGGGCAGGTGGCGGCGCTGGCTCAGGATTCGGTTGGGTGAGTGGCCAGACAGCCCGACAACTGGCGCGCCCTACCCGCAAAAAAACAAGCAGGAGACAACATGAACATCTTTGCGTCGATCGTCAGCAAACTGATGGTGCTGGTCATGGTGCCCTTGCTGGCACTGATGATCACCGCCGGCCTGGGCTCCAACCAGGAGTGGCAAAAATACCGTGCTGCCCAGCATACAGAGCAGCTCATGCCGTTGGCTGTGGCCTTGAGCGCAGTGATTCACAACCTGCAAATTGAGCGTGGCAGCAGCACCGGATTCAGCACCTCGGTCGGCAAAAAGTTTGGCGACTTGGTGGCCCAGCGCCGCGACGTCACCGATGTCAGCTTGCAGGTGCTGAAAACGTCAGCCACAGTTGCGCCCGACCTGACTTCAACCGCCTTGCAACGGCTGGATGATTTGGGAAGCGCACGCGCAGACATCACCGCCCTGAAAAAAAGCGGCCCGCAAACTGCTGCCTACTACACCGAGACCATCAGCATTTTGCTCAAGTCGCTCGGGCGCATCAGTGTTCAGGACGTAGACCCTTCGGTGGCGCGCAAGATGACGGCGTTTTTCTCACTGATCAAGGGCAAGGAGTGGGCCGGGCAGGAGCGGGCGTTTTTAACCGGCATTCTGGTGGCGGATGCCATCCACATTGGGCAGTACCAAAGCTGGCTGGAGCGCGTGTTCAAGCAAGACACCAATTTTGAAGTCTTTCTGACCTATGCCACCGACGTCGAAAAAGCCGCCTTTGAAGCCATAGCCAACCAGGCCTCCAGCAAAGAAGTGCAGCGCATTCGCCAGGCGGTTCAAGACAAAAATCTCTCTGGCGGGTTTGGCGTAGCCAGCGAGCTTTGGTTTAGCGAGGCCACCGGGCGCATTGATGCCGTTTATGAGATCGAAAAACGGCTCTCGGGTGACATCGTGCAAGTGGCGCACGACACCACTGCCGTGGCCCATCAAAGATTTTTGACCTACCTGATTGCGACGCTGCTGTGCGTGGTCGTCACCGTGGCACTGTCGCTATGGATCATTCGCAACCTGCTGCGCCAGTTGGGCGGTGAGCCCGCTTATGCCACCGCCATTGCGAAACAGGTGGCCGCTGGCAACCTGGGGCTGCGCATTGCGCTCAAGGCCAAAGACCAGTCGAGCCTGTTGTTTGCCATGAAAACCATGGTGGGCAAGCTCAGCCAGGTGGTGGGCGATGTCAACAGCGGTGCGCAGGCGCTGGCCAGTGCCTCTGAAGAAATCAGTGCCACGGCGCAGTCTTTGAGCCAAGCCGCCAGCGAGCAGGCGGCTGGGGTGGAAGAAACCAGTGCGTCGATGGAGCAGATGACCAGCAGCATTGCACAAAATACCGACAACGCCAAGGTCACCGACACCATGGCCAGTAAAGCGGCCAAAGATGCGGTGGATGGCGGTGCGTCGGTGGCTGCAACCGTTGAGGCCATGAAGCAAATTGCCAAAAAAATTGGCGTGATCGATGACATTGCAGCCCAAACCAACCTGCTGGCTTTGAATGCCGCAATTGAAGCCGCGCGTGCTGGCGAGCACGGCAAGGGCTTTGCCGTGGTGGCAGCCGAGGTGCGCAAGCTCGCCGAGCGCAGCCAGTTGGCAGCGCAAGAAATTGAAGAGGTCGCCAGCAACAGCGTCGCGCTGGCTGAAAAAGCGGGCCGTCTGCTAGCCGAGATCGTGCCCAACATCAGCCGAACCAGCGATTTGGTGCAAGAGATCACCGCAGCCTCCACCGAACAAAGCAGCGGGGTGGGTCAAATCAACGCGGCCATTGGCCAGCTTAGCCAGATCACCCAGCAAAACGCCGCCGCCTCCGAGCAACTTGCTGCCACCTCAGAAGACATGAGCGCCCGCGCCGAGCAACTGCAGCAAACCATGCGGTTTTTCAAGCTCACCAGTTAAGGTCATGTTTTGTAATACCTGTTGCTGACTTTTGGAAAATCCACCATGCTTGCCCGTGTTGCCAACCCCATCCCAGTCAAACCAGACCTGCAGACCTGCGCCCGCCTGGTTGCGCTGACCGCCTGGGAGGCTTACCAAGCCAATGGCTTGCATTTGACACTAGAGGAGGCCGACGCCTGGATGGCCAAGCTTGAAGCGGGTCAGGATGTGGAGCCGCCGCCATGTCACCTGTAATCTGGTCACGGCACGCCACATCATGAAGCTCCAAAACAAAATCTGGCTTGGTTGCGCCGTGGTGGTGGCGGTGGTGATGAGCATTGACTTGACCGTGGGCTACCGTGACCTGCAGAAAAGTGTGCACGACCACGCCAGCGAGGATGCGCGCATTGTGCAGGGCTTGCTGATGGCCACACGGCGGGTCTATCACCAGCAGTTTTTGGACAGCGGCGTAGCGCTTGATTCGCACACCCTTGGCTTTCTGCCGGCGCATGCGCTGGGCAAAATATCACAGGATTTTCCGAACTGGCTGAATACCGGCTTGCGTTTCAACAATGTGTCAGACCGACCACGCAACCCAGCCAACCAGGCTGATGCCATTGAATTGCAAGACATAGCCTGGTTTCGCGCCAATCCCACCGCCACTGACCGTAGCCAGGACATTCTGGATGCACAAGGTAAAAGCTTTTTTCACTTTGCTGCACCCATATGGATTGAGCCCTATTGCCTGAAATGCCACGGCGAGCGTAACGCTGCACCTGCAGCCATCAGGGAGGCCTACGACCAGGCCTATGGCTACAAAGTGGGCGATTTGCGCGGAGTGCTGAGCATCCGCGTGCCAACGGACGAGTTGCGTGCCAGTGCCACCCAAACCTGGCTTGAGGGCGTTGCGCTCCGGTCGATGGGCTATGGTGTGCTGTTGTTGATGATCGGTTTGCTGATGCAGCGCTTGGTCACCCGTCGCCTGGCCGTGCTGGAGGCGGCAACCCAACGCCTGCAGCAAGGCGATCTGCAAGTGCGTGTTGATGAGCGGGGGCATGATGAGCTGACAGCTTTGGCACAAGGGTTTAACCGGGTGATGCAAAGCTTGTGCGTGCATGAGTTGCAGGTGCGTGAAAGCACCTTGCTGCTGCGCGAGAGCGAAGCCAAATACCGCTCGGTGTTGGCCAGTTCGCAAGATGGCTTTTGGCTGGCTAACGCTCAAGGCCGCCTGCTTGAGGTGAATGACGCGTATGTGGCCATGACCGGCTACAGCCGCGACGAGTTGCTGCAGATGCAGGTGGCCGACCTGAAGGTCGATGAGTCCCAAGCCCAGGTGCTGGCGTACCTGCAGGCTGTGATGGCAGGCAAAGTGGGTTTGCTGGAGACGCTGCATCGGCGTAAAGACGGCAACCTGATACCGGTGGAAATCAGCGCCACGTTTAATGGGGTTGAGGGCGGCGTGTTCTCGGCCTTTGTGCGCGATGTGTCCAAACGCCAGGAGACCGAGTCGCGCATTCGCCAGCTCAATTTCTTTGACGGGTTGACCGGCTTGCCCAACCGCAGTCTGTTTACCGAGCGGGCGACGATGGCCTTGGCGCAGGCGCATAAAAATGTGGCGTCTGCGGCGCTGGTTTGCCTGGATTTGGACCACTTTGGCCATATCAACGACAGCCTGGGGCATCAGGCCGGTGACCAGGTGCTGGTGAGATTGACCGAGCGTTTTGCCAGTTTGCTCAACCGGGATGACATCGTGGCGCGCCCCGGTGGCGATGAGTTTTTGTTTCTGTTGGCGGGTGTTGACGCGTTGCAGGCGCAAGCAGCGGTTGACAAGCTGATTCAGGGTGTGGCCACACCACTGCGCATGGAGGGGCAAACTATTGCCATGACGGTGTCCGTGGGGGTGGCCATGTACCCGCAAGACGGTGCAGATGTAGATGCCTTGTTACGCGCCGCCGATACCGCCAACCATCTGGCCAAAAAAGCAGGCTTGAATACGGTACGCTTTTTTACCGCCGAGATGCGCCAGGCCGTCACCCAGCAACTGGCGCTGGATGCAGATTTGCGCGAGGCCTTGGCGCGCGTCGAATTTGTGCTGTATTACCAGGCGCAGGTGTCTGATACCGGTGAACTGCTAGGCGCAGAGGTGTTGGTGCGTTGGCAGCACCCCCGGCGTGGCCTGGTGTCGCCGGCAGAATTTATTCCAGCGGCCGAGGCCAACGGCCTGATCGTGCCGCTAGGGCAGTGGGTGCTGGAGACCGCGTGTCGGCAGTTGAGGCAGTGGGCGCAGGTGCCTGCGCTGGCGGGTCTGACGCTGGCGGTGAATGTGAGCGCCAAGCAGTTTCAGCGGCCTGACTTTGTGGCGCTGGTGCAAGCGGTGCTGACGCTCACCGGTGCCAACCCACAGCGGCTTAAATTAGAGCTGACCGAGAGCCTGCTGGTTGCCAATGTAGAGGACACCATCGACAAGATGCGCGCGCTTAAAGCCATGGGTGTGCGGTTTTCGCTGGATGATTTTGGAACGGGCTATTCGTCGCTGGCTTACTTGAAGCGCTTGCCGCTGGACCAACTCAAGATTGACCAGGGTTTTGTGCGCGATATTTTGATCGACCCGGACGATGCTGCCATTGCCCAGACCATTGTGGTTTTGGCGCACGCCATGGGGTTGGCAGTGATTGCCGAAGGGGTGGAAACCCCGGCGCAGCGAGACCGACTGCTGGCCTTGGGTTGTCATTATTTCCAAGGCTATTTGTTCAGCAAGCCGGTGCCGCTGGCCCATTTTGAAGCGCTGGCTCAATCAACCACCCACAAGGATTGAACTTGTTACCCGTTCCCATTTCTGATGCCGAGTTTGCCAAGTTTCAGCGCTTCATTTTTGAAGCTGCGGGCATCTCTATGGCCGACGCCAAAAAGGCGCTGGTCACTGGGCGCCTGACCAAGCGGCTGGCTGCCCATGGGTTGAATAATTTTGGTGACTATTTCAAGTTGCTCAGCTCGGGGCAACACCCCGACGAGGTGCAGATGGCGGTGGACTTGCTGACCACCAACGAGACTTATTTTTTCAGGGAAATCAAACACTTTGAATTCATGCGCACCCAGGTGCTGGCCGCGCGCAGCCGCCCCACACCCTACCGCGTCTGGAGTGCAGCGAGTTCCACCGGCGAGGAGGCCTACACCATGGCCATGGTGCTGATGGATTGCATGCAGACCACGCCGTGGGAAATTTTGGGCACCGACATCAGCACCAAGGTGATTGCCGGTGCGCAGCGCGCGCTGTATTCGATGGAGCGTGGCCGCC
>MNXW01000176.1:0-309 GCA_001871515.1 Comamonadaceae bacterium CG2_30_57_122
GCTCTTTTATTTATAGTTGGTGGGGTGTTGTTGGCGTTGCTGTCGCAGTATGTGGCAGCTCCGCACATTGTGGCTCGGGACAACTTGCGGCTATGGCACAGCGTGGGAACCGCACTTTATGTGTTGCAGTGGTTGTGCGCGGGGGTGACGTTCAAAAAGCTTCTCGATTGATTTTTACCCGCCCAGCGGAAGCCTTTGGCGGCCTCCTCATACTGGGGTACCAGAAATCGTCAGCCGCCAAAGTCATCCACTGGGCTAGACATTTCAGCTTTTTATGAGGATTGATTGCGCTTTTTGACGCTGACAGGT
>MNXW01000176.1:317-5798 GCA_001871515.1 Comamonadaceae bacterium CG2_30_57_122
GGTTTCTTTTTTGCGCGCTTGATCTGGCCACCGGTGGTCAGGCGCTGGTTGCCCAGCACGCGCAAGACTTTGACCTCGGGGCGCTGGCCGCCCCGTTTGCTGAACTTGAGCACTTTGACGTCTTTGGGGCCGGGCATGCGGTCTTCATCCACTGTTTTTTCGCGCTCAGGCATCGGCCGCCACAACACCAGCAGTTTGCCAATGTGCTGAATGGGAGCCGCGCTGAGTTCGTCTGCCAGGGTTTGAAACATGGCTTCGCGCGCAGCGCGGTCGTCTGAGAAGACGCGCACCTTGATGAGGCCGTGGGCGTTCAGGGCGGCATCGGTTTCTTTTTTGACGGCAGCGGTCAAGCCATCGTTGCCCACCATGACCACAGGGTCGAGGTGGTGGGCATCTGCGCGGTGAACTTTGCGTTGGGCGGGAGTGAGTAGGATTTGAGACATGACCACATTATCGGTGACACTGCAACATTGCGGAAATGACAAATTATGAAATCAGCGGTTAAAAGCAGCAAAGTGAATCGGGCCTGGCTCAACGACCATGTCAACGACACCTACGTCAAGCTGGCCAAAAAAGAGGGCTACCGGGCGCGTGCGGCCTACAAACTGCAGGAGATTGACGAGTCGCTGCACCTGATCAAACCGGGCCAGTGTGTGGTGGACCTGGGCTCCACGCCCGGTGCCTGGAGCCAGTATGTGCGGCGCAAGCTCTCGCCCAAGTCGGCCACGGGCGGCGGTGCGGCTGCGGGTGAGCTTAATGGCCGCATCATTGCGCTAGACATCTTGCCGATGGAGCCGATTGAAGGTGTGGTGTTCATCCAGGGTGACATTCGTGAAGACGCGGTGTTGACCGAGTTGACGCAGCATCTGGACGGGCAGGCGGTGGATCTGGTGATCTCCGACATGGCTCCCAACTTGTCGGGCATTGCCTCAGCCGATGCCGCCCGGGTCGAGCATTTGGTGGAACTGGCGCTGGAGTTTGCCCAGGAACACCTCAAGCCCGAAGGCGCGCTGGTGGCCAAAGTGTTCCACGGCGGCAGTTACGACACGCTGTTCAAACGCTTTCAGGAAACCTTTGTCACCGTCAAGCGCCTCAAGCCCAAAGCCTCACGAGACCGGTCGTCAGAAACCTTTCTGGTGGGGCTGGTGCTGAAAAATGTGTAAATTCCTTGCAAATCTTGTGGCTGCTGGCCGTTGCCTTGCAAATCGTCTGGGTTGAAACGCCTAAAATTCGTAATTAGGTCGTTATTTATCACCTTTCCTGTATCTACTGGAGTTTCGCTTGAACAATCCATGGTTTTCAAAAATTGCGGTCTGGCTGGTGATTGCAATGGTGCTGTTCACTGTTTTCAAGCAGTTTGACGCGCGCCCTGTCGGCGGTTCGGGCTATTTGGGTTACTCGGATTTTCTTGATGAAGTCCGCAACAACCGCATCAAGAGCGCGGTCATCCAGGAAGGCCAGAGCGGCACCGAAATCATCGCCATCACCACTGACGACCGCAAGGTGCGCACCACCGCCACCTACCTCGATCGTGGGCTGGTGGGCGACCTGATTGCCAACGACGTCAAATTTGACGTGCGTCCGCGTGAAGAAGGTTCCTTGCTGATGACGCTGCTGGTCAGCTGGGGCCCGATGCTGCTGCTGATTGGCGTATGGGTTTACTTCATGCGCCAGATGCAAGGCGGCGGCAAGGGCGGGGCTTTCAGTTTTGGCAAAAGCAAGGCACGCTTGCTGGACGAAAACACCAACACCGTCACCTTTGCCGATGTGGCCGGTTGCGACGAAGCCAAGGAAGAGGTCAAGGAAGTGGTCGATTTCTTGAAAGACCCGGCCAAGTTCCAGAAACTCGGCGGCCGCATTCCGCGCGGCTTGCTGCTGGTGGGTCCCCCTGGAACGGGTAAAACCCTGTTGGCCAAATCGATTGCCGGTGAGGCCAAAGTGCCTTTCTTCAGTATCTCAGGCTCTGACTTTGTGGAAATGTTTGTCGGTGTCGGCGCCAGCCGGGTGCGTGACATGTTTGAGAACGCCAAGAAGAACGCGCCCTGCATCATCTTCATCGACGAAATTGACGCGGTCGGTCGCCAACGTGGCGCGGGTCTGGGCGGCGGTAACGATGAACGTGAACAAACGCTCAACCAGATGCTGGTCGAGATGGACGGCTTTGAGACCAATGTGGGCGTGATCGTGGTGGCCGCCACCAACCGGCCTGACATTCTGGACGCCGCGTTGTTGCGCCCGGGTCGTTTTGACCGTCAGGTCTACGTGACGCTGCCTGATATTCGCGGCCGCGAACAAATTCTGAACGTACACATGCGCAAGGTGCCCTTGAGCCCGGACGTGAACGCTGCGGTGATTGCCCGGGGCACGCCCGGCATGAGCGGTGCCGACCTGGCCAACCTGTGCAATGAGGCGGCTTTGATGGCCGCTCGGCGCAACGCCCGCACGGTGGAAATGCAGGACTTTGAAAAAGCCAAAGACAAGATTCTGATGGGTCCTGAGCGCAAGAGCATGGTCATGCCTGAAGAAGAGCGCCGCAACACCGCCTACCACGAATCTGGCCACGCCTTGATCGGCAAGTTGCTGCCCAAATGTGACCCGGTGCACAAGGTCACCATTATTCCGCGCGGACGTGCCTTGGGCGTGACGATGAGCCTGCCAGCGCAAGACCGCTACTCGTATGACAAAGACTACATGCTCAACCAGATCAGCATGCTTTTTGGTGGCCGCATTGCCGAAGAAGTCTTCATGCACCAGATGACCACCGGCGCCAGCAACGACTTTGAGCGCGCCACCCAGATCGCCCGTGACATGGTCATGCGCTACGGCATGACGGCGGCCTTGGGCCCCATGGTCTACGCCGAAAACGAGGGCGAAGTTTTCCTGGGTCGCTCGGTCACCAAGACCACCAACATGAGCGAAGAGACCATGCAAAAGGTCGACTCTGAAGTGCGCCGCATCATCGACGAGCAGTACGCCCTGGCGCGTCGCCTGATCGAAGAGCACAGCGACCACATGCACGCCATGGCCAAAGCCTTGCTGGAGTGGGAAACCATTGATGCCGACCAGTTGGACGACATCATGGCCGGCAAAGCGCCGCGCCCGCCCAAAGACTGGTCACCGCGTATTCCGCCAGCCGGCTCGGACAGCGGCTCGGGTGGCACACCGGCCGTTGCTGCAGATGCTGCACCACACGCAGCGTGATTTTTGAACATCACAAAATGGGGCTTCGGCCCCATTTTTTTTGAAGGAGTGCACAGATGATTTGGCAAACCAGCCGGTTTCAGATCGACCTGAGCCGCCCTCAGGTCATGGGAATTGTCAATGTCACGCCGGACTCGTTTTCTGACGGTGGCCAGCATGGCTCAACCCAGGCTGCGATTCGGCATTGTGAGCAACTGCTGCAAGATGGCGCTGATCTGCTGGACATCGGTGGCGAATCATCCCGACCCGGTGCGCTGCCGGTGGGGCAAACCGAAGAACTGGCCCGGGTGCTACCGGTGCTGCGTGCCGCCGTGACCCTGGGTGTACCGGTGTCGGTGGACACCTACAAGCCAGCGGTGATGCAAGCTGCGCTGGACTTGGGCGCGGACATCATCAACGACATCTGGGCCTTGCGTTGGCGGGAGCCCGGGCAAACGCTCAGGGGCTCCGCTGTGGTGGCCGCACACCCCCGTTGTGGTGTGTGCCTGATGCACATGCACCTCGAACCCCAGACCATGCAAGTGCAGCCCATGACGGGCGATGTGGTGACGCAGGTACTCTCGTTTTTGAAGCACTGCGCCCATGATTTGCAAGGGCTAGGGGTCGATAAGGCCAGAATCGTGCTGGACCCGGGGATCGGTTTTGGCAAAACCGTGGCGCAAAATTTTTCGCTGTTGTCACGCCAGGCCGAATTGCTGCAAGCCGGTTATCCCGTGCTGGCGGGTTGGTCACGTAAATCATCCTTGGCCGGCATGACGGTGCATGCGGATCAAGGCGAGGTGTTGTCAGCCCAGGAGCGTTTGATTCCCAGCGTGGCCGCCGCCTTGTTGGCCGCAGAGCGTGGTGCGGCGGTGCTGCGTGTGCATGATGTCAAGGAAACGGTGCAAGCCCTGCGCGTGTTGCAGGCCATACGATAATTCATTGCTGATTCGCAGGTTTACAAGGGAGTTTTATGGCACGGCAATTTTTTGGCACTGACGGTATTCGCGGCACGGTGGGGCAACACCCGATAACGGCAGATTTCGCGCTCAAGCTGGCGCATGCGGTGGGTCGGGTGCTCAAACGCACCGAAGTGCGCCCGACGGTGCTGATTGGCAAGGACACGCGTATTTCCGGCTACATGCTCGAGAGTGCGCTGGAAAGCGGTTTCAATTCCGCCGGGGTGGATGTGGTGCTGCTCGGCCCCCTGCCGACACCCGGCGTGGCCTACCTCACGCGGGCGCAGCGGGCATCGCTCGGTGTAGTGATTTCGGCCAGTCACAACCCTTTTGACGACAACGGCATCAAGTTTTTCAGTGCCCAGGGCACCAAGTTGCCCGATGCCTGGGAGCTGGATGTAGAAGCCACGCTGCAAGAGCCACCGGTGTGGGCGGACTCGGCCCACCTGGGCAAAACGCGTCGGTTGGACGATGCCGCCGGACGCTACATTGAATTTTGCAAAAGCACCTTTGCCAACAACCTCACCCTCAAGGGCATGCGCATCGTGGTCGATGCGGCGCATGGCGCGGCTTACCACATTGCGCCCAAGGTGTTCCATGAACTCGGGGCCGAGGTGATTGCCATTGGCTGCGCACCTGACGGCTTGAACATCAACAAAGGCGTGGGTGCGACCCACCCTGAGGCCCTGATCGAGGCTGTCAAAACCCATCGGGCTGACCTGGGCATTGCCTTGGACGGTGATGCCGACCGGCTGCAACTGGTGGATGCCAGCGGGCGGCTGTTCAATGGTGACGAACTGCTGTACCTGATGGTGGACGACCGGTTGCGGCGCGGTGAGCCGGTGCCGGGGGTGGTGGGCACGCTGATGACCAACATGGCGGTCGAACTGGCCTTGAAGGCGCGGGGCGTGCCCCTGGTGCGCGCCAAAGTGGGTGACCGCTACGTGCTGGAAGAGCTGGAAAAAAACCAGTGGCTGCTTGGCGGTGAAGGCTCCGGCCACCTGCTGGTGCTGGACAAGCATTCCACCGGTGACGGCTTGGTGTCTGCGCTGCAGGTGCTGCAACTGTGCGCGCGCAGCGGCAAACAGCTGGCCGAGTTGCTGGCTGAAGTCACGCTGTTTCCGCAAACCTTGGTCAATGTGCGTTTGCTGCCTGGGCAAGACTGGAAAACCAGCCCTGGTCTGGAGGCTGAAACCCGGGCGGTGGAGGCCGAACTGGGCCAGACCGGGCGGGTGCTGATCCGCCCCAGTGGCACCGAACCGCTGGTGCGGGTGATGGTCGAGGCGCGAGATGCAACACAAGCCAAAGCCTGCGCCCAACGCATTGCCAAAACCATCAGCGG
>MNXW01000079.1 GCA_001871515.1 Comamonadaceae bacterium CG2_30_57_122
CACACCGCCGTCAAAATCTCACC
Organism: Comamonadaceae bacterium CG2_30_57_122; assembly: GCA_001871515.1. Classification (GTDB taxonomy): domain Bacteria; phylum Pseudomonadota; class Gammaproteobacteria; order Burkholderiales; family Burkholderiaceae_C; genus Rhodoferax. Next base: position 24 of record MNXW01000079.1, read on the forward strand.
GCATTACGACGGGCCGGTGGTTTATGTGCCCGATGCCAGCCGCAGCGTGGGCGTGGCGCAAAACTTGTTGGGCGATGCCAAAGGTGCGTTTGTGGCGGAACTTGGCGCCGACTACGACAAGGTGCGCACCCAACACGCCAACAAAAAGGTCACACCGCTGTGGCCGCTGGACAAAGCCCGCGCCAACAAAACGCCGATCGACTGGGCCAGCTACCAGCCCACAGCCCCAAAGTTCATCGGTCGACGCGTTTTCAAAAACTTTGACCTGGCCGAGATTGCGCAGTACATCGACTGGGGCCCGTTCTTTCAAACCTGGGATTTGGCTGGTCCCTATCCGGCGATTCTGGACGACGACGTGGTAGGCGTGGAAGCCAAAAAAGTATTTGCCGACGGCCAGGCGATGCTGAAAAAAATCATCGATGGCCGCTGGCTCACCGCCAATGGGGTCATTGGCCTGTACCCGGCCAACCGCGTGGGCGACGACGACATGGCGCTCTACACCAATGAATCGCGCAGCACCGTGGCTTTGACCTGGTACGGCCTGCGCCAGCAAGCCGCCAAGGAAGAAATTGATGGTGTGATGCGCCCGAGCCGTTGCCTGGCAGACTTTGTTGCACCCTGTGTAGATGCTACGCAAAACATAGCTACTAGCCCAGACTTAACAAGGGCTAGAGGCTCAAAAAGCTTACAAGATTATGTCGGCCTGTTTGCTGTCACCACCGGTTTGAACCTGGAGAAAAAAGAAGCCCAGTTTCTGGCCGCGCATGACGACTACAGCGCCATCATGCTCAAAGCGCTGGCCGATCGGTTGGCCGAAGCCTTTGCCGAATGCCTGCACCACAAGGTGCGTACCGACCTGTGGGGCTACGCGCCATCCGAGGCCTTGACGGCGCAGGAGCTGATTGCCGAAAAATACACCGGCATACGCCCCGCGCCCGGCTACCCCGCCTGCCCGGATCACAGCGTCAAAAAGGACATGTTTGCGCTGCTGCAATGCGACGACGTTGGCATGACGCTCACCGAGAGCCTGGCCATGAGCCCGGCATCAAGCGTCAGCGGTTTCTACATCGGCCACCCGCAGGCCACGTACTTCAACGTCGGCAGAATTGGCGAAGACCAGCTTAAAGACCTGGCCGCACGCCGTGGCCTGCCCGAGCGGGAGCTGCAGCGCCTGCTGGGTTCGAATTTGTAGCCGTCTACTCAGGGTTTACCAGCACGGGTTTCCCAGCATGACAAATTGGCTGGCGCAAATTAACATCAAAAAAAGCACATACGTGCTTTTTAGTGGTTTTTGACTGATTGACACGATTAATCAACAAGGATCCGCCAGGCTCTGGGGTGCACAAAAATGCAAGCCAGCACGCTGCGGCATATGTCCACCCCATCTACCTGTGATCCTGCTGGAGACAATTTATATGAAAAAACTGAAGACCTGGCTGGGTGCCTTTTTAATGGCACTGACACTTATTCCTGCGTCCACCTGGGCCGCAGGCTATACACAAACCAAGTACCCGATTGTGTTGGTACATGGCTTATTCGGTTTTGACAAGATCGGTCCTGTGGACTATTTTTATGGCCTTTCATCGGCATTGCGCTCGGATGGTGCCAAGGTTTTCACAACCCAGGTTTCTGCAGCCAACAGCACCGAGGTGCGCGGCGAGCAGTTGCTGACACAGGTCAAACAAATTCTGGCCGCCACAGGTGCAGCCAAGGTGAATTTGATTGGACACAGCCATGGCGGCCCGACCATCCGCTATGTGGCTTCGGTGCGACCTGATCTGGTGGCCTCTGTCACTTCAATCGGCGGTGTTAACAAAGGCTCAGCTGTGGCAGATGTCATTTTGGGCGTGGCACCACCCGGGTCTTTGCCAAACTCTGTGCTGGTATCAGTGACCAATGGCCTGGGTTCGATCATCAACTTTTTGTCGGGTGGCACGGGGTTGCGCCAGGATTCACTGGCTGCGGTCAAATCACTCAGCACCGCTGGCTCTCTCAGCTTCAACCGGTCGCACCCCGAGGGCGTACCCACATCAGCTTGCGGCGAAGGTGCTTATGTGGTGCGAGGTGTCTCTTATTTCTCCTGGAGCGGCGCCAAACCCTACACCAATGTGTTCGATGTGGTGGATCCGGCTCTGGCGTTAACCTCGTTAGCCTTCGCTGGAGCCAAAAGCGATGGTCTGGTGTCGAGTTGTTCCAGCCATTTGGGGCGCGTGATTCGCGACAACTATGCAATGAACCACCTGGACGAAGTCAACCAGACTATTGGTTTGGTCAATTTATTTGAAACCAACCCGGTCACTTTGTACCGCCAGCACGCCAACCGTTTGCGTAATCTGGGCATGTAATATCGTTATGACATTGGCAAACAAGCGCATTGCCTTTGGCGTGTTGTGTCTGTCCCTGGTAAGCGCAAGCTGGCTGTGGTGGCCTGACACAGCCAGCCAACAGGCCATTTACCAAAGTCACACTGCTTCAGCAAACGGCGGAGCCGTGTTTGTGCAGTCCATGCAAGACACTGTACCTGACGGCAATTTTCCCAAGCCCGTCTTGACTGCGCCTGGGCAGGCAGCGGGCGACTTGCCTTACGCCGAACTCAAACGCCTGTTTGACTACTACCTGAGCGCGGTCGGCGAGCAAAGTATTGAAGCCATCACGCTGGAAATTGCAAGCGATCTCAATCAACGCTTGTCGCTCGCTCAGATACCCTCAGCCCAGCACCTGCTGTCCCAATATTTGCAATTCAAGCGCAGTCTGGTTGATCTGGAAACCAATCCCGAATGGATCGGCAGTGATGCCAAAGCGGTTAGGCAACGTTTATTGGCCATGCAAGACCTGCGTGCGCAGTTTTTCAGCGCCAAGGAAACACAAGGTATGTTCGGATTTGAGGATGAGTACGATCTTGATACCGTGGCACGATTGGAAATCAGCCAGAACCCGAGCCTGAATGAACTACAGAAAAAACAACAACTTGCTGCGCTAGACGCGTCTCAGTCTGTTGCATTGCGTGAAGCGCGAGAAGCGCCAAGGCAGGTGCTGAACGTCGAACATATGGCACAAACCCTGCGTGAACAAGGCGCCAGCGAGGATGATGTATACCGCATGCGAGCCAAAGAGCTCACCCCCGAAGCCGCTGCCCGACTGGCCGAGTTAGACCGTGACGAGGCCGCTTGGAAGCAACGTATAGAACACTATTTAACCGCGCGGCATCAGTTGCTTCAAACACTGTCAGACGCACCACCCTCAGAACGTGATCTGGCGCTTGTTCAACTCCAGCAATCCCAATTCAATGCCGACGAAATACGACGCTTAGCGGCTTACGAACCTTAATGTGAAACAACGCCCACAGTCGACAAGAATGGCGTGTCGTAGGGCCGACTTCAGTCGGCCATGGCGGGTTGAAACCCGCTCTACACAGGGCGCGCATGTTTCATGCTTTGGGGTGTCCTTGTTGAACATGGACGTTAGGGCTTGTTCACAAATAACATGCACATTTGACTCGCCAACTTTGGGCGCACTGCGTCGTTGCAAATCGCTTGTGCAGCAGAGCTGCACGGCACGCTTTGCGCCTCGCATTGCATCCCAAATCCGGCGGCCAAATCTACATCTTATTCATGAACAAGCCCTAAGCCGGCCAGTGCGTGGATACGTGTTTAGTGAAGGCATGACGATCAAGCAGCCTTCAGCGCGCGGCGGTACTGCATGGCCTCAGCCACATGCGTTACCTGGGTGCTGCGCGCGCCGGCCAGGTCTGCAATGGTGCGCGCCACTTTCAAGGCCCGGTGGGTGCTGCGGGCCGACCAGCCCAAGCGGGTGGCCGCCACGTTCAGGAACTTGGCCGCAGCTTCGTCTAGCAACAAATGTTGGTCCAGTTCCTGCCCCTGCAGTGCCTGGTTGGCTACGCCCTGGCGCGCCAGCGCACGCGCACGTGCGGCGGTACATCGGGCCTGGATGTCAGCGGTGCGTTCGCCTGGCGGTGCGTTCATCAGCTCGGCGGTGTTGACGGCTGGCACTTCCACATGCAGGTCAATGCGGTCGATCAAGGGGCCACTGAGCTTGCCTTGGTAGCGTGCCACCTGGTCGGGGGTGCAGCGGCAGGTTTTTTGCATGGAGCCCAAATAGCCACAGGGGCATGGGTTCATGGCGGCAATGAGTTGAAAGCGCGCCGGAAACTCGGCCCGCCGCGCCGCCCGCGAGATGGTGATGCGCCCGGTTTCTAGTGGCTCACGCAAGGCCTCCAGCGCGGCACGGGGGAATTCAGGCAACTCATCCAAAAACAAAATGCCGTGGTGCGCCAGAGAAATCTCACCTGGCCGCGGCGGCGAACCACCGCCCACCAAGGCCACCGCACTGGCCGTGTGGTGCGGGTGACAGGTGGGGCGCTGCGCCCATTGTTCCAGCGAAAACCGCCCGCCCAGGCTGGCAATAGCCGCGCTTTGCAGGGCTTCGTCTGTGCTCATGGGGGGCAGCAGCCCGGCAAACCGGATCGCCAGCATCGATTTGCCCGCACCCGGCGGGCCCACCAGCAGCAGGCTGTGGCCACCTGCAGCGGCAATCTCCAGCGCGCGTTTGGCGCCAAGCTGGCCTTTGACATCGGCCATGTCAAGGTACTGGGCTTCACGGCCTTGCGTTTGCGGACTGACGCGGCTCCAGCCCGGGCTGGGCTCGGTGGCTGCGGCTTGCGCCCCCTCAGGTAAAAAGTGCTGCACCACATCAAGCAAATGGTGGGCGCGGTAGACCTGCGCATCAGGCACCAGGGCTGCTTCCTCGGCACTGCCGGGCGGCAACACCAGTTGTGTCACCACGTGGCTGGCATGCAGCGCCAGGCTCATGGCCAGTGCGCCACGCACGGCGCGCAACTCGCCCGACAGCGACAACTCACCGGCAAATTCATAGCCGGCCAGCTTGGCAGCATCCATTTGCCCGCTGGCCGCCAAAATGCCCAGTGCGATGGGCAGGTCGAAGCGACCCGAGTCTTTGGGTAAATCCGCCGGAGCCAGGTTGACGGTGATGCGTTTGTTGTTGGGAAACTCCAGCCCCGAGTTCTGAATGGCGCTGCGCACCCGCTCCCGCGCTTCTTTCACTTCTACATCTGCCAGGCCAACCAGCGTAAAACTGGGCAGGCCATTGGCCAGATGCACCTCAACGGTGACCGCCGCTGCATCCAACCCCAACAGGGCTCGACTTTGCACCAAAGACAGACTCATGGGATTCCCTTGGTAAACAAATGCACCGACATGGTGCATACTGGTTTTTTATACAGATATCTTAGCGTAATGCTGGGGAAATGTGTCAACTGTTGCAGTTGAACCCAAAGCATCCATCAGGCTGCACTTCGTGCCTGCGCGATGCCTGGCGGTCGATTTGCAGCCATTTTGCCCGTTTGTTCGTTGTCCATGGCTTTGGCTATGAACTTCTCTCGGCCAGCCAACCCGGCTTGGCACGAACCCTGCTTTACAGCTTTGTCAACTCAAAGTTGGAGGGCTATGAAGCTTCAAAAACATGGAATGACCCCCGTTTACTTATTTCCAAGGAGTTCGCATGAAACTTGTTACTGCCATCATCAAACCCTTCAAGCTCGATGAGGTGCGCGAAGCGCTCTCTGCCATCGGCGTGCAAGGGATCACTGTGACTGAAGTCAAGGGCTTTGGTCGTCAAAAAGGCCACACCGAGCTGTACCGCGGCGCGGAATACGTGGTGGACTTTTTGCCCAAGGTCAAGATTGAGGCCGCCATTGACGACGCACTGGTGGATCAGGTCATTGAGGCCATCGAAGGCGCAGCACGCACCGGCAAGATTGGCGACGGCAAAATTTTTGTCTCGCCAATAGAGCAGGTCATCCGCATCCGTACCGGCGAGACCGGTAAAGAAGCGCTGTAACCCCCCACGCAAAGAGGTCACCAACATGAAAAAATTACTCGCATCCCTTACCTTGGGCTTGGGTCTGCTGCTAGGCAGTTCGCTTGCCCTGTCGCAATCTGCGCCAGCAGCATCAGAAGCCGCACCGGTTGTGGCTGCTGCTCCAGCAGCATCAGAGGCCAAGCCTGCTGAAGCGCCAGCACCTGCTGCCGCTGTTGCCGCCGTTGCAGCGCCCGCAGCCGCCCCCGAGCCTGTTCCCAACAAAGGCGACACCGCCTGGATGATGGTCTCCACGCTGCTGGTGATTTTGATGACCGTGCCCGGCCTGGCACTGTTCTACGGCGGCTTGGTGCGCAGCAAGAACATGCTGTCGGTGCTGATGCAGGTCATGGTCACGTTCTCAATGATCGTGGTGCTGTGGTTCATCTATGGCTACAGCCTGGCGTTCACCGAAGGCAATGCGTTCTTTGGCGGCTTTGACCGGCTGTTCATGGCCGGCATCTGGGACAACGCGGCGGGCACTTTTGCCAACGGCGCGACTTTTAGCAAGGGTGTCTACATTCCTGAAATCGTGTTTGCGGCCTTCCAGGCCACGTTTGCTGGCATCACCGGCGCGCTGATTGTGGGTGCATTCGCAGAGCGCATGAAGTTCTCTGCGGTGCTGGCCTTCATGGCACTGTGGTTCACCTTCAGCTACGCCCCAATTGCCCACATGGTCTGGTTCTGGATGGGTCCTGATGCCTACGGTGCTGCTGACGTGGTCGACGCCATGAACGCCAAAGCCGGTTATATCTGGCAATCCGGCGCGCTAGACTTTGCTGGCGGCACCGTGGTGCACATCAACGCGGCTGCGGCTGGTTTGATCGGTGCTTACATGGTGGGCAAGCGCATTGGTTACGGCAAAGAGTCCATGGCACCGCACAGCCTGACCTTGACCATGGTGGGCGCATCCCTGCTGTGGGTGGGTTGGTTTGGCTTCAACGCGGGCTCGGCGCTGGAAGCCAATGGCTTTGCAGCGTTGGCCTTTATTAACACCTTTGGTGCAACCGCAGCAGCTGTGTTGGCCTGGTGCATCGGTGAAACCCTGATGCGTGGCAAGGCTTCCATGCTGGGTGCGGCTTCTGGTTGCGTAGCGGGCCTGGTGGCCATCACCCCGGCAGCGGGCAACGTGGGCATCGGCGGCGCACTGATCATCGGCTTCTTGTCTGGCTTTGCCGGTCTGTGGGGCGTAAATGGTCTGAAGAAACTGCTGGGTGCAGACGACTCGCTGGACGTGTTTGGCGTGCACGGTGTGTGTGGCATCTTGGGTGCCATCCTGACCGGCGTGTTCAACAGCCCAGCGCTTGGTGGCCCTGGTTACGTGGCCGACTGGGTCACCGCCAGCATGGTGACATCTGCTGACTACTCCATTGCCAGCCAAGTGTGGATTCAAACCAAAGCCGTGTTGACCACCGTGATCTGGTCTGGCGTCGTGTCGTTCATTGCTTACAAGATTGTTGACCTGACGATTGGTCTGCGTGTTTCTGAAGAACACGAACGCGAAGGTCTGGATGTCACATCACACGGCGAAACTGCTTACGGCCGCTAACAGAAAAAGGAAAGCTGCGGGATCACAAGAGCCCGCAAGCTTTCAGGTTTTTTGTCCTTAACCCCAAACCCACCCGGCTCAGGCCTTGGTGGGTTTTTTTATGCTAGCGACTGAGTGTGGACAATCAGCGTCATGGAGCCTTTACACATGACCCTCACCACCACACCCGCCACTTGGCAAACCGTCAGCCCCCACGTCTGCGCCCTGGGCGAATCGCCGTTCTGGCATCCGCAGGAGCAAATGCTTTATTGGCTTGACATTGCGGGCAGGCAGCTCTTACGCGCCAACATCCACATGGGCACGGTTGAGGCTTGGGACATGCCCAGCGAACCCGGCTGCATGGCCCCGGCGGCCAGTGGCGGCCTGGTGGTGGCGCTGCGCCACGGCGTGTTTCGCGCCCGCGAGTGGGGTGGCGCGCTGGCGCTGCTGACCACACTGGACTACGACCCCGCCGAGATGCGCGCCAACGATGGCAAATGCGACGCGCTGGGGCGCTTCTGGGTCGGCACCATTGACGAAACCCGCAGCAAGAAAAACGCCGCCCTGTACTGCATAGACGCACGACACGCGAGCCCGGTGGGCAGGCCACAGGTGGAATGCAAAATAGCCCCCAGCGCGGGCATGACCACCGCCAATGGCCTGGCCTGGAGCCCCGACAACCGCACCCTGTACTGGGCCGACACGCCAAGCCACACCGTCTGGGCCTGGGACTTTGATCTGCCCAGCGCTGTCATGGGCAAGCAGCGTGTGTTTGCTTCTTTCAACCCCAAACCCACAGGCTGGCACGCCGACCCGCAGGCTCTGGACAACGGCGGCTACCGGGGTCGTCCGGACGGCGCGGCGGTAGACGTGCAGGGCAACTACTGGGTGGCCCTGTTTGAAGGTCAGCGTGTGTGCCAGTTTGCCCCCAACGGCACGCTACTGGTCGAATACCCGACCCCGCTGCAATGCCCGACCATGCCCTGCTTTGGCGGTGAAGACTTCAAAACCCTGTACCTCACCAGCGCCCGACATCACCGAAGTGCTGCTGAATTGAAAGCTTTTACGCTCACCGGACAGGTATTGTCGATGCGCGTTGCAGTGGCGGGTTTGCCGGTTCAATGTTTTGTGGATTGACCAACAACGTTCTGACGCGGGGCTGCCGTTTTGACACAAATTGGCATTGGCTATTGCGACGCATAAGGACTAAACTTATCTTCTCAATTTTCATGGAGTCCATCATGTCCGAAGCCCTTCAACTCAGTAAAGAAAAACTCATCAAAGACCTGCACCAGGGCATTGCTGATTCAGAAGAAATGCTCAAGCTCACTGCCGATGAAGTCAGCGCCGGAGCCGTGCAGTTACGAGCCCGCGTGCGTGAGCGCATGGAAAAAGCCAAAGCCGAATTGACGCACCTGCAACAAATAACGGTTGAAAAAGCCAAAGCCGCAGGTCATGCCACCGATGTTTACGTGCACGAAAACCCATGGAAATCCGTGGGCATTGCAGCCGGTGTGGGTCTGGTGGTTGGCATGTTGATCAGCCGCCGCTAGCCCCATGCCAGACACCCACACTGCTGGCGGACTGTTTAACCAACTGCAAGGCTCGCTGGGCAGCGTCATTGAACTGTTGCGGGTGCGCCTGGCGCTGTTGGGCACTGAACTAGAACTTGAAAAACATCGCATCGGAAGCGGGTTGCTCTGGGGTATGGCCGCCCTGCTGAGTTTGACGGTGGCTGCGGTGTTGTGGTGTGGCTTTGTGATTTTGCTGCTGTGGGACGGCTACCGGCTGGCCGCCGTAGGAACGCTGGCGGTGCTTTTTTTCGCCAGCGGAGTCATGCTGCTGGGCGCGGCCAAACGCAAGCTAAGCGCCGAATCCAACCTGTTCAACGTCAGCCTGGCAGAGCTTGAACGTGACCGCGCCGCGCTCACCCCCACCCCACCCACCCATGAGCCCTGATGACGTGCGGCTGCGCCAGCAGCGCTTGCTGATTCGCAGCACCGAACTGCGTCTGGGTTTGACCCAGCACCTGCAACGCCTGCAGCGCCCGGCTGCTTGGGTCGATCAAATCAGGGCGGGCTGGGTCTGGCTGTACCAGCACCCGCAATGGCCTGCCGCAAGCCTGGTTGTCTTGTTGGTGCTCAAACCCAGGCGGTTTTGGACTTGGACGGGCAAACTATGGTGGTTTTGGACATCCGCCCAGCGGCTGCGCGGCTGGCGCGACGCGCTGCGGCTGCGTTTACTACAACTCTGATATTGACCGATAGACCCCGGCTGGACAAGTTGACCCGGTTTTTTAATGCCACCGTGACCGCCATTTTTTTGAACAACTGCTGTTCAAAATATTCAATGCACAACGCCTGTCTAGCCCCTAACATGTGCTGCTCCGAAAGACCTGATCTGACCTATGGAAACCATTCTGAACATCTTCATTGACCGCATTCGGGCTGCGGCCGCGCACCGCACCCCGCTGTGCATCCGGGGCGGGGGCAGCAAGGACTTTTACGGTGAATCCCTGCAAGGCGAGTTGCTGGAAACGCGCGATTACACCGGCATCGTGGCCTATGAGCCCAGTGAACTAGTGGTCACCGTGCGCGCCGGTACACCCTTGCGCGAGTTAGAGGCTTTGCTGGCCGAAGCAGGCCAGTGCCTGGCCTTCGAACCGCCGCGCTTTGGCACGTTAGACCGCTTGAACGGCGGCACTTGCGGCGGCATGGTGGCAGCAGCATTGAGCGGCCCAGCCCGCGCCAGCGTGGGCGGCGTGCGCGACTACGTGCTGGGGGTGCAGCTCATCAATGGCCGGGCAGAGCACCTCACCTTTGGCGGCCAGGTCATGAAAAACGTGGCCGGGTACGATGTATCGCGCCTGATGGTGGGCGCCATGGGCACGCTGGGGCTGCTGACCGACATCTCGCTCAAAGTGCTGCCAGTTGCACCGGCTGAAGCCACTTTGGTGTTTCAGATGGATCAGACCAGCGCCCTGGCACAGTTACACCGCTGGGGCGCGCAGCCTTTGCCCTTGAACGCCAGTTGCTGGGTTTGTGACGACACCGCCCCACATAGCCCAAATCTGCTGTTTGTGCGCCTGCGAGGAGCCTGCGCCGCAGTGGAGTCCGCCTGCGACCGCATGCTGGCCGATGCCCCCGGCAGCCGCATAGACAACGCGCAGGCTCTACCCGACTGGGCCGCCTGCCGTGACCAGACACTGCCCTTCTTCACCCCCCCCACCCAGGCCATTGAGCCACTGGCTTTGTGGCGCTTGAGCCTGCCACCAACCACCCCGGCGCTGAAACTGCCCTGGCCACAGCTGGTGGAATGGCATGGCGGCCAGCGCTGGCTCTGGGCCCCGGAATCCGCCACGACTCAGTTGCGCAAACTGGCCGCTGATGCGGGCGGATTTGCATCTATTTTTATAGCACCAGGCTCAGTTAATACATGGGCTACAGGCCGTTTTAATGAGTTAAATCCGGTACTCGCCAAAATTCACCAACGCCTCAAGGCTGAGTTCGATCCTGCCAATATCTTTAACCGCGGTCGCATGTACCCGGAGCTTTGACACCATGCAAACCCAACTCGCTCCCCAATACGCCGGCACCCCTGACGGCATCGAAGCCGAAGCCATTTTGCGCAAATGCGTGCACTGCGGTTTTTGCACCGCCACCTGCCCCACCTACCAGCTGCTAGGTGACGAGCTTGACGGCCCACGCGGGCGCATCTACCTGATGAAGCAGGTGCTTGAGGGTACAACGCCCACGCGCAAAACCCAGCTGCACCTGGACCGCTGCCTGACTTGTCGCAACTGCGAATCCACCTGCCCCAGCGGCGTGCAATACGGCCACTTGCTCGAGATTGGCCGCAAGCTTGTGGACGCGCAAGTGCCGCGCCCGGCCACCGAACGCGCCTTGCGCTGGGCCTTGAAAGAAGGCCTGCCCAGCCCGGCCTTTGCCCCCGCCATGGCGCTAGGGCAACTGCTGCGCCCACTGCTGCCGCATGCACTGCAAAACAAGGTGCCTGCAAAGCAAGACGCCGGCATCACCCCCACGCGCAAGCACAGCCGCAAGGTGCTGGTGCTTGAAGGCTGCGTGCAACCCAGCATGAGCCCCAACATCAACAGCGCCACCGCCCGCGTGTTGGATGCCGCCGGCATCCAGTGTGTGGTGGCCGCCAAAGCCGGTTGCTGCGGTGCCGTCAAGTTCCACCTGAACGACCAGGACGGCGGCAAAGCTGAAATGCGTGCCAACGTGGATGCCTGGTGGCCTGAACTGGAGCGTGGCGTGGAAGCGATTGTGATCAACGCTTCAGGCTGCGGCGCGACTGTCAAAGACTACGGCCACATCCTGCGTGACGACCCCCATTACGCGGCACGCGCCAAGCGGGTGAGCGAATTGACCATGGATTTGAGCGAATGGTTGCCCGAGCTTGCAGCCAAGCTCAAAGACAAGGTGTCGGCCAACGCCCGCCGCATTGCCTTTCACCCGCCGTGCTCCCTGCAGCACGGCATGCAGCTGCGCGGTGGGGTTGAAAAATACATGGCCGAGCTGGGCTTTAACGTCAAAACCACCGGCTGCGAGGCGCACCTGTGCTGCGGCTCAGCCGGCACCTACAGCGTGCTCAACCCAAAAATTTCGTACCAGCTGCGTGACCGCAAACTAGGCAACCTGGCCACCACCTTTGGTGACCAGCCGCCAGATGAAATTGTCTCGGCCAACATCGGCTGCATCACCCATTTGCAGAGTGGCACGGCGACCAAAGTGCGGCACTGGATTGAGGTGCTGGATGAGGCGCTGCAAATTAACCATTCACTTGCATGAATCCAGAGCGACACCCCAAAAGCATCAACCCCGCAGCCACTCAAGGCGACTGCGGGGTTGAACCGAAATTGTCCATAAGGCGGTGCTGCGCACCTGTTTGAGCGCTAGCAGTCTGTCTGACTTTCGGCATCGAAGCGTTCTCGAAGAGCGGCGTAGCCAAATTCAGCCACAGCAAAGACAGTTTTTGCCGAATTTGCAGCCTCAAAGCCGAAGCTATGCGCTAAAAAGGCGGTAAAAAATGGATCGCTGCGGTCGGATTGCAGCCGATGTACCGCAAGTCCGACAGCCTCCTTGCGGCAACTTTGCAGTCATTTTGTGCGTCTGTTCGGCGTTCATAGCCAAGCTATAAACGCCGAACAGCCTTGCACACGGCTTCGCAAACCTGCGCGCCATCATCTCAAACCCTCATGAACAATCTCGGTTGAACCTAAATTCCTCAATCGGGTGCGTAGCGCTCTCACCCAAAAGGTGAATCTGACTGAGACGGAAATATTCAATGTTCATATGCACTTATTGAAGAAAACAAGCGGTCAACTGAGGAATCTAGGTTGAACGGTGGCAAGCTCAAGTCAGAGCGATTTGCCAAAAATCATGTCCGGTAGCGTGAGTGTGATGGCCGGAATGTAGGTCACCATCACCAGGAAAGTCAGCAGCACCATCAGCCATGGCAACGCTGCGCGCGTTACCTGCACCAGGTTCATGCCAGTGACCCCGCTGGTGACAAACAGGTTCAGCCCCACTGGCGGGGTGACCATGCCAATTTCCATGTTCACCACCATGAGCACGCCCAGGTGAATCGGGTCAATGCCCAACTGCTTGGAGATCGGGAAGAAGATGGGTGCCAAAATCAAAATGATGCCGGTCGGCTCCATGAAGTTACCCGCCACCAGCAGGATGATGTTGACCACCAGCAGGAACATCCACGGGGTCATGCCCATGCCCACAATTTGCTCGGCAATGGTTTGCGGAATGCGCTCGGTAGTCAGCACGTGGGCAAAAAGCAGGGCGTTGCCCACAATGAACATCAACATCACCGTGGTGCGTGCCGCATCCAGAAACACGTGCGGCAGTTGTTTCATTCGCAGGTCACGGTAAATGAACACCGCCACCACCAGTGCATACACCGCCGACACGGCCGCCGCCTCGGTGGGCGTAAAAATACCGCCGTAGATACCGCCCATGATGATGACCAGCAGCGCCAGCCCCCACATGGAGTCCTTGAAAGCCACCAACACTTCGGTGGCGCTGGCCTTGGGCGGCGGCTTGACCTTGAGTTTGCCAGCACGCCACCACACGGCAAACATCAGCATCAAGCCCAGCAACAACCCTGGGATGACCCCTGCCATGAAGATGCGCCCTACCGATTCTTCGGTCACGGCGCAATACACCACCATCACAATGCTCGGTGGAATCAAGATGCCCAGCGTGCCGGCGTTGCAGATCACGCCTGCGGCAAACTCCTTGGGGTAACCGTTTTTGACCATGCCGGCAATCACGATCGAGCCGATCGCTACCACTGTGGCTGGGCTGGAGCCCGACACCGCCGCAAACAACATGCAGGCCAAAATGGACGCAATGGCCAGCCCGCCGCGCAAGTGGCCTACCGCTGCAATGGCAAAAACCACCATGCGCTTGGCCACACCGCCGGTGCTCATCAAAGCCCCAGCCAGCACAAAAAACGGAATGCTCATCAGCGTGTAATGTTCGCTGGTCTCGAACAGCTTGATCGACATCGACGCCAGTGAGTCTTGCGAAAAGAAAAAGATGGTGACCAGGCTCGACAGCCCCAGGCTCACCGCAATCGGCATGCCGATGGCCATGCAGAAAAACAAGGTAATAAATAAAACGGCGGTGTTCATGACTGACCCTCCTCGGCCTTGAGTTTGAGGGCTTCAGCCGCCTCATCGGCCAGATGCAGGCTGTCGGTCTTACCGGTGACCAGACCAATC
>MNXW01000148.1 GCA_001871515.1 Comamonadaceae bacterium CG2_30_57_122
TCAAAGGCCAAGCGTTTTACGGCACTGCACCGCCAGTGAGCGTCGGTAACACCAAGGACAGCGCAGGCAATTACAACCCTGCCGACCAGTGGCATGTGGAACAAGGCCGCTTGCTGCCCAGCACCTCGGTTGACCAGTACGCTGCCACACTGGCGAGCTGGTTTGGTGTTTCTGATACCGAGTTGCCGACCGTTTTGCCCAACATCGGGCATTTTGGCGGCGCAGGGTATCCGGTAAATCTGGGGTTCATGGCGTGATGCGATTGATTTAATCGTTTCATGCCCATTGAGTACCAGGGGTGAGAGGCCAATTGGTCGCAACAAATCGTCTCAGCAAATTGACTCAACCCGACAGCGCTTCCAGCCGCGCCACATGCGCCATCAACGAGCGCTTGGCCACCGGCCACATGCGCTGCGGCACATCGTCGTAGGCCAGCGCCAGCCAGTCGTCCAAAGTGCCCGTCGGCTGCGTTTGCATGGCTAAGAGCACCTTGGCCTCGCGCTGCAAGCGGTGCCTCTTCAGACGGGCGATGGCCGCCAGTGCTTCATCGTTCGGTCCGCCCATCACGTGGCCGTGTGCGGGCAGAATGAACTTGATCTGGTGTTCAAGACAGGCGGCGCTCAACAGGTCTAGCGAATTCAGGTAGTTGTTCATGTCGCCATCAGGCGGGTCGATCACGGTGGTGCTGCCGCTCAGAATGTGGCCGCCACTGAATAACAAGCCGTCTTCAAGCAGCAGCAGGCACAAGTGGTTGGCTGCATGACCCGGCGTGTGGATGACTTGCAGGGTGTGCCCATTTTTATATGAAAAATCAGCCTCTAGCCCTGATGGAACAAGGGCAAGCAGCTCTTTATTTTGTAGTGTTTTGTCAGGCACAAAAACACTGTTCGCCCGGGCTGTGGCCGCGCTGGGCAGACCCAAAATCGGCGGCTTCGGCGTGCACATGGCCTGCAAAGGCCGGGCTCCTGGCGCATGGTCGGGATGCGAATGGGTGCAGACGATCAGGCGAATGTCGCCACCGGCGGCGCGCCAGAGTTTGCCCAAATGCGCCTCATCGGCAGGCCCGGGGTCAATGGCAATGAAGCCGGTGCTGGCATCGCCTACCAGGTAGCTGTTGGTGCCCGGGCCGGTCATCACGCCCGGGTTGGGCGCGGTCAGGCGCAGCACGTTTTTCAGCAGCGGCACCGGGGTTTCGGTCTGCCAGTCCAGCGGGTGAACGTTCTGGCCGTCGGGGCAGACCAGCGCCAGTTCGCTAAATGGCAATTCGTGCTCCATGAAGCGCGCCTCACGCCCAGCCAGCAACCCGGCGCGCGGGCAACTGGTAAACAGCGGCTCCTCATTCACCGCACACGCGCGCAGCACGGCATCGACCGTGGCAAAGGCTTGCAGCTGCTGCAGCGTGCGGATGGTCGGAAAGATCATGAAAAACGTGCCCGCCTGGTGCCGCGCCAAGGCATCTGCCGGGCGCACCCAGACCGGTTCGAACTGCTCAGTCTCGTCGGCCACCGGGGTTTGATCGGGTGGCATGCGCGCCACTAAAAAAGGCACATCAAAGCGTTTGGGCAGGTCACGGTCGGTGATCCAGCGCGCCAGCACAAACACATCGCTGGCGGCCAGCGTCAGGCCACGCGCGGCGCATTGCGCGGCAAAGTCGCTGGTGCGATCCATCCCGTCAATCTCGGCCTGACTGGCCCAACGGCCATCGGCATGGCGAGCCAGCAACACACCCAGCTCTTCAAAACTCTCACGAATGGCCGCCACGGCTTGCGTCAAAGTGCTGTCCGTTTGCGTGGCACGGCGTTGGCACTGGTTATGACAACACGCGTCGGCCGCATCAATGCCGCCGCCGGGGAAGACAAACGCGCCCGGCACAAAACTGGCTTTGGCCGAGCGCCGCGTCATCAGCACTTCAATGCCCTCGGGTGTGTCGCGCAGCAGCAGCACGGTGGCGGCGGCGCGGGTGAGTGCCGGGGGGCGGGGCGGATGCAAGAGTTGGGTAGGACGGGGCATGGGTAAATTATGCAGGCTGGCCAGATGTCTGGATGCCAGCTGTGGGGCGCTTGCAAGACAATCGGCACTGGCGCTGATTGATCCCATCAAGGAAACCCCATGAACCTCCAGGCATTGCAACTTACCTTGCGTGAATTCGCAGCTGATCGCCATTGGCAGCCGTTTCACACGCCCAAGAATCTGAGCACTGCGCTGATGGTGGAGGCCGCTGAGCTGGCCGAAATCTTCCAATGGATGACCCCGGAGCAATCGCAGGCGGCACATCTGAATCCAGATCAAAAAGAGCACATTGCCGATGAAGTTGCCGACGTGCTGCTGTACCTGTTGCAGGTGGCCGACCAGTGCCACATTGATCTGGACAGCGCTGTGGAGCGCAAGCTGGTCAAAAACGCAGTCAAACATCCGGCTGCTTAGGGCTCGTAAAGTAATAAGTTGGACGTTTTGACGGCCAGATTTGGGATGCAGTGCTAGGCGCAAAACGCGCCGTTTAGCTCTGCTAAACAAGCGATTTGCAACGACGCAATGCGCCCAAAGATGGCTGGGCAAAGGTACAAGTTATTGCTTTGCGAGCCCTTGGTTTCGCAGAATCGACGACACCGGGGTGAATGGTTCCGCGGCTGTCCTCCGCCCTGCGGGCTCCTCCTTTATGCCGCTACACCATTCACCCCAATGTCGTCGATCTCCAACTGGTTTGGCATGCCAGACACTTGAATACCCACAACCCCTACAACGTTGCGGACGCACAGACGGCGTAGCGCTCAGCGCAGCGGCATCAAGGAGGAGCCCGCAGGGCGGGGGACAGCCGCGGAGCTGAGCGCTACGCCGTCTGTGCGTTTTCAAAAACTCCTCTACCCTGCGTGTGCATCGTGCAATTTCAAATCGACACTCGCCGATAATCTCATCCCATGCACATTCCCTTCACCAAAATGCACGGTGCCGGCAACGACTTTGTGGTGCTTGACGAGACCCAAAGCCGTTTCAACCTGAGCGCCGCGCACTACCGTTTTTTGGCCGACCGCCACTTTGGCGTGGGAGCCGACCAGATTCTGACAGTGCGCCCCTCCCCCGCGCCGGGCATTGATTTTGAATACATCATCCACAACGCCGACGGCGCTGAAGTGGAACAATGCGGCAACGGCGCGCGCTGTTTTGCACGCTTTGTGCGCGATGCGGGGTTGACCACCCAAGATGCCATCCGGGTGCAAACCAAAAGCGGCGTGATCGAGCCGCTGCTCACGCCAGATGGCCGCGTCACCGTCAACATGGGCCTGCCAGTGTTTGCGCCTGAACGCGTGCCTTTTAAACCTGGAACGGTGCAGCCAGTGGTCAGTGGTTCATGGCAAAAATGGCCTCTAGCCCTTGAATACAAAGGGCATACAGCTACAATTCTTGTAGCAATTGTTTCCATGGGTAACCCCCATGCCGTGCAGTTGGTGGACAACCTGGACAGCGCCCCAGTGCTGCAACAGGGCCCGTTGATCGAGCACCATCCGTTTTTTCCCAACCGCGTCAACGCCGGCTTCATGCAGGTGCAAAGCCGCCAGCAAATTCGCCTACGTGTGTTTGAGCGCGGCGCTGGCGAAACCCTGGCCTGCGGCTCGGGCGCGTGTGCGGCCGTGGTGGCGGGCATCCGGCTTGGGCTGCTCGACGACACCGTGCAGGTGCACACCCATGGCGGCGTGCTGAGCATTGCCTGGGCCGGTGGCACGGCACCGGTCATGATGACTGGCCCGGCCACCACCGTTTTCAAAGGTAGCATGGAGCTGCCCGATGCGTTTGACGTCCATACCCAAAGCTAAACACCATGCCAAATTCAAACTTGCCCAGCGCCATCAACAACCCGATCACCGAAGACGACATTGCCAACTACCTGGCCAATACGCCTGATTTTTTTGAACGCCACGCCGAGCTGCTGGCCGCGGTGCAACTCAGCAGCCCCCACAGCCAGCGCGCGGTGAGCCTGCAAGAGCGCCAGGCCACGCTGCTGCGTGAAAAAATCAAGATGCTGGAACTGCGCATCATGGACATGATTCGCAACGTGAACGACAACATGGTGCTGTCTGACAAGCTGCTGCAGTGGGCGCGCACCTTGTTTTTAAACACCAATGCCCAGGCGCTACCCGAGCTGATGGCTGCCCAGCTGGCCGAACAATTTGGCGTGCCACAAGTCGGCATCAAGGTCTGGGGAGTGAAGGCGCAGCATGCCCATGACACATTCGCCGAAGGTGTCTCTGAGGACGCCAAATCGTTCATCTCTTCATTGACCGAGCCCTTTTGTGGCGTCAACACCGGCTTGGAAGCAATTGACTGGCTGCCAGACCCCAAAGCAGCTGCGTCCCTGGCCATTCTGCCCTTGCGTGACGGGCCGGTGGGCAGCACCGCCCCCGCATTCGGCCTGCTGGTGCTGGCCTCGCCCGATGCCCAGCGCTTCAACAGCACCATGGGCACCGACTTTTTGGCGCGTGTGGCGGAGCTGGCCAGCGCGGCGCTCTCGCCCCTGCGCTGAACCCCGATGCAGACCGCGCCCCAGCCGGTGGATGTGCTGGTGCAGCGCTACCTGGACCATGTGCAGTTTGAAAAACGCCTGGCCGCACGCACCGTGGCGTTGTACACGCTTGATCTGGAAAAATTGGCTTTCAACGCGGCCAGTGCAGGCGTGGGGCTGTTGGGTGTGCAAGCCAGCCACATCCGCCGCTGGGTGGCGCAAATGCACAGTGGCGGGCGCAGCGGCCGGGGCATTGCGCTGATTTTGTCGGGCTGGCGCGGTTTTTACAGCTGGCTCGGGCGCGAAGGCCTGGTCACTTGCAACCCGGTGCTGGACGTGCGTGCCCCCAAAGCTGCCAAGCCCCTGCCCAAAGCCCTGAGCGTGGACGACGCAGTGCAGCTCGCCAGCTTTGACGCCTCAGACGGCAACCCCTGGCTGGAAGCGCGCGATGCCGCGATCACCGAACTGCTGTACGACGGCGGTCTGCGCGTGGGCGAACTCACCGGCTTGGACGCACAGGCCAGTGATCAGGCGCGCGGCTGGGTGGACCTGGATGCGGCCGAGGCACATGTGCTGGGCAAAGGCAGCAAGCGGCGCATCGTGCCGGTGGGTTCAAAGGCGGTGCTGGCACTGCAGCATTGGTTGGCTGTGCGCAGGCAAACCTTTCACCCCATGCCAGATCAGGTCGTGCCAGGCGGCACACCGCCGGCGGCGCTGTTCATTGGCCGCAACGGCACACGCCTGACGGCGCAGTCGATCTGGCAACGCCTGCGCCAGCGCAGCCTGCAAGCGGGTTTGGCCGCACCGGTGCACCCGCACATGCTGCGGCACTCGTTTGCCAGCCATATCCTGCAGTCCAGCAGCGACCTGCGCGGCGTGCAAGAGCTGCTGGGCCACGCCAACATCAGCACCACCCAGGTCTATACCCGGCTCGACTTTCAACACCTGGCCAAAGCCTATGATGCAGCGCACCCGCGGGCTCATCTCAAAAACAGCAACTCAAGTGGTTCAAAATAGCCCCCTGTGGTGGCTTTAACAAACAAATAACAGATAGGTGATCTTCATGCAAAAGCAAATCAATGTGGTTTTACCCAAAGGGCTTGAGTTTTCGTTCCCCATCCCTGAAGGCACGCCGCTGACCCACGATGCCGCCCGCGCCTGGCTCGACCACCAGTTCACCACACTTGAATGCGAGCCGCTGCGTGCCAGCGGCAAGGTGCTCACCGCCGACAAAGTGCTGGTGGTCACCCAAGCCGCCGGAACCAAATTGCTGGGCGATGCACAGTGGGCCGCCGCCTATGTGGCCGCCGTCAGCGCCGCCTTGGGCAAGCCGATGATCCGCGTCGACGTGCCCGCCATGGCCATCACCTACTGATGTTTGCGGGACAGACCAAGATTTGCGAAGCAAATTTGCTCTGTCCCCAACTGAATAAATATGAAGTCGATCCGGCTACGCCCTGGCAAAGAGCGCTCCCTGCTGCGCCGCCACCCCTGGATTTTTGAGTCGGCCATCGGCAAAGGCAGCGCCGATGCCGGGGAAACCGTGCGCGTGGAGTCGGCTGACGGCCAGTTTCTGGCTTGGGGCGCGTTCAGCCCGGCCTCCAAAATCCGCGCCAGGGTCTGGAGCTTTGACGAAACCCAGCGCATTGATGCATCTTTTTTTATAGCTGCTTGCACAGCATCCATAAGGGCTAGAGCCAGATTTGACATAAAAAGCAATGGCTGCCGTCTGGTGCATGGCGAGTCTGATGGTTTGCCGGGGCTGATCGTTGACCGCTACGGCGACACCCTGGTGGCACAGTTCACCTCCGCCGGGGTCGAGCGCTGGAAAGACGTGATTGCCGATGCGCTCTTGGTCGCCACCGGCCTCTCCAAACTGTACGAGCGCAGTGATGCCAGCAGCCGCACACTGGAAGGTCTGGCGGAGTCCACCGGCTGGCTGCGCGGCCAGGGCGAAGTGGAACTGGTGCTGCAAGAACACGACTGGCAACTGGCGGTGAACATTGCCGAAGGCCACAAAACCGGCTTTTACCTTGACCAGCGTGACAGCCGCAAGCGTTTTGCCGACTACGCCCGCCGCCTGCAGTTCAAGCGCGTGCTCAACTGCTATTGCTACACCGGCGGCTTCACCGTGGCGGCGCTCAAGGGCGGTGCTGCGCACGTCACATCCATTGATTCTTCTGGCCCGGCGCTGGAAAAAGCTGCCGCCAATGTGGCGCTGAACGGTTTTGCAGCAGACCGCGCCAGCTTCATGGATGCCGATGTGAATGCCTCGCTGCGCTTGTTTCTTGAGCAAGGCCAGAGCTTTGATGCCATCGTGCTTGACCCGCCCAAGTTTGCCCCCACCGTGGCGCATGCCGAGCGCGCCGCTCGCGCTTACAAAGACATCAACCGCCTGGCCTTCAAGCTTCTGGAACCCGGGGGGGTGCTGTTCACCTACAGCTGTTCAGGCGGTATCAGCGCCGATTTGTTTCACAAAATTGTCGCCTCTGCCGGGTGTGATGCCGGTGTCGACGGCTATATCCACGAGCGCATGGGCGGCGCGCCTGATCACCCGATGACGGTCAATTTCCCGGAAGGCGAGTACCTTAAGGGGCTGGTGGTGATGCGCAAGTAGGCTGTCGTCCATGTTCAACAAGGACACCACTAAGCATGGAGTACCTTAAGGGGCTGGTGGTGATGCGCAAGTAGGCTGTCGTCGATGAATTATGAACGTTTGACCAAATAGTCGGGGCGACGACGTTGATGGGCTATTGCGATGATTCGAAGCTCGGCATCCTGTGAAATGTAGTAGATGTCGCTGAAAGGGAACCGGCGAAACGGGCACGCCTGTCGGTTCACCTGCTGCGCAATGTCAACCCAAGCCAAGGGAACGATGCTGAATGCCACTGTAACGCGGCCCGCAGCGCGCTGATCGCAGTTTCGACTGGGATGCACTCAACGCCGCCTGCCTCGACCTGTGCGATCCGCACGCTCCAACTCATCAGCCCATATCTCGTTAATCTCATTGTCTTCGCCCAGGCTTGACAACAGTACCCGCGCAAAAGCGGCTCGCTCGCCAGCCGATAACATCCCAACCCCGCAGGCGAGCCTTGCGTTCTCAAAGAAACAAGATACTTGTTTCTTTTGAGCTTGAGGGCTTGTCTTTCAAGCAATTCGAGTTGATTACCCACCTTCAACCTAGATTCCTCAGTTGGCCGCTTGTTTTCTTCAATAAGTGCATATGGACATGGATTATTTCAGTTTCAGCTTCAGTCAGATTCACCTTTTGGGTTAGGGCGCGTCCAACCAAGGAATCTAGCAGCCTGTCGGACACAGAAATTCAAAATTTGGAATCATGAATCTGCTTAAAAAATAGGCAATCCGGCCTTGATTTTTCGGATATTTGCATGTTTTCAAGGTATTTCCTGCCCTTATCCAACATTTGGACGCAGTACTGCCATGCGCTTGATATTCCACGCCAGGCAAACCAGATTCCACTCACCTGTCACTTTGCGCAAACCGCGCAGCGAGAACTGCCGCAATCCCATCACTGATTTGATGATGCCAAACA
>MNXW01000274.1 GCA_001871515.1 Comamonadaceae bacterium CG2_30_57_122
GCGGGGCATTTTGCGGGTGGTAGACGATGCCGACTGGTTGCGCGCGCAGGTGACGGCGCTGACCCACTCGCGCGAAGACCCTCGCGCCGCGCCCTGGCAGGTGAGCGACGCACCCGCGGACTATGTGGCGCAGATGCTGCGTGCGATTGTGGGCATTGAAGTCACCATGGAAGCCCTCACAGGTAAATGGAAAGTCAGCCAGAATCGCAGTGCGGCAGACCGTGCCGGCGTGGTCCATGGGCTACGCCAAGAGGCGGGCGATCAGGCGTCCGGCATGGCTGCGCTGGTATCAGAAATACTATTTATTTAATAGCTTCTTGCGCAGTATACACAAGGGCTAGAGCCATATTTTCTTCATATTATTCTTGAGACCATCACCATGCCAACCACTCTCCCCACCATTGAACATTTGATCAACGGCCAGCGCACCGCAGGCGGCACGCGCACGGCTGACGTGTTCAACCCCGCCACGGGCCAGGTAGAAAAACGTGTCGCTTTGGCCGATAAGCTCACCGTGGAGGCGGCCATAGCCAACGCGCAAGCCGCCTACCCGG
This sequence comes from Comamonadaceae bacterium CG2_30_57_122, assembly GCA_001871515.1. Taxonomy (GTDB): domain Bacteria; phylum Pseudomonadota; class Gammaproteobacteria; order Burkholderiales; family Burkholderiaceae_C; genus Rhodoferax. Next base: position 555 of record MNXW01000274.1, read on the forward strand.
CCTGGCGCAATACGCCGCCCTTGAAACGCGCGCGGGTCATGAGCACCCTGAAGGTGCTGCTGGAGCAAAACGCTGAGGCCATCTGCGCGCTGGTCACCGCCGAGCACGGCAAGGTGCTGAGCGATTCTTTGGGCGAACTGCAGCGCGGCATTGAAAACGTCGAATACGCGTCCTACGCGCCCGAGCTGCTCAAGGGAGAACACAGCAAAAATGTCGGCCCGGCTATCGATTCGTGGAGCGAGTTCCAGGCATTGGGTGTGTGTGCGGGCATCACACCATTCAACTTTCCGGTGATGGTGCCGCTGTGGATGTGGCCAATGGCGGTGGCCTGTGGCAACACCTTCATTTTGAAGCCGTCCGAGCGCGACCCGAGTAGCGCGCTGCTGGTGGCCGAACTGGCGTTGCAAGCGGGCTTGCCACCGGGTGTGTTGAACGTGGTGCATGGCGACAAGGAGGCGGTGGACACGCTGCTGACCGATGCGCGTGTCAAGGCCATCAGCTTTGTCGGCTCCACGCCGATTGCTGAATATATCTATAGCACCGGATGCAGCCACGGCAAGCGCGTGCAGGCGCTGGGCGGTGCCAAAAACCACGCCGTGGTGATGCCCGATGCCGACATCCCCAACGCCGTCAATGCCTTGATGGGCGCGGCCTACGGCTCGTGCGGCGAGCGCTGCATGGCGATTCCGCTGGTGGTGGCGGTGGGCGATGCGACCGCCGACGCGGTGATTGCCGGGCTGAAAACCGAGATCGCCAAAATGAAGGTCGGCCCCGGCACGCAGGCCAGTTGCGACATGGGCCCGCTGGTGACGCAAGCCCACTTTGACAAGGTCAAAGGCTATGTGGAACAAGGCGTGGCCGAGGGCGCAACGCTGGTGGTCGATGGCCGCGGGATCAGCGTGCCGGGCAATGAACACGGCTACTTTTTGGGTGCCTGCCTGTTTGACCACGTGAAACCCGGCATGCGCATTTACCAGGAAGAGATTTTTGGCCCGGTGCTGGGCGTGGTGCGGGTCAAAACCCTGGCTGATGCGATGGATCTGATTGACGCGCACGAGTACGGCAACGGCACCTGCATCTTCACCCGCGACGGCGAGGCGGCGCGGTATTTCACCGACAACATTTTGGTCGGCATGGTGGGTGTGAACGTGCCGCTGCCGGTGCCGGTGGCCTACCACTCGTTTGGCGGCTGGAAGCGGTCACTGTTTGGTGATTTGCACGGCTACGGGCCCGATGCGGTGCGGTTTTATACCAAGCGCAAAACCATTACCCAGCGCTGGCCGAGTGCCGGGGTGCGCGAGGGGGCGGTGTTCAGTTTTCCGAGTAGCAAATAACAGTAACTGGTTTTGTGGGCGTTTCAGCCACGCCGCCAGGCATGAAACCGCCCCAACCATGCCAACACTTTTTGCGGTGCATGTGCTCGCTTCCATTCGCCGGCCACGTATTTATTGGCCTCGGCCAGCGTCGGGTAAGTGTGAATGGTGCCCAGAATTTTATTTAGTCCCAGACCGTGCTTCATGGCCAACACGAATTCAGCCAACAAGTCACCCGCATGTTCGCCAACGATGGTGACACCTAAAATGCGGTCTTTGCCCGGAACGGTGAGCACTTTCACAAAGCCGTGCGCTGTGCCGTCTGCTATGGCACGATCCAAATCGTCAAGCCCGTATTTGGTGACCTCATAGGCAATGCCTTTTTCTTTGGCGTCCTGCTCATTGAGACCCACGCGCGCCACCTCAGGTTCAATGAAGGTGGCCCATGGCACAACAGAATAGTCGACCTTGAATTTTTTGAAATCGCCAAACAAGGCATTTACAGCAGCGTACCAGGCCATATGCCCTGCTGTGTGTGTGAATTGGTAGGGGCCGGCCACATCGCCTGCTGCATAAATATTCGGATAAAGGGTTTCAAGATACTCATTCACAGCAACGGTGCGTTGAGTTGGAATACCCAGCTCTTCGAGGCCGTAACCTTGCAGGCGTGCCACACGACCCACGGCGCACAGCAAGACATCAAACTCAATGCGTTTTTCTTGCCCTTGATGCGTGACCACAATGTATTTGCGTTCACCCTCACGTTCGCAGCGCAATGCTTTGTGGTCGGTCAGCACATCAACGCCGTCTTGCATCAACGAATCGCGTGCCAGGTCTGAGACTTCGATGTCTTCTCGGATCATGATGCGGGGAGCCATTTCGATCTGTATCACCTTGGAACCAAGCCGGGCAAAACTTTGCGCCAGTTCACAGCCAATCGGACCGCCGCCAAGCACCACCAGACGTGAAGGTGGTACATCGAGCTTGGCAAACTCTTCCCAAAGGGTGTCACTGGTGACATAGCCAACGTCATCGATTCCCGGTAAAGGCGGCACAAAGGGACGTGCGCCAGCGGCAATGACAATGGCGCGCGTTGTGAGGCGCTGAATGCCACCGGTGTTGAGCTTGACCTCCACCGTCCACGGGTCAACCACCTTGGCATAGCCCTGCATCACTTCCACGCCCAGCGCTGTGTAGCGCTCTGCGCTGTCGTGTGGTGCAACAGTGGCAATGACCTGATGCACCCGCGCCATGACTTTGGCAAAGCTGAACACGGGTGTGGTGGCCTCCAGGCCGTAGTTTTCAGCGTGACGCATCTGCTGTGCGATGCGCGACGATTTGATGATCGCCTTGCTCGGCACGCAACCGTAGTTCAGGCAGTCACCGCCCATCTTGTGCGCTTCCACCAAAGTAACTTTGGCTTTGACCGCAGCGGCAATGTAGGAAGTGACCAGCCCTGCAGCCCCACCACCGATGACGATCAGGTTGCGGTCAAAGGTCTTGGGACGTTGCCATTTGGCGTAGACACGACGGCCTTGGACAATATTCATGATTTTCTTGGCGATCAAGGGAAACAAGCCAAGCAAGGCAAAAGAAATCAACACACCCGGCGACACAATGCCCGACAAGCTGTCGATCTGCGCCAGTTGCGTACCCGCATTCACATACACCAGCGTACCTGCCAACATGCCAAGCTGACTGACCCAGTAATAACTCAGCGTGCGTATGGGTGTCAGACCCATGAGCAAATTAACCAGAAAAAACGGAAAAACAGGGATCAGACGCAAAGTGAACAGGTACAGCGTGCCCTCTTTGGCCATGCCATCGTTGATGGCCTTCAGTCGGTCACCAAAACGGCGTTGAATGATGTCGCGAAACAGATAGCGTGAAGCCAAAAAAGCCAGTGTTGCACCAATGGTGGACGCAAACGACACCAGTGCCGTACCCACTCCCAAGCCAAACAATGCACCAGCAGCCAGGGTCAAAATGGCGGCACCGGGCAGGGACAGTGCCGTGGCCACCACGTAAACCGCAAAAAAGACAGAGCCCACCAGCAGGGGAGAAGCGGCTCGCTGTTGTTCAAACTGACCCAGACTTTCTTTCATACCCTGCAAGGTCAGATACTGGTTTAGATCGAGTGCAAAAAAACCAAAAAACAATATCGCTGCGATGCCAAGAATTAGCAGTTTTTTCATCTGTTGCCTATCTTTAAATGCATGTCATGAAGCAACGGATTATTGCTTCTTAATGGCTGAGTCGTTTTGAATCACTCGATTGTTACGCTGCCAGCATCACGCACCGCAGCAGTGATCTGCTGGCGAATTTGGGTTTAATCCACCTTATAAGGTGCAAATTTGTCATCTACGGTGGTACGAAATGCTTGATTGCTGTAGTTGCTCAGCACCTTGACTGCAGCAGCAAGCACAATGTAGAGCAAGTCACGTTCTTGGTAGCCTGCACCCAAAAAAGCTTGTACAACCGCACGGTCTGGCTGGCCATGTTTGGCCACCATTTCTACCGCCATGGCAGCCAAAGCCGCTAACTTGGCATCTGGGATGGGTGCACGTGCACGAATCGCCTGCAAAACATCTTTGGGGACACCCGACATTTTGTCAGCGAGCATGCTATGAGCTGCAGTGCAGTAATTGCAACCGTTGTACTGACTCACTACAAGAAACACCACTTCTTGCTCGGCTGGTGTAAAACCTGACTCGCTACGAAACAAGGCATAGCCGTGCAAGTAGGTACTAAGCATGGCCGGTGCATTAGCCATGTTGGCATACATGTTGGGAATGAAGCCAACCTGTTTTAATGCAATATCAAGCACATCTTTGGATTTGCCCTGAGCACTTGCGTGATCAATGGGGTGCAGGGAAGTAATGAGCGGGGCATGGTTATCAGACATGAGTTTTCTCCAGAAAATGCAAAGAATTTCAACGCGGAACTGTTCAACGTGAAGCCGGTGCAATATTGATGCAACACTGCACTGAATGAATGGTAATGGACATGAATCTCCGTTAAATGACAGTTCGTCTTTGAGTCATGACCAGGCGTTTCATTTCATGGCTGGATGAATGCAAAACAAAGTGGTTCCAGCACTAACTTGGTGTCACTCTGCAAATTTTTTTGTCACGTTTAGACAAATCATTGCGACTAAGTTTGTGACGGCACTGCATACCGCAGCGCTGCAAACCCGAAAGGAAACATCATGAAAACCATCATCGTCTCCACCTTCCTTGCTGCCGCTTCTCTAGGAGCTTCTGCAATGGATTACAACATTGATTGGCATTCTGAAAATTCCGCAAAAAATGAATTGACGCGTGCCGAAGTCAAGGCGGATTATCTTCAAGCCAAAGCAGCTGGTAAGGTTCCCATTACTGAATTCCAAAATCGGCAAGCTGATCGTCTCATGATGCAAGCGCCGTCAACTTTGACACGCAAGCAAGTTCGTCAAGAAATTGCCACGTACCGTGGACAAATATTTTTTGATACACATGGACATTAATCCCAAACAATCCATTAACGTGAAACAACGCCCACAGTCGACAAGAAGAGCGTGTCGTAGGATCGACTTCAGTCGGCCATGGCGGGTTGAAACCCGCCCTACGCAGGGCACGCGTGTTTCATGCTTTGGGGTGTCCTTGTGGAACATGGACGTTAGGGTCGGGGCTGATTGGGCAGACCTGACCCTATTGGCTGTTGATCACCTGAAGATGTAAGAAATGTGAGCATTTAGCGACAAAGTCATAGACAAATGTGACCAAGTGAATGGTGATTTTTTCCTTGTATCGGTTTCCTACTTAATTCCCAATCCCATGACGCATCTGATGGAAAAATTGGAGCAAACGGTTCTACCTGCGCCACCTGCAACCTCAACGCAATCCTGGCAGCAGTTGCGTCAACGGATGTTGCGTCACGCGCGTATGGTTGTTTTTGAGCCAGCATTGGCAGAAGACCTGGTTCAAGAGTCTTTGGTTGCAGTTTTGGAAAACCCGCTGTCTCACCGTGGCGAGTCCTCGCTCGTCACCTGGGGCATTGCCATCCTGAAGCACAAAATTGCCGACTGGTATCGTTCGCCGCATCAACAACGAAGAGTCTGGGTTGATCAAGAAGAAGACACCGCCCATGATGAACTTTACGATGAGCAGGGTAGCTACAAAGAAACCGTGCCCTCCTGGCAACAGCCTGAACGACAAGAGGCACAACGTCAAATGATGTCTGTCTTGGAGGCCTGCTTGAAGCACCTTCCTTCCCAGACCGGACGTATCTTCATGATGCGTGAGTGGCTGGGATTTGAAACATCCGAAATTTGCGAGCGCCTGGGACTCACAGCTGACAATTGCCGGATGGTTTTACACCGGGCACGCACGGGTCTGCGTCAATGCATGACCAGCAAAGGGCATTCAAATGGGAGTATTCAATGAATTTTTTGCATTCTTGCAAACGTGCAGCCGAATTGATTTCCCAATCCCTTGATGAACCCTTGGATGTCGTTGACAGCCTGCGTTTGCGCATGCATCTGAGCATGTGCGGTAACTGTCGCAATGTGGAAGAACAATTCAGTTTGATCCACAAATTGGGTGATCAAATTGGTACGCTTGATCTTTGTGAAGAACAACTTGAACCACACCTGGCGAACAGCCCGCTACAGGAATGAACCGCCGTCAAAGCAAAGTTGACGCGCTTCGCAGCCTGCACTTTCGTCGCAGCACTTCTTGGGCTGAATCTACTGTGTTGCACAAGGAGGCTGTCGAACTTTCGGTGCATCGGCTGCAATCAGACCACAGCGATCCATTTTTCACCGTCTTTTTGACCCATAGCTTCGGCTATGAGCCAGCAAATCCGGCAAAAACTGCCCTCGCTGGGGTCGAATTTGGCTACGCCGCTCTTCGAGAACGCTTCGATGCCGAAAGTTCGACAGCCTCCTAGATTCCTCAGTTGACCGCTTGTTTTCTTCAATAAGGGCTTGTTCATGAATAAGCTGTGCATTTGGGATGCAATGCAAGGCGCAAAGCGTGCCGTGCAGCGCGCTGCACAAGTGATTTGCAACGAAGCAGTGCGCCTAAAGCTGGCGTGCCCAATGTGCATGTTATTTGTGAACAAGCCCTAAGTGCATATGAACATTGAATATTTCAGTCTCAGTCAGATTCACCTTTTGGGTCAGAGCGCTACGCACCCGATTGAGCCGCTGGCAACGCGCCTGGGGTCGTTGCTCCTCCTTGCGGGCAGTAGCCCGCTAGGTCGTCACCCTTGCAGGGCGCAGCCAAGCCAGAGGCTTGGCCTCTTCGTGCCGTTCCATTGTGCGCAGGCACAATCGAAGCTGCGGCACCTACCCAGCCGCGCCGCCAGCCGCCCACGCGGGTGCGTCCAACTGATGAATCTAAGATGATCAGACTTTTTGATCCATCCAACATAGAGGCATGCCATGTTTCCTGAATTTTGCGACCTGATCACCCAACTCAAATCAAACGACGCACATTTCGTCAGCCTGTTTCAGCAACACAACGCGCTGGATCAGCAGGTCAAGCGCATGGTGTCACGTACGGAACCGGCTACACCCGAAGAAATTGAAAAACTCAAGAAAGAAAAACTGCGCCTGAAAGACGAGATTTACATCTTGTTGAAAAAAGCAGCGCAAGACTGAGCTTCGGCGGCGGCTACTCGGTGCTGGCACGCGCCATTTTTTCGCTTTTCCAGTACACATCGTCACCCACACTGCCGTCAAGGCGGTAGCGGTTAAGCACACGAGCGAGCACAAACATCAGGTCGCTGAGGCGGTTCAGGTACTGGCGTGGCGTGTCTTTCAGCGCCTCTTGGCCTTCCAGCGCCACCACCGCACGCTCAGCTCGGCGCGCCACGGTGCGGCACACATGAGCCAGCGATGCTGCGCGTGAGCCGGCCGGCAAAATAAATTCCTGCAACTTCGGTAATGCCGCGTTGTGCTCGGCCAGCGCCGCATCCAGTGCCAGCACCGCTTCGGGTTTGAGCAGCTCAAAGCCGGGAATCGACAGCTCGCCGCCCAGGTTAAACAGCTGGTGCTGAATCTCCACCAGCAAGCTGCGAACGCCCTCGGGCATGGGCTCGCACAGCAGCACGCCAAGGTTGGAATTGAGCTCGTCCACGTCGCCCATGGCATGCACGCGCAAGCTGTTTTTGGACACGCGGGTGTTGTCGCCCAGCCCGGTGGTGCCGTTGTCGCCGGTGCGGGTGGCGATTTGTGTCAGTCGGTTGCCCATGGTGTTTGTCCTCTGCGGTTGATCTGTTGTGGCAGACATTATCCGTTCAGGCAAACCGCAGCAGGCCTTGATAAACCGCCAGACGAACTGATCTAATGTGTGTCGTACTGATCGGAGGTCACCATGCCCAGCATCCGTTCTCCCGCCGTGGCGGGTAGTTTTTATCCACTGCAAGCCGAAGTGTTGTCGCAGCACATCCTGACCCTGCTAGCAGTAGCGCACCAGCAAACGGCCGCCCCCGCCGCGCTGCCCAAAGCCCTCATCGTCCCGCACGCTGGTTACATCTATTCGGGCAGCACTGCCGCGCTGGCCTATGCAAGTCTGGCCAACGCGCGCAACCGCATTCACCGCGTTGTGCTGCTCGGGCCGGTGCACCGCGTGCCGGTGCACGGCTTGGCGCTGCCCGGGGTTGATGCCTTTGACACGCCGCTGGGACGCATTCCCATCGACCAGGCCGGCGTGGCCGCCATTACCAGCCTGCCACAGGTGGTGGTCAGCGCTGCAGCGCATGCACAGGAACATTCACTGGAGGTGCAACTGCCCTTTTTGCAAACCGTGCTGGACGACTTCACGCTGGTGCCGCTGGCCGTGGGCGATGCAACGCCGGCGCAGGTGGCGCAAGTGCTGGCCGCGCTGTGGGGCAGTGACGAAACGCTGATCGTTATCAGTTCGGACTTGTCGCACTTTTTGCCCTACAGCACGGCGGTCAATGTAGATCGGGAAACGGTGCGCGCCATGCTGAACCTCGACAGCACGGTGTCACACAGCCAGGCTTGCGGCGGCACACCGGTCAACGGCCTGCTGCTGGCCGCGCGGCAACATCACCTGCACCCTGAACTGCTCGGGCTGTGCAATTCGGGCGATACGGCGGGTGACAAGTCGCGCGTGGTGGGCTACGCCGCACTGGCGTTCACGCCGGAGGCATCCCATGGCCACTGAAACGGATCGCATCGGGACTGCGCCCCAGGGTCAGGTACTGCTGGCCATTGCCCGCGCCAGCATCGCCCATGCCCTCGGCCAGCCAGCGCCGGCCACCGATGAGCAAGGCGCCTGGTTGCAGCAGCCCGGCGCCTGCTTTGTCACCTTGACGCAGCAGGGCGAACTGCGCGGCTGCATCGGCTCGCTGCAAGCACATCGCCCCTTGTTGGCCGACGTCAAGGCCAACGCCGCGGCGGCTGCCCTGCACGACCCGCGCTTTGCGCCTTTGAACCTGCCTGAGTTGACTGACACCGACATTGAAGTATCTCTGTTGTCAGCGCTGGAGCCGCTGCACTTTGCCAGCGAAGCTGACGCGCTGGCGCAGTTGCGACCCAACGTCGACGGCGTGGTCTTTGAATACCAAGGCTACCGCAGCACCTTCTTGCCGCAGGTATGGGAACAATTGCCCAGCGCCCGCGAATTCATGGCGCACCTCAAGCGCAAGGCCGGCTTGTCTGCGGACTTCTGGGCGGCGGATGTGCGCCTGCAACGCTACACGGTCGCCAAGTTCAAGGAAGGTGATGCGCCATGAAGCTGCAGGCACTGGCACCGCAGTCCAACTACCCGGCACGCTACTGGCACTGGCTGGATGACGGCCGCATGCAGTGTGACCTGTGCCCGCGCGACTGCCGCCTGCACGAGGGCCAGCGCGGCGCCTGCTTTGTGCGTCAACGTCTGGGCGACCAGATGGTGCTGACCACCTATGGCCGCTCGTCCGGTTTTTGTGTCGACCCGATCGAGAAGAAACCGCTCAACCACTTTTACCCCGGCTCCAGCGTGCTGTCGTTCGGCACGGCGGGCTGCAACCTGGCGTGCAAGTTCTGCCAGAACTGGGACATCAGCAAATCGCGCGATATGGATCGGCTGATGGACCAGGCAACACCTGAGGCCATAGCCGATGCGGCGGCGCGTAACGGCTGCAAAAGCGTCGCCTTTACCTACAACGACCCGGTGATCTTTGCCGAGTACGCCATGGACGTGGCCGATGCCTGCCATGCGCGCGGCCTCCAGACTGTGGCCGTGACGGCGGGCTACATGCACGATGCGGCGCGGCGCGACTTCTACGCCAAGATGGACGCGGCCAACGTCGACCTGAAAGCCTTTACCGATGACTTTTATTTCAAACTCACCGGCTCGCACCTGCAGCCGGTGCGCGACACGCTGGTTTACCTGAAGCATAAAACCAGCGTCTGGTTTGAAATCACCACGCTCTTGATTCCCGGCCACAACGATTCGGACGCAGAGCTCACGGCGATGTGCCAATGGCTCATGACCGAGCTG
>MNXW01000172.1:0-1598 GCA_001871515.1 Comamonadaceae bacterium CG2_30_57_122
GATGAGGCAGGCCATCGTGGGTAATGCCACGCAGATCGATTTCGCCTCCAGGCTGTGGGGTTGCTTTCGTGCGTTGATGGTGGGCGCTCTTGAGGTGCTTGAGCCAGTGTTGGGCGATAAGGTCAACTTGGTGGTGCAGACCATTGATCTACATGTGCAACGTTTTTTTGCACAAGCCCTGCAACTTGACCCCCTGCAGCTACGCTTGGAGGCCACATAAATCAAGGCTTCGCGCACGATTCGGCTGTCAAAATGAACACCGAAACGTTAACGTGAAACAACGCCCACAGCCGTCAAGAATGGTGTGTCGTAGGGCCGACTTCAGTCGGCCATGGCGGGTTGAAACCCGCCCTACGCAGGGCACGCGTGTTGCATGCTTTGGGGTGTCCTTGTTGAACATGGACGTTAGTTCAACCTTAAAAAACACGCAGAAAAACCAATTCTAAAGGGCTCCAGTCGCCAGTCAGACGACTAAAACGCTTCAAAATGAATAGCAGCTATCCCATGTTTTATATGGGCTAGAGGCCTATTATGCTTAAACTTCCAGGCGCAGGGCAGGGAACATAATCACATCGCAGATGCTGCCGCAGTCGGTCAGCAACATCACCAGGCGGCCAAGCTCATTGAGCCAGCAGTCACGGGAAACTTGAGCATTTTGTTCATTTGGCAAATACAATAAGTCCCAAAAGCTTTCTTATTGGATTTAATGATTCATACCAGCTATTTAAATGATTTCTTTGCCTCTTCCTCTCCCGGTTGAACGCGCCATTGTCAAGCTGGGCAGAGACATCTCTTTGGCGCGTCGGCGTCGCCAGCTCACGCAAGCATCTTTGGCCGAGCGCATTGGTGCTTCGTTGGCCACGGTGCGTCGGCTGGAGAAAGGTGATCCGCGCATTGCGTTGCATTTCATGGCGCGGGCGTTGCATGTGTTTGGCGAGCTGGAACGCTTGAACCAGCTGCTCGACACCGGTGAAGATGCCATTGGCCTGAGCTTGATGGACGAACAACTGCCCCAGCGTGTGCGCACACGCAAAGCCAACACAAGTGCCGGCGCGCTATGACTGCGCCAGCGCTCAAGCAACAAGTGGCGGTGTGCATCGGCAAAGCCGGTCAGACTGTGGGCCAGCTCAGCTATGTGAAAGAAGGCGCACGTGAATACTCGGCCTTCGCCTACGACAACGCCTGGTTGAGTGACCCCGCGCGTTTCGAGGTGTCGCCCGACTTGGCGCTGGTCAGCGGGCAACAAGTGCGGCGCGCCCCTAGCAAGATTGATTCGTGTTTTCACCACGCCCTGGCCGACACCGAACCCGACGCCTGGAGCCGGCGCGTCATTGCCCGTGCCCATGCCAGGGCGCGCAAGACCTCTCCACAGTTGAAAGCGCTCAACGCCTTTGACTACCTCAGCGTTGTCGACGACTTCAGCCGCATGGGCGCACTGCGTCTGCAACATGGCAGCGGCGCGTTCCTGCAAACGGTTGACGAAGGCCAACGCGCCACACCATCGCTGGTGGATTTGCTGCGCATCTTTGAGGCCAGTCGAGCGGTCGAGGGCGGCCAAGAAACCGCCGAAGACCTGCGCTACCTGCAAGGCAAGGGCA
>MNXW01000172.1:1606-6953 GCA_001871515.1 Comamonadaceae bacterium CG2_30_57_122
CACCTCTTTGGGCGGCATGCGTCCCAAATGCACCGTTCTTGACGTGGATGGCAGCCTGGCGCTGGGCAAGTTTCCCAGTCTGCTTGATGAGCGCAATGTGACCCGTGCCGAGGTGCTGGCATTGCATCTGGCACAGCGCGCCGGCATTGACGCAGCCAGCGCCAGAGTGCTGCAGGTCGGCAACACCCCGGTGGCCGTCATTCGCCGCTTTGACCGCACGCCGGAACACGCACGCATTCATTACCTGTCGGCAGCCTCCATGCTGCAAGCCAAGCGTCATGAAGAGCGCTCGTACACCGAAATTGCCGATGTCATCCGCGCCAAATGTGCCAACCCAACGGCTGACGTGCAGCAATTGTGGCGGCGTTTGGTGTTCAACCTGCTCATCACCAATGTGGATGATCACCTGCAAAACCTGGGTTTCCTGTACGTGGGGCAAGGCCAGTGGCGACTGGCTCCGCACTTTGATTTGAACCCGTTTCCTGACAAAGATCGCGAATCCAAAACCTGGCTGAGCGAAGCCACCGGCCCCATCACGTCACTGGACATGTTGATGGCGCAGGCCAGCTATTTCAGCTTGCCGCCCACCGAGGCTTTGCAAGTGCTGGCGCAGGTCTACGCGTCAGTGCTTGAGTGGCGTGCTGCGGCGCTGGGCCCGGATGTGGGTTTGCTGGCGCGGGAACTGGATGACTTCGCACCGGCGTTTGAACATGATCAGATGGATGAGGCGCGGTGGGTGATGGGGTGAACGCGGTGGATGAAAGAGAGGATGCTTTGATGGCTGTTTCAGAACCATTGCTGCCGACCACGACAGTCAGCTTTCCGGTTATCCAGTTCAACTCTAGTCAGACACCGTTCGTTGCATTCGCCAACGTGCCCTAACCGGTCGCAAACCTATTTGATTTCCACACCCGAGAGCTGACTTTCAATCCTTTGCACATTAGGCGTCGCAGCACGACTCAGTCGAGCGAGGAGAGTACCCGCACAGATTTGCAATTTTTTATGGATCCGAACTTCCACAAAATATGGAGCGCTCAAACTGCCCATTCATCCTAGGCGCACAAGGTGCAAATTCAATTACCACATGACAGGTCGCTTGCTTCGATTACATTCCCAAGATCTGTACAAAAAAAATCGGGGGAAAATTTTGAGCGTATCTCCAGTCCCACAAACGCCCAAGCTATTGCTTACCGGTCGGACCTTGTCCAGCGGTTGGATCCTTGTGGAGCAACTTCATAAATCTGCCGATGGGACTGGCGGGAATTTTGGAGTGGGTTACCGAGCCACACGCGGGTCCGAGACTGCCTTTGTGAAAGCAGTGGACTTTGTTGAGGCAATGGGGAAGCCTGACCCTATGGCGGAGCTCCACAAGCTGACCAGTGACGCCAAATTCGAGCAAGATGTGTTGGCGTACTGTACTCAACATGGGATGTCGCGCGTAATGCGATACCTTGGGCATGAGTACCTTCAGCTTGATTCAACCGACCTCATGAGCCAGGTTTCATGCCTCATCATGGAAGTTGGTGATGAAGATTTGCGTAGCCTTATGAGCCGCCATGGAGGGAATTCTTGTGTTTGGACACTGAAGGTCATGTCGGATGTTTCGCTTGCATTGACCCAGCTACATAAGGGCGGAATAGCGCATCAGGATATTAAGCCGTCGAATGTAATATCTGTCGGCGGTAAGAATGTGGCAGACGACAAAATTCTGAAAGTCGGCGACTTGGGCCGCGTGACCAGCAAGAATCATAAAGGTCCTTTTGATTCCAGTGAATGGCCTGGGGATCTGAGCTACTGCCCTCCCGAGCGCTGGTATCACCATGTACCTACAGACTGGAACGACCGGCGCGAGGCGGCTGATGCGTACATGCTTGGGAGTCTGTTGATATTCTTGAGTACGGGTACAACTCTGCAATCCTTGGTAGCACCATTGATTCCCCAGCAGTATTTGCCCAACAACTGGGGCGGAAGTTATGACCAGGATCTTTTGCCCGTGTTGTTTGATGCTCACGCTAGGGTGTTGGAAGATCGGTTGCGTCCCATGCTGATGTCGGACCTCGAGGCGGAAGTCTTGAAAATCGCTAGTGAACTAACTCATCCAGACCCTCATTTGCGGGGGGATGCTCGTGCGAGAAGGCAAATTGGGCGACCGGTAGGGCTGGATCGGATTCATCAGCGGCTGCGCTTGCTGTCAATGCGTGCTGCGGCCAACGAGCGCGGGCGGAGCATGCGATGAAATCGACCTTGCCTATTCGACGACTGATTCCGAAATGGAGGCCGGTCGCAACCACCATCAATGAGCCGGAGGCTGGATCGCACAAAGCCCCGCCAAACAAGGTTATTCGTGGAGACGAGGCTGAGCTCGAGCGTGCCATAGCTCAGTGGCGTGTCGAGCGGACACCGGGATTTTTGGGTGATGTTCTTGCGTTTTCAGTGCACAGGGCGCTAATCCCGAAGATTCTTGACGTAGGAGCGGAGGCCCGCAAGTTAAATGCTGTAATGACGACTGTTCAGTCCTCATTGATCAACGAGTTGAATCGGACTGATGGGGATGGCAATCTACTTCCTGCATCAGCCTTGGATATGTCGATAGAGACGCATCCGTTTCAGCAGTCGATTCGACGATTGCGTGCGCTCTTGCGATCAAGGCCTGACAACTCGCTGGCTTTGCTCGACATGGCGCAACTGCAGTCGGCGATGGGGAAGTCCAAAGCCGCAGAACGATCAATCCAGACTGCGTTGAGCCTTGCGCCAAACAATCGGACGGTTATTCGGACAGCTGCCAGGTATTGGGTTCACACTGGCAATGCGGAGCTGGCCCACCAGATGCTCCGGGGGCATCAGCGAACGCCAGGTGATCCTTGGCTGATGGCCAGTGAAATCGCGATTGCAGATCTGATTGGCGCACCGTCGAGTTTTCTGTCTAAAGGGCGTCGTTTTCTGATCGACAACAAGAGTTTCAGCAATTCACACCTGACGGAGTTGTCAGGCGCCATAGCTGCTGAAGAACTTAAGTCCGGGAGCATTAAAAAAGCGCGCCATGCGCAACGCATAGCCCTCTTGGCGCCCAATGACAACATGATCGCGCAAGCGGTGGAGAATAGACAGCTTTTCAACATTGCCCTCGAAGGGGCGCAGGTCGAAAGCGCATTGGCCAACTCACATGAAGCTCAAGTGCTCAAAGCCTGGCTGGAGAGAAAACCAGATCTAGCGGAGTTGCATGCGAAAGCTTGGCACGGCGAAGAACCTTTTTCAAGTCGCCCAATTCAGCTTTTGTCGACTTTGTATCTATTCCAGGGAGAGTATAAGCAGTCAGAACAATGGCTCGCAGCCGGTTTGGTCGCTGATCCATTAGATCGTGGCTTACAGATCAACCTAGCATTTCTGAAAGCGCGGGCCGGACAGGGGGGGCAAATGTTAGCGATCCTGCGCCGACTTCGAACCCAGCATCCCAAGGAGTCGGAGGGCTATGCCCGTGCGATTGAAGGTCTCTTCGAGTATGCACAAGGGCACTTTGACGTTGGCGATCACATGTACGGTGACGCTGTGCGGTATTTTGAACAGTCAAAGCGTCTGGATCTGGCGAGCTACTGCCGCTTATTTCAGGCCTTGTATGCGCTGGAGTTCAACCATCCTCAAGCGCAAGAGATAGTCAAGTTAGCTCAGTCGGCCTTGAAGATCTCGTCTACCCCAGACTCCTCATTGCTGATCGATATACGGTCTAAACCAGAATTTCAATCCAAGCTGTCCAACGACGATCAGGGAATGCGAAGAATGACTCAGCTGGTGTTCGATCCTGTAAAGAACACATTGATGGTCAAGGACGGCCTGACGGCAGTTGGCGCCAAGGCCGTGGTAATCAAGGGGAAGGATGCCTTTTAGGAGGTTTTTTCCATCCTCGTTTGAAAGCTCGGCAGTTTACCTGCCAGCAGACATTCACCAACTACCGCTCTTGGTCGAGTCCGGGCGCACATTTGGTTGAAATCGCGTCCGTACAGCCGACTGTTGGCCACTGGCTTCAGTGTCGGGTATCCGGCGGGCAATTTCAACTTTTGAAGACTCGCTCCCGCTGCACAGCAGTCACAGTTTTTCGCACGACAACACGCTTCAGCGCAGTCACTCAACCCGCTGCCACGCCCGCCACCTCCCACAAGCGCCCTCCCGAGGTGTCCAGATGCGTCAAATACACCCGCACCTCAAACTCCAACTGGTGGTAGCGCGGCTCCATGTGGGTGCACAAGCTGTAAAACGCCTTGTCGTGCTGGCGTTCTTTCAGGTGCGCCAGCTCGTGCACGGTGATCATGCGCAAAAACTCATTCGGTACGGTCTTGAACATCGTGGCAATGCGGATTTCGCGCTTGGCCTTGAGCTTGTTGCCCTGCACGCGTGACACCGTGGTGTGGGTGCCCAGCGCGTGTCTGACCACCTGCAACTTGCTGTCAAACGCTACTTTGCCGATCGGATCAGCGCCGCGCAGGTACTCGGTTTTCAGGGCCTGCACGTAGTCAAACAGCGCCCGGTCGGTGCGCACCGTGTGGGCTTGCGGGTACTTGCTGGTCAGCCAGTCGGCCACACGGTCTTGCGCCAGCAGCTTTTCTACCTGCGCCAGGGTGTCAGGCGGGTAGCCTTGCAGGTATTTCATGGGCGGGGTGATGGCATTGGGATGTCAAGAATTATGCTTTGACAGGTGGATTCTCGACGATTGAAAACTACCGCTCGGTCATTGCCAAAAATTGGCAGGCTGCTAGCAGCTGGTCAAGTTAATATGAATTCAATAGCTGCTCGCGCTTTATCCATAAGGGCTAGAGGCCAATTATGCTTAAACTTCCCGGCGCAGGGCAGGGAACAAAATCACGTCGCGGATGCTGCTGCTGTCGGTCAGCAACATCATCAGCCGGTCCAGCCCCACGCCGCAGCCACCGGTGGGCGGCATGCCGTATTCCAGCGCGCGGATGAAGTCGGCATCAAAGTACATGGCTTCGTCGTCGCCGCCGTCTTTGGCCGCCACCTGGGCCTGGAAGCGGGCGGCTTGCTCTTCGGCATCGTTCAATTCACTAAAGCCGTTACCAAACTCGCGCCCGGTGATGTAGAGCTCAAAGCGCTCGGTCACTTCGGGCCGCAAGTCGTTGGCGCGGGCCAGCGGGCTGATTTCAGTGGGGTGCTCCATGATGAAGGTCGGCTGCCAGAGCTTTTCTTCCACGGTTTCTTCAAAGTACAGCACCTGCAAACTGGGCAGGCTGCGCGTGCTGATGTGGTGCCGGGCCTCGGTGATGCCCAGCTTGGGCAGCACGCTGCGCAGCCACTCGGCGCTGTCCACCTTCAAGCCCGAACCGTCGTCTTGCATCTG
>MNXW01000272.1 GCA_001871515.1 Comamonadaceae bacterium CG2_30_57_122
TGGATTTCTTCGCCGGCAGCGGCACCACCGCCGAAGCCGTCATGCGCCTAAACGCCGAAGACGGCGGCACACGCCAGTTCATCCTGGTCCAAATTCCCCAGCCCATCGACCCCAAAAAACAAAAAGAAGCGCACCACTTTGTAACCCACACGCTAGGCAAAAAAGAGGCCACCATTTTCGAGATCACCGCCGAGCGCATTCGCCGTGCCGGGGCCAAAATCGAAGCCGAGCTAGCCACAAAAGCCCAAGCCGCCGCCCAGCAACCCGCTCAACTGGAGGGTTTTGCGCCAGACCCTGCAAGCCCTGTTGCGCCCGTCGACACCGGCTTTCGCGTGTTTGAACTGGTGGATGACCCCGATGCCTTGATTCTGCAAAAGCCGTTGCAACAAGCCACCCAAGCCGACGTGCTGGCGCTGCAGGCCGCCATCACCTCACCCCAGCCCACCCAACTGCCCCGCGTTTTGTACAACCTGCTGCTCTCGGAAAGCCTGCCGCTAACCACCCCGCTGCGCACGGTCATAGACCAACACCTGTACCTGGCGGGTGATGTGGCACTCATCGTCAAAGCCCTGCCTTTGGTTGAACTGACCGACACCTTGCGCACCCTGCACGGCCAAGGCACCACCGTGACCTACCTCACGGTGTATGCCCCGTGGATTGAGGATGACAACTTCATGCTGGGCATCAAAACCATGGCCGAGACGCTGGGGTTTTCAGACGACAAGCTGCGGCTGCGCGGGTAACCAACAATGAAAAACCGCATCATTACCGTACAAAGCAACCCGGTGACGATCTCCACACGTCACGAGCAGGATTACATCTCGCTCACCGATATGGTGAGAAACTTTGACGGTGGCTCCGCGCTGATTGAGCAATGGCTCAAAAATAAAGACACCTTGCTCTTCCTTGGGGTCTGGGAGCAGCTCAACAACCCGAGTTTTAATTCCCCCGAATTCAAGGGAATTAAAAACGAAGCCGGACGCAACAACTTCTTTCTATCGGCCAAAAAGTGGATAGCGGCTACCGCTGCCGTTGGGCTTTATGCCAAGGCTGGACGGTATGGCGCCCCCCAAATGCATTCGCTGGTAGGCATGAGTGCCATAGATCAGCTCAACCGCACCCATGTGCCCAAAAGGATTGGCAAATGACGGCCCAATTTCAATACACCACCCTCGCCCACCAGACGGCGGCGGTGCAGGCACTGGCCGATGTGTTCAACGATGTGCGGTTCGTGGCGCCCGTCAACGTACACAGCAACCCGACCCTGGTGCCTTATGAAGCCGCGCCAGCCTTGCGCGCCAACCTCACCGAAATTCGAAAACGCAACGGTGTTCGCGCAGGGGATGTGCAGGTGCCCGTCACGGCCACGCCCGCCCTGAGCCTGGACGTGCTGATGGAAACCGGCACCGGCAAAACATTTACTTTTATTGAGACCATTCACCGCCTGCACAAGGACAAAAAACTGTCCAAGTTCATCGTGCTGGTGCCAAGTAACGCGATTCGCCAGGGCACGCTCAAAAGCCTGCAGTCCACCGCAGAGTTTTTTGGCAAACAGTACAACGGCCAAAAAATCAACGTCTACAACTACTCAGCGCGCACGGTGCAAGGCTTTATTCACGCCGCCAACGCAGGCATTTCGGTGATGGTGGCCACTTATCAGTCGTTTGCGGGCGACAGCAAGGTGATTCACAAACGCGGGGTGGAAGCCAATTTGTTTGGCCACGCCAAGAGTTTCATGGAGGCGCTGGCGGTGATTCGCCCGGTGCTGATCATTGACGAGCCGCAC
This sequence comes from Comamonadaceae bacterium CG2_30_57_122, assembly GCA_001871515.1. GTDB lineage: Bacteria > Pseudomonadota > Gammaproteobacteria > Burkholderiales > Burkholderiaceae_C > Rhodoferax. Next base: position 1,787 of record MNXW01000272.1, read on the forward strand.
CGCTTTGAGGGCAAACAAACGCAGGAGTATTTGGGCAAATTCAACCCGCTGCTCACCATTCGGTTTGGCGCCACCTTCAAGGGTGACACAGACGCCCTGAAGTACAAAAACCTGGTCTACACGCTCGACAGCCTGGAGGCGTTTCGCCAGCGGCTGGTCAAGGGCATCACTGTGGACACGGTGGGCGCGGGGGCCGACATGGCGCAGGTGTTGTGTTTCACCAGCGTGAGCGGCACGGCCAAAGAGCGCTCCGCGCAGGTGAGTTTCCAGACCATTGGGGGTAAAAACGCCACGGTGGCGCTGCAAGCCAAAGACAACCTGGGTGAAAAAACCGCCATCGGCTTTCTGGACGGCCATGTGGTGGAGAGCGTGACCGGCAAAGAGGTCTTGTTCACCAATGGGTTTGCCCTGCCCTTGGGCGAGCCCACGTCTTACGGCATGTTGGCCGAACAAACCCAGGCGCTGATCATTGAGCGCAGCATTGCCAACCATTTTGAGCGGGAAGAAGCGCTATTCAAGCGCGGCATCAAGAGCTTGAGCCTGTTTTTTATTGATGCTGTGGCCAAGTACCTGCCCGATGGAGATAAGCCCGCCGTCATCAGAGTCGCGTTTGAGCGCCATTACCGCGCCCAACTGCAGCAAATGCTGGCGCGGCCTGAGCTGGATGTGGGCTACCGGGCCTACCTTGAGCGCAGCGCGGCGGATATTGGCCGGGTTCACAAGGGCTACTTTGCCCGTTCACACAGCGAAAAGGGTGAAGAAGAAGCCATCAAACTCATCTTGCAAGAGAAAGAAAGGCTGCTGAGTTTTGACACTGACTTGCGCTTCATCTTCTCGATGTGGGCGCTGCAAGAGGGCTGGGATAACCCCAACATTTTTACCCTGTGCAAGCTGGCGCCGAGCAACTCCAAAATCACCAAGCTGCAGCAAATTGGCCGTGGCTTGCGTCTGGCGGTCAACCAGCAGCTGGAGCGTGTGCAGTCTGACGACCCGGCCTTTGACGAGGTCAACGAGTTGGTGGTGGTGGTGCCCGCCAGTGAGGGCGATTTTGTTGAATCCATTCAAGCCGAGATGGCCGCCCACAGTGTGCAGCGTGTGGCACGCGTCATCAACCAGGAGTCACTGGCCATCAGCGGCATCAGCATCAACCCGTTTGTGACCGTGGCGCTGTTTCAGGCCCTGGCGCAATGCGGCGCGGGCACGATTGACATGACCACCGGCACGCTGGCCTTGCAGCCCGACGCCACGGTGTACATGCAGCAACGGCTTGGGATTGAGGCGGCCTTGAAGCAAGTGCCCGGCCTGAGTGCGGCGAACGCCAGCGCCATGTTTGGGTACTTGGAGGCGTATTACCAAGGCTATGGCAAAGTCAAACGCAAGGGTGAGCAGCCCAAACCCAGCATTCGCATCCACGCGGGCAATTACCAAAAGTTCAAGGAACTCTGGCAAAACCTGAACCGGGACGCCGTGTTGCGCTACGAGCTGGATGCTGTGGCGCTGACACAAAAGGTGTTAGAGCGCATAGCTACCGATTTTGAGGTGCGCCCCATGAGCATCAGCGTGACGCGCACCGAGTCGGTGGAGCGCCTGCACATGGCCAAAAGCACCCAAAGCAGCTATGACGTGTTGTCACAGTCGGTCTACACCTTGTCTGAATTTGTGCGGGAACTGGCGAACCTGACCAAGCTGAGCATGCATACGGTGAGCCACATCTTGAGCCGCATGCCCGCCGACAAGTTTGACCAGATTCGCCACAACGAAAACCGGGCACTCACCGCCCTGCGCGACCTGATGCTGGGCTGCGTGTATGAGTTGCTGGTGAACAAGGTCACGTATGAACTGCGCGAAGTACGCGTTAAAACCTCATTGACGGACAAAGATGGTCACTTGCTCGACAGTATTGCCGTGTCGCTGTGTGGGGCAGAAACCCACGCCATCATCAACGCTGAGGTTCAGGCCAGGTCCTTGTTCACCGATGCGTTCATGCCGGTAGACAGCCAGATTGAGCGCCGCACCGTGGATGAATCCAACCAGACCCAGATCACCGTGTTTGCCAAGCTGCCCAAAATCAACATCCCCACCCCGGCCGGCAATTACAACCCTGACTTTGGTTACGCCATTGCGCAAGGCGGCAGCGCGCAAGCCTTGTATCTTGTGGTGGAAACCAAGGGTTACGACAACCTGGGCGACATTCCAGCCAAGGAAAAACAGAAGATTGAGAGTGCCAAACAGTTTTTCAAAGCGCTGCAGGCCTTGCCGGAGCTGCGTGACAAGGGTGTGCAAATTCATTTTCAAACCAAAATCAACAGCGACACCTTGGCGCAACTGATCTCCAGCCTGCAGGCACACCCGGTGGCTCTGCCAACTTGACGTGAAACACCCGTGCCGAATATCCAGCCCCCATCCCTACCTTCCCCCAGAGGGGGAAGGGGTAAGGCAAACTCCCGGCAACCAGGTGGCTGAACCCGGTTGCTACCCCTTCCCGCCTTTGGGGGAAGGTTGGGATGGGGGCTTGATCCTGACACCTGCACCACACAACAATTTATAGAAAATTAGCCTCTAGCCCTTATTAAATAAGCGCAAGCCACTATCAAAACCATATCAAAACCATACCAAAATCATGACCATCACCGAACTCGCCCCCGGCCTGCAAACCGCTGGCATCACCCTGCCGCTGCGCTTGTCCGACTTCAAACTCATCGCCTTTGACATGGACTCCACCCTGATCAACATCGAGTGTGTGGACGAGATTGCCGATGCGGTGGGCAAAAAGGCCGAGGTGGCTGCCATCACCGAAGCGGCCATGCGCGGCGAAATTGCTGATTACAAAACCAGCTTGCGCCAACGCGTGGCCTTGCTCAAGGGCGTGACCATTGCCGACATGGAGTTGATCTACACCCAGCGTCTGCAGCTCAACCCAGGTGCAGCCGAACTGGTGAGCGCCTGCAAAAAGGCAGGGCTCAAGGTGTTGCTGGTGTCGGGTGGCTTCACCTTTTTTACCGACCGCATCAAGGAGCGTCTGGGCATTGACTTTGCCCGCTCCAACCTGCTCGAAGTACGCAGCGGCCCAAACTGCGGCGAACTCACTGGGCGTCTGTTGGACCAAGCCTGGGGCGACATTTGCGATGGGGCTGAAAAACGTCGCACCTTGCTTGATGTGGCCAGCCTGCTGGGCATTGAACCCGCGCAGTGCATTGCCATGGGCGACGGTGCCAACGATTTGCCAATGATGGGTGCAGCCGGCCTGTCAGTGGCCTACCACGCCAAACCCACGGTGCGAGAGCAGGCCAAGGTGCGCATCAACAGCGGTGGCTTGGATCGGCTGCTTGAAGTGTTCTCCCCAGATTCATGCGTTGTCAACCGCGAAAGCCACACGTGATACCCCTGCACGTGATACCCATGTAGGGCAGACTTGCGGCTGCCTGGTCGACTGAAGTCAACCCTACAAAGCCCTGAGCCAGGCCAGTCCGGTCAGCACGCCGATCAACACCGGCTGGTGCAGCATGTAATAGCTCAGGCTCCAGCGCCCCAACACGGCCAAGCCGTGCCCGGTTTTGGGTAGCGATCGGCTCAAAATCAAGCCCACTCGGCCACCAGGTGTCCGGTTGGCGGGGTTCAGCAGCCAGCCCCCCGCAGCCGCGCCCCACCACATCACGCCCAGCCAGGGGAACAGTGGTGCGTAGTCTTCGGTGATGGGTTTCTTGGTGATCCAGCCCAGCCAATTCAACACCGGCGAGTTCAATATATCAACAAATTGGCCGCTAGCCCATATGGATAAAGCGTGAGCAGCTATAAATTTAGAAGCAATGGCCAGCGCACCCAGTAGCCACAGCCAGCGCCCCCAGTGGGCGGTGAGGCGCAGCACAATCAGCATCAACGCCATGCCGTGCAAGATGCCAAAGTAAATGAAACTGTTGGGAAACATCAGCCAGGAACCAGCAGTGACCAGCATCGCACAGCCTGCCACCTGCGCCCAGCGTTTCCAGAAGCGCTGCCAGCTTTGCCCTTGCGCGCTGGCCACCGCCTGGCCAAACCCGGCGCAGAACAAAAACAGGCTGACGATGGCCACCCGCTGCCAAGTCCAGAACGGGTCACGGTAAAAGTCTTGCGCCATCCAGCCAAGCTGGTTCAGGTCAAAACTGAAGTGAAACAGGGTCATCCAGACCATGGCCAGTCCGCGCAGGGCATCGAGTGCATCAAACCGGGTTGCTTTCATGCACGCGAGTTTACCCAGCGTTGCCAGCTGGCGGCCTATGGCTGCACCGGCAGCAGCATGGCAATGCGCTGGCTAATGGAGTCAGCACGCTCGGGACCGGCAACCTGCTCTATGGCCAGCATCATCTCGCGCGAAACTGCCAACATCGACTCGCGGTCTTTGGCATTGCGCAAAGCTTCTCGAAACGCCTGCGCCTGCCCGGGCACGCCACGGGAAAACATGCGCTCGCAAAGGTCAAACAAAAACATCCGGGTAGTGGCCAGCGACCGCTTGCCATCAAAATTGTCGGTATTCACTGTCTGCAAGGCCTCAGACGTCTGCGTGCTGAGCGGTTTGGAGACGTCTGTGGATGATGCCAATGCAGCAGATGCAATGGTGGCGCTAGGCTTTACGTTCGATGGCGTGTTGGCTACATGGTTACGGCTGATGTCGGTCAGATAACCGTCACGGATCAGACCCTCAGCCAGCGGGCGTGCATCGTGCTTAAGATACGGTGCAATATCACTGAGGTTTTTTTGACCATCGGCCAAAATCAGCAGCGTGCGCTCGCTGTGTCCCAGCCGTCGCTGGCGACTCTGCAATTCCTGGTGGGCTTTTTCCGTTTTTTTCAGTCGCATGATGCTCATCCCATAAATATACTTATTAGAGTTCTCTTGTGTGACATCTCTATGAACTATCCACAAGCTAACGTCCATGTTCAACAAGGACACCCCAAAGCATGAAACATGCGTGCCCTGCGTAGGGCGGGTTTCAACCCGCCATGGCCGACTGAAGTCGGCCCTACGACACGCCATTCTTGTCGGCTGTGGGCGTTGTTTCACGTTAATCCAAAGGGCATCGCTGGTGCATCGATTGCCAGATCGACGCCAGCAGTCCGTGAGCTTTGAGCATCTAATGTGCAAAACCAATCGGCTTGCGCAGCTGGGGCATTTGCCTTGTGCTGCAGAGCCAGCCAAGGCTGACTGTGATAATCCCGTCTTATGTCACTTCTCCCTCACCAACTTGAACTGTTAGCCCCGGCGCGTGATGCTGCCATTGGCATCGAAGCCGTCAACCACGGGGCCGATGCGGTTTACATCGGCGGGCCGGGCTTTGGCGCACGCTCCAGCGCCGACAACACCGTGCAAGACATTGCCCGCCTGGTGCAGCATGCGCACCGCTTTAACAGCCGCATTTTTGTAACCCTGAACACCATCTTGCGTGACGACGAGCTGGAGAGCGCACGCAAACTGGCCTGGCAGTTGTACGACGCGGGGGTGGACGCACTCATCATCCAGGACATGGGCTTGCTGGAACTTGACCTGCCACCGATTCAGCTGCACGCCAGCACCCAGTGCGACATTCGCAGCCCCGAGAAAGCACGTTTTTTGCAGGACGTGGGGCTGAACCAGCTGGTGCTGGCGCGTGAGCTCACGCTGGCGCAAATTGCCGCCATCCGCGCCGCCACCGACCCGGCCCGCAGCACCATCGAATTTTTTGTCCACGGCGCGCTGTGCGTGGCTTACAGCGGCCAGTGCTATATCAGTGCCGCGCACACCGGGCGCAGTGCCAACCGGGGCGAATGCAGCCAGGCTTGCCGCCTGCCCTACCAGGTGGTCGATTCAGCAGGCCGCTTTGTCGCGCACGACAAACACGTCTTGAGCATGAAAGACAACAACCAGAGCGCCAACATCGCCGCGCTGGTCGCGTCCGGTGTGCGCAGCTTCAAGATCGAAGGCCGCTACAAGGACATGGCCTACGTGAAAAACATCACCGCGCATTACCGCACCCTGCTCGACGCGCTGATTGACGAGCGCGCGCACAGTGCCAACCCCTTGGCGCGCGCCAGCAGCGGCCAGACTACGTTCACCTTCACGCCTGAGCCCAACCAGAACTTCAACCGCGAATTCACCGATTATTTTGTCAATGGCCGCCAGGACAGCATCGGCGCGTTCGATTCGCCCAAAAACCCGGGCTTGCCGATCGGTTTTGTGCTGCAGGTCGGCTCCAACTGGGTCGATCTGGACTTGAGCGACCACGGCACGGTGCTGCACAACGGCGACGGCCTGTGCTATTACGACCTGCAAAAGGAGTTGGTCGGCCTGGCCATCAACCGGGCCGAAGCCATCAGCGTTAAAAAAGGGATGTGGCGCGTGTTCCCCAAAGACGCGCTGACCACGCTGAAAGACCTGCGCAAAGGGGTGGAGGTCAACCGCAACCGCGATGTCGACTGGCTGCACGTGCTGGACAAAAAGAGCAGCGACCGGCGCATCAAACTCTGGGCCACGCTGCAATTGACCACCGATGCAGTGCACCTCACCCTGACCGACGAAGACGGCCATCAAACCACGGTGCAACAGCCTTTTCCTGCGGATAAGCGCCAAACCGCACACGATGCCGACGCTGCGCTGAGCCAAATCCGGCATCAGATCAGCCGTCTTGGCACTACTGAATTCATAGCTGCTAGCACAGACATCACCTGGGCTACAGGCCAATTTGATTCAATATTTGTGCCCAGCTCCCTGCTCAACACCCTGCGCCGTGAGGCGGTGGATGCGTTGCAAACGGTGCGTTCGGCCGCTTTCACCCGACTACCCCGTGCCGCGCCAGTAGAGCCGCCAGCACCCTACCCTGACGACAGCCTGAGCTATTTGGCCAACGTGTTCAACGCCGCCGCGCGCAGCTTTTACGCCAAACACGGCGTGAAAGTGATTGCCCCCGCTTACGAGGCCATCGAAGAACCGGGCGAGGTCAGCCTGATGATCACCAAGCACTGCGTGCGTTTTTCCCTCAGCCTGTGCCCGAAGCAGGCCAAGGGGGTCACCGGCGTACAGGGCCAAGTCAAGGCCGAACCCTTGCAGCTGATCAATGGCAAAGAGAAATTGACACTGCGCTTTGACTGCAAACCGTGCGAGATGCACGTGGTGGGCAAAATGAAACCAGGCGTGGCCAAACTGTCGCTCCAGGCGCTGCATGATGCGGCTCAAGGCGCGCCCCTGACCTTCCACAAAACCCGACCCGTCCAGCGCTTTGGGCATTGAGTTTTTCGCCTTGGCCTTGAGCCTTGGCCTTGAATTACCTGCATTCAAGTTAAAGCAGTAACCCACTGAGGCCAAGCCTGATGTCAGCAAGCTTCCTTAGAATTGAAAAATGGAAAACACCAAACTGACTCCGTCGAGTTCACCCATCCAAGCCTGTGCCGCGCAACGCCCGTGTGCCGTGCTGTTTGATGCCTATGGCACGCTGTTTGACGTGTACAGCGTGGCCGAGCTGGCGGAGCAGCTCTTCCCCGGCCAGGGCCAGGCGCTCAGCCTGGTCTGGCGCGACAAACAAATCGAATACACCCGGCTGGTGACCACCAGCAACCACGGCGCGCACTACCAGCCGTTTGGTGAATTGACCCGTGCGGCACTGATTTATGCTATTAAAAAGATAACTGCTTGCACAGATAATACAAGGGCTACAGACCAATTTCTTATAGATTTTGAACCACAGATCGAGCTGTTGCTGACGCAGTACCAGCACCTGGACGCCTTCCCGGAAAACCTGGGCGTGTTGCAACAACTCAAAAACCAAGGCGTGCCGATCGGCATTCTGAGCAACGGTGATGCCGCCATGCTGCACGCCGCGGTGCACTCGGCCGGTTTTGACGGCCTGCTCGACCAGGTGATCAGCGTCGACCCGATCCGCAAATACAAAACCCACCCCGACGCTTATGCGCTGGGTGAGCAAGCCACCGGCTTGCCCGCGTCGCAAATTGTGTTCGTCAGCTCCAACGCCTGGGACGCACTGGGTGCCACCTGGTACGGCTACCAGACGCTGTGGGTCAACCGCTACCAGTTGCCGTTTGAAGAACTCGGCACGCAGCCGCACCGCACCGGCCACGACCTGCGTGCGGTGCTTGATTTTTTCCCCAACTGATTTTTCATTTTTTTAACTCTGTCCTACCTCATCATGACTGAACGCATCACCAAAAATGGCCTGCAAGTGGCCGCCAACCTGAGCCAATTCATCGACACCGAGGTGCTGCCCGGCACGGGCGTCAGCGCCAACGCTTTCTGGCAAGGTTTTGGCAACCTGGTGGCTGACCTGGCCCCGAAAAATATTGCCCTGCTAGCCGAACGCGACCGCCTGCAGTCTGAGCTGGATGCCTGGCACAAGGCCAACCCCGGCCCGATCACCGCAGGTGATTCGTCCAAGCCTTCCGACATGGCCAACTACCGTGCGTTTCTGGAGGGCATCGGCTACCTGGTCGAGCCGCCCAAAAAAGCCAAGATCAGCACCAAAAATGTCGATGCTGAATTGGCCGTGCAAGCCGGCCCGCAGCTGGTGGTGCCTATTTTGAACGCCCGCTACGCCCTCAACGCCGCCAACGCACGCTGGGGCAGCTTGTACGACGCGCTGTACGGCACCGATGTCATCAGCGAAGACAAAGGCTGTGAAAAAGTCGGCAAAAAAGGCGGCTACAACCCCAAACGCGGCGCCAAGGTGATCGCTTACGCGCGCCATGTGCTTGACCGCTGCGCGCCGCTGCGCAAGGGTTCGCACATCGATTCAGTTGAGTACCGCGTCAAGGGCGGCAAACTGGCGGTCAAGCTGGCCGACGGCAGCACCACCAGCCTGGCGGACGCCAAACAATTCGTCGGTTTCCAGGGTGAGGCCAAGGCGCCAAGCAGCGTGCTGTTCGAACACAACGGCCTGCACCTGGACCTGATCATCAACCGCGCCACCGTCATTGGAGCCAAAGACCCGGCCGGTGTGGCCGACCTGGTGCTGGAAGCGGCGCTTTCAACCATCCTGGACCTGGAAGACTCCATTGCCGCGGTGGATGCCGACGACAAGGTGCTGGCTTACAGCAACTGGCTGGGCATCTTGAATGGCAACCTGACCGAAACTTTTGAGAAAGGCGGCAAGACGCTCAAACGCGGCCTCAACGCCGACCGCATTTACACCGCCCCTGATGGCAAGAAACCGGTGCGCCTGCACGGCCGCGCGCTGATGTTTGTGCGCAATGTCGGCCACCTGATGACCAACCCGGCCATTCTCTACACCGACAAGGCCGGTGTGGTGCGTGAGATTCCCGAGGGCATCATGGACGCAGTGGTCACCACAGCAATAGCCATGCACGACCTGGCACGCAACAAGAAAGACGCGATCCGCAACTCGCGCAAGGGCTCGGTTTACATCGTCAAGCCCAAGATGCACGGCCCGGCAGAAGTCGCTTTTGCCAACGAACTGTTTGGCCGCGTTGAGCAGATGCTGGGCTTGCCTGAGGCCACCGTCAAACTCGGCATCATGGACGAAGAGCGCCGCACCAGCGTCAATCTGAAAGCCTGCATTGCCGCCGCCCCGGCGCGCGTGGCGTTCATCAACACCGGCTTTCTGGATCGCACTGGCGACGAGATGCACAGCGCCATGCAGGGCGGCCCAA
>MNXW01000015.1 GCA_001871515.1 Comamonadaceae bacterium CG2_30_57_122
CACGCTGCCGGCCAGCGCCGGGTCGATGCCCAGGCGGTGCAGCACCAAGGGAATGGCCAGCCCGGCCACCGCCGCGCACAGCAGGTTGATGAGAATGGCCACGCCCAGCACACCGCCAATGCCCCAGTCGCCAAACCAGGCCACGGCCAGCAGTGCAATCACCACCGCCCACAGCACCCCGTTCAGGATGGAAATGCCCACCTCGCGGTTCAGCAGGACACGGATATTGCCTTTTTGCACCTGCCCCAGCGCCAGCCCGCGAATCACCAGGGTCAGCGTTTGGCTGCCGGCAATGCCGCCCATGCTCGCCACAATCGGCATCAGCACAGCCAGCGCCACCAGTTGCGTGAGCGTGGCCTGAAACTGGCCGATCACCCAGGCCGCGAGAAATGCTGTAACCAGGTTGATGCCCAGCCAGACCGCGCGCCGGCGCGAACTCACCAGCAGCGGCGCAAACATGTCGGCCTCGTCATCCAGACCGGCCATTTGCATCAGCGTGCGATCCGACTCATCGCGGATCAGGTCCACCACGTCATCGACCGTGATGCGGCCGATGAGCCGGCCCTGCGCATCCACCACCGGCGCTGACACCAGGTCCTGGTCCTGAAAAATTCGGGCGACTTCGGTGTCTGGTGTCTCCACAGCAATGGCCTCAACATCGGTCTGCATGACATCCGCCACGCGCAAATCCAGATCAGCGGTCACCAGCGCACTCAGGCGCAGCACGCCCTGGTAATAGCCTTTGCGATCAAGCACCATCAGCATGTCGGTCTGGGGCGGCAGGGTTTCGCGCAAACGCAGGTAACGCAGCACGGTGCTGACCTTGACGCTGGCGCGCACCTCAATGGCATCCATGTTCATCAAGCCACCGGCGCTGTCCTGCGGGTAAGACAGCATCGACTCCAGCTGCTGGCGTCGGCCGCCGTTGGTGGCTTGCATCAGCTGGCTGCCCAGGGCGGGCGGCAGGGTTTGAATCAAATCCACCAGGTCGTCAAGTTCCAGTGTCTCAATCGACGCAATCAAGTCGTCCGGGTCCAGCTCTTGTGCCAAGGCGGTGCGGATTTCATCGTGCAGGTAGGTCAGCACTTTGCCGGTGCGCTCCGTGTCCACCATGCTCCACACCCGGGCGCGCTCAAGCGGTGGCAGCCCCTCCAGCATGCCCGCCACCTTGGCCGGGTGCATGCGTTGCAGTATCTTGCCCAGGCGCTTGAGCTTGCCCTGCCCAAGCGCTTCGCGAACCGCAGTCAGGTGATTGACTTTTTGCGGATGGACACCACCGCTTTGGCCCGGCGCGGCCTGCTCTGAAGGTAAATCGTCACCGGACTCACCTGCAAGTTGTCGGCTCAAATTGAAATTGAGATGCGGCAGGATCCGGCCTTCGAGCGTGGCATCCACCTGCTGCCACAGCGCCGTGCGTTGCCCGGCGACAAGCAGTTCGAGCAAGGCCGCGATTTTGGCCGGATGCATGCGTCCTAGCAGCTTGCGAACCCGCTTGTTTTTGCCCAGCGTAAGCGCGTCGATGACGAAGTCGCTCTCGGTTCGTGCGTGGGCCTGCGGCTCTAGCGGCTCTTTCGGCTCTTGCGACGGATTGGGGTCAATGGAATTCATGGCCGGCACAAAATGATTAAACCGTTGCCGACATCAGCAGACCTCTGAGCAATTCGCTCAGCCCGTCCCACATGATCTGCACGCCAAGGCATAACAAAATGAAGGCGGACAGCCGCAGAAAAATCACCGTACCCGCTTCACCCAATGGCTGCAGCAGGCGCTGGGCGTAGCGAAAAACCAGGTACAAGATGATGCCAATCGTGAACAGTGCCAGCACGCCACCGGCCATCCGCACCAGCGACAGGGTGAGGTTTCCGTCGCTCAAGGCCACGCCTACCGTGATGGCCGCGGCAATTGAGCCCGGCCCACAGCTGATCGGGAAGGTAAGCGGGTAAAAAGCCTGCTTGCGTGCCTGCTCCGGCGTAAAGGCCTCGGCCAGCTCGGCTCGGCTGTCCACTGTGGACTGTGTGGCATTCAACAGGCGCCAGGCCGCAGCGGCCACAATCAGGCCGCCCCCAATGCGCACGATCGGTAGTGAAATGCCAAAAAATTCCAGCACGTAGGAGCCCACCAGCATGGAGCCGACCATCAGCGCAAACATGTTGCGGGCAATGCGCCGCGCCAGCAGCACGCGTGTCCCGGCAGAAGCGTTCTCGGTCAACCCCAAAAAAATAGGTGCCGTGGCAGCCGGATTAAGAATGGGCAGAATCGTTGCCAGGACAAACAGAAAGCTCTTGCCGAAGGCAGCCAGCAGCATCAGCGTCACAGCGACATCCCGTCATGGCAAAAATGAAAGCGCAATTCGGTCGCAACAAATGGTTCCATGAAACCCTCTTTCTGAAAAGCGTCATTTTCCGCGCGTGGCGCACCGCAATCAGCGTAAAAGGCTTTAAAAATAATCCAAGCGCGACTTCTGCCTGCAAGCGCCCATGCGCCGGTTTTCGGGCAAGCGCCGGTTGCGCTACATTTTCCCAATGTGCTTGAACCTTCTCTGTGCCCTTTCTCTCTTGATCTACCCATGAGTTTTCTACCTGTTTGGCCACTCGCCTCGAACGCCTTGTTTTTCTTTGGTTTTTTGCTGTTTTGTGGCGCCTTGGGCGGCTACGTGACGCACCGCTGGCCGTGGCTGCCCAGCATCACCGGCTTCATGTTGGTTGGTCTGCTGGCCGGGCCCAATGTGCTGGGGCTGGTGGACTACGCCGCTCTGGCCAACTCACGCATCATCGTCGACGTGGCACTGGGCCTGATTTTGTACCGCCTGGGCTTGTCGCTTGACATCAAGCAACTGCTTCAAGACCGGCATCTGATCGTTATTTCACTGGTGGAAAGCAGCCTGACCTTCGTCGTGGTCTTTTTTGGCATGGACCTGATGGGTGTGCACGGGCTGGCAGCCGCCGTGATTGCGGCCATTGCCGTGTCTTCGTCGCCAGCCGTGTTGATTCACGTGGCCAATGAGCTGGGTGCCAGCGGCCCGGTGACCGAGCGCGCCAAGAGCCTGGTGGCGCTCAACAATGTGCTGGCGTTCCTGATCTTCAGTGCCCTGCTGCCGCTCTTGTACAACGAGGCGCAGGCACCGCTGGCGACCATTTTGGGCGGGCCGCTGTACCAATTGCTCGGCTCGGTGCTGCTCGGCGCAGGCATGGGCGCGGCCCTGCACCTGGCCGCGCGCAAGACCAAAGCGGCGCACCAGTACCACCTGGCTCTGGTGGTGGGCGCGGTGGCTTTCACGCTGGGCGCGGCCATGACGCTCAAGCTGTCGACCTTGTTTGCACCGCTGGTGCTGGGCATTGTGGTGCGCAGCATTGAACGCACCGAACTGATCGCCAATCTTGAGTTTGGCCCTGCCTTCGAGCTGTTTTTCATTGCCCTGTTTGTCTATGCCGGGGCCAACCTGCATGTGGCCGAGATGGTTCAATACGCGCCGGCCGCCCTGGTGCTGGTGTTTGGCCGATCATTGGCGAAGTGGCTGGGGGTGGGGCTCACCGCCAGTCTGATGGGCACACCCAGACGGCAGGCAGCCACCACCGGCCTGCTGCTGATTCCCATGGCAGGCCTGGCTATTGGGTTGGCCGACACCACGCTGACCTTGTTTCAATTGCAGGGCGCCGTGGTCAGCTCGGTGGTGTTGGCCGCCGTGGCAGTGCTGGAGACCATTGGGCCGCCCATCAGCGCCAAAGCGCTGCGCTGGTCGGGCGATGCGCTCAGGCCTGACCCCACTTACGAAGAGTCCGAATCAGTGCCCACGCCAAAAGCCTGACTGGCTCAAGACCCAACCATAGGTGCCGGGCACAGGCGGCTTGCCCTTGCAAACCCGCATCAAAGCCGCCTGAGACTTTTTATGCCACTGCCGGCATGCGCATCAAGTGGTCAAAAGCGCCCAGCGCTGCTTTGGCCCCATCACCGGTGGCGATGATGATTTGCTTAAACGGCACGGTGGTGGCATCACCCGCTGCAAACACGCCCGGCAAGGAGGTCTGGCCACGGGCATCCACCACAATTTCGCCACGGTTGCTCAGCTCCAGCGTGCCTTTGAGCCATTCGGTGTTGGGTATCAGGCCAATTTGCACAAACACACCGGCCATGTCGAGGTGGTGCAGCTCGCCGCTGGCCCGGTCTTTGAAGCTCAGTCCATGCATCTTGTGGCCGTCGCCGGTGATCTCGGTGGTTTGCGCGTTCAGGTGAATCGTCACGTTGGGCAGACTTTGCAGCTTGCTGACCAGCACCGCGTCGGCGCGCAGCTTGGTGTCGAACTCGATCAGCGTCACGTGTTCGACGATGCCGGCCAGGTCAATCGCCGCTTCCACGCCGGAGTTGCCGCCGCCGATGACGCCCACGCGCTTGCCCTTGAACAGCGGGCCGTCGCAATGCGGGCAGTAGGCTACGCCCTTGTTTTTGTAGGCTTGTTCGCCGGGCACGTTCACATTGCGCCAGCGCGCGCCAGTGCTCAGAATGACGGTTTTGCTCTTCAAAGAGCCGCCATTGGCCAGCTGGATTTCAATCAGACCGCTGGGGGTGGTAGCCGGAATCAGCTTGTCGGCACGCTGGCCGTTCATGATGTTGACGTCGTAAGACTTCACATGCGACTCCAGCGCGGCGGCAAATTTGGGGCCGTCGGTTTCCATCACCGAAACAAAGTTTTCAATCGCCAAGGTGTCATTCACCTGGCCGCCAAAGCGCTCGGCGGCAATGCCGGTGCGGATGCCTTTGCGCGCGGCATACACAGCGGCGGCGGCACCCGCCGGGCCACCGCCGACGATCAGCACGTCATACGGGGCTTGGGCATTGAGCTTCTCGGCGTCACGCGCAGCAGAACCGGTGTCGAGCCTGGCGATGATTTCTTCGAGTGTCATGCGGCCAGAATTGAACATCTGACCATTGAGGAACACCATGGGCACGGCCATGATCTCGCGCTGCGCGACTTCTTCCTGAAACGCGCCGCCCTCAATCACCACCGTTTTGATCTTGGGGTTGAAGATGGCCATCAGGCTCAGCGCCTGAACCACATCTGGGCAGTTGTGGCAGGTGAGCGACATGTAGACGTCAAAGTTGAAGTTCCCGTCCAGAGCGCGAATGCTCTCGATCACATCGGCCTCGACCTTGGGTGGGTGGCCACCGGTCCACAGCAGGGCCAGCACCAGCGAGGTAAATTCGTGGCCCAGCGGCAGGCCGGCAAAACGCAAGCTGTTGCTGGCACCCGCACGCTGCAGGCTGAAAGACGGTTTGCGGGCATCGTTGCCGTCGGTTTTGAGCGTGATCATGTCGCTGCGCAGGCTTTGAATGGTCTGCAGCAGTTCCAGCATCTGGCGGGCGGTGTCAGAGTCGTTGAGGCTGGCCACCATCTCGAACGGTTGCGTGACGCGCTGCAAGTAGCCGGCGAGTTGTGATTTCAGGTCTTGGTCGAGCATGGTGGTTTCCTGTAGATGCAAAAAATAGCGATACGTCTTTCCCGTAAGCA
>MNXW01000303.1 GCA_001871515.1 Comamonadaceae bacterium CG2_30_57_122
CGGGTGGACTGGGTCTGCTCATTACCGAAGCAACATCGCTGTTTCAATGGGGACGCCTGTCGACCGTGCTGATCGTGATCGTGCTTCTTGTCTCTAGCTTCGACGCGCTGAGTCGACGCATCCGCAAGGCGCTCTCATGACACGCCCCGCTGCCATCTTGCTGGATGCTGTCTTGTGTCCCACTGGTGGACCGATGTGCTTGCGGGTCAAGCACCTTGAGATAGGCCTGGGCGAACGGGTGGCGGTTATTGGACACAACGGCGCGGGAAAATCCACGCTGCTGCGCCTGCTCAGCGGCTTTGTACGCCCGGTAGCCGGACAGCTTGTGGTTCTAAACCGGTCATTTGACTTGCCGCTCTCGGCGCATGACATGCGCGCTTTCCGCTGCGAAGTGGGCCAAATCATGCAAAATTTGCACCCTGTTGAGCGCCTGACCGTGCTGGAGAACGTGTTGATCGGCTGCCTCGGCCGCACACGGGGCTGGCGTGGCTTGACACGTTGTTATCCGCCAATCGAGGTCAAGGCCGCAGAAGCCGCCCTCGCATCAGTCGGCCTCATGAAGCAAGCCGAAACACGCACTGACGCACTGTCGGGTGGCGAACGTCAAAAGGTGGCACTCGCGCGCTTGTTGATGCAGCGCCCGCGCCTTATTCTGGCCGACGAACCCACCGCAGCGCTGGATCCAGTCGCTGCCCGTGAAGTCTGCCAATTGCTGGTGCAGGCCAGCGCTGGTGCCACTCTGATTTCCGTCGTGCACAACCCTGAATTGCTGCCCCTGCTGGCCGATCGCGTCATTGGCATGAAGCAGGGTTGCATCGCTTTTGACCTGCCGATTGCAGCCGTAGACGAAAGTTGCCTGGATGCCCTCTACAAACGCAACGAAGTTCCGCGGATCAAACCAGTCTCACGGCAAAGCCAAGCTACCGACAACAACCATACGCAAAGCTGTTTGACATGACTGAACTTGCCGGCAGAACCTGTCCTGTTGCCTACAGGTACGGTGCAGAGGCACTGGCGAACTGTCCCGTGGACTCGGCCGAAACCCTTTATGTGGTCGGCGGACTGTATGGAAATCCCCAGGCGCTTGATCAGATCAAAACCATGGTTGCCGCAGAGGTCGCACCTGTCACCCTGGTCTTTAATGGCGATTTCAACTGGTTCAACACCGACGACAAAGATTTTCAGCGCGTCAATCAATTTGTTCTGCAACATGATGCGATGGTGGGCAATGTTGAATTTGAATTGAATGCACCGGACAACGACGCCGGCTGCGGTTGCAGCTATCCGGTCACTGTGGACGAAGCGACGGTGGAACGCTCCAATCGCATCCATGCCCGGCTGAAAGCCACGGCACGTTGCCACCCGGACATCCTTGCAAAACTGGCTGCATTGCCGCTGTTTAGACGCTACACCGTTGGCAGCAAGACCATCGGCGTGGTGCATGGCGACGCCGAATCACTGGCCGGCTGGATGTTTGACGCAGCCACAATGGGCGAGCCGGAAAATCAAGTCAAGATTTCCAGTCTGTTCGCTCGGTCACGGGTTGATATTTTTGCCAGTTCACACACCTGTCTGCCAGTGCTTAGGCGTTTTAAATTGTCAGCAGGCCGCTGCGGGTTCGTGGTCAACAATGGTGCCGCTGGCATGCCGAACTTTCGTGATCAACCCAGCGGGCTACTGACCCGCATCAGCGTACATGCCTCACCTCATTCAAGACTTTATGGCGTTGAGCTTGATGGCGTGTTAATCGACAGTTTGCAAATTGACTACGACTGCGGGCTGTGGCAGAAGAATTTTCTTGCCAACTGGCCAGTGGGTTCTGATGCGCACCACTCTTATTTTTCGAGGATCGTCGTGGGTGCTGACTACACGCTGGCTCAAGCAATAACAACCGACTGAAAAATGCTGACTGAAGTGATTTGCAAAATATGCAGGCGCAATTGAATTTGCAAAAGACCAGATGACGCTGTCTTAATGCTGTCTACAAGCTAGACCGACCGCCTCGTAAAGACGATTGAGCCCATCCGTTTCAAGGCTTATCAAGTCTTTAAACCAGCGCTTGCTAATAAGGGCTTGTTCACAAATAACATGCACATCTGACTCGCTAACTTTGGGCGCACTGCGTCGTTGCATCCCAAATCCGGCGGCCAAATGTACAGCTTATTCATGAACAAGCCCTAAGTTTTACAACGCCGTGGCAAGCTCAAGCTGCCACGGCCATTGCATCAACCGGATCAGAAGCGGTGGCTGATACCCAAGGCGAAGCTGTTCGAATTAGTACCGGCAGACTTGGTCACACCGCCAAGATAACCGTTGCCCCCAACAGCCACTTGACCACGGTCTTTGTTGTCCACATGAACTACCGCCGCACTGATGTCTGTGCGTTTGGACAATGCATAGCTGTAAGCCACACCATACGAAGCCACATCTGCATCCGAAGGCCGCTTGTCGTTATAAGTGCTGTAAGCCACCGAAGTGGTGTGCACCCCAGATGTGTGCTTATAGCCAATATGGTAAAGCATGCCATCCTGAATGAAGGCGTTAATAAACTTGGACTGAACCAGACTACCAAACGCAACCACGGGTGCAGGTGAACCCGCGGGTGCAATCAACCCGGAGATAACCGACAAACCATTGGGATGGTCATCATTGATGTCAACGACCATGACGCTCACTTTGTCAGCACCCAAATCCACTGACGCACCCAACACGGTGGAAGTCAAAGATTTTTGACCAAGCTCATTGTTTTTGGTGTTGTAACCCAGACCAACTGAAAAGTTGCCAGTTTTGTAATTTCCATTCACGCCCAGCAGACGCCCTTTGCTGTTGCCACCAGCCGTTTCACCCGGCGCATACATGAGCGCGCCAGAAATACCATTTTTGACAATTCGATAAGCCACCGAATTGGGTGTGCGGATTTCAAACACGGTTGGGAACGCAACAATATGCCCGGCTGACAAGCCAAACTGCGTGTTGGTGATGTCATACGTGGCAAAAGTTTCGTAGCCAGGTGTGTATTGGCGACCAGCAAGGAATGCACCAAAAGGGGTAATTAAACCAATGTAAGCCTGACGGTCAAACAACCGACCACCGGTGGCACCCACGTTGACACCAAATTCGTTGGCCAAAGCAGCATCAATGCGATTGACAGTACCTTGAACGGTGCCCGCTGGCAAACCCAACAATACATCAGGCGGCAAACCAAGCAATGCCGCGTTCGAGAAGCGATCTGACAATTGACTCCCCGTGATGGGACGACTGCTGACCGCACCAGTGTCCGCTTCAAAACGATTTTCGAGCGTAAAAATAGCTCTGTAGCCCCCCCCCAAATCCTCGTTGCCTTTTAGCCCCCAACGAGAGCCCTCCTTGATACCGCTGGCGACTTGGGTGACATTGCCGTTTTTTAGCCCTGACACCGATGTGACACCCACATCAACCAGGCCGTACAGCGTGAGGCTGCTGGTCGCGCCTTGGGCTTGCGCCAGGCTGGCGCAGCACAGGGCGCTGGCCAAACAAACACTACGCAGTGCATGATTTTTAAAAGTAGTCTGAAGTTGAAGGGTCATGATTGGAAAGGTATTTAAAGTTAAAAAACAAGCGAAAAAGATAGAAAAAGAACGGTCGTTTCTTTTTGTGTATTTTGCATCACCATGTACAACTTGATAGCACGGGTTTTCCCTTAAATGGTGCAAAAAACAAGCTTGTTTGGTGCATTGCAACCTATTGATTATAAAAAAGAAAGTACCTCCGACACGCATTCCATGATGACCTGTAGTTTTGGTCGATAGGTGTGGCAATCTGTTGCAGTCTGTTGCACTTGAACAACAAAAACGGGCAGTTATGCCATTATTAAATCTGTATAAATTGTATGTAGGCTTGTTTATGACCCGCCCCATGTTTAAATCTTGATCGTGAATGATTCATTCGCCAGTTCATACTCCGTTATGTCGGGGTTGTTTTGTTTTGTCTTTTTTTAACCAGGAGTTTTTTTATGAAGAAAAGTCTAGTGGCTTTGGCCGTGCTTGCTGCTTCGGGCGCTACTTTCGCCGAGTCTGGCGTTACCCTGTATGGTCTTGTGGATACCTATGTTGGTCGTCTTGACGATGGCACGACTAAACAGAACGTGATCAACTCCGGTGGTATCAACACCTCTCGTTGGGGCATCAAAGGCTCTGAAGATTTGGGTGGTGGCCTGAAAGCCATCTTCAAGTTGGAGCAAGGTTTTGCGCTGGATACCGGTGCCGCTGGTGCAAATACACAAGCGTTAAACCCGCAGGTTACCGGCACGCAAACGTTTGACCGTCAGTCTTATGTTGGCCTGGCTGGCAACTTTGGCGAGTTCCAGATCGGCAAGGTCTGGACTGCTTATGACGACGTCATTGGCGCGTCTGACGGTGTGTTCAACGCCAATGCCCTGTCAGTTTTATACGCCACCTGGAAAAGTGGCAGTTATATCGACCGCCCTGCCAATGGCTTTCGCTACACCACCCCGGAAATTAGTGGTTTTACCGGTGCGGTAAGCCATTCACTTGCCGAAAAATCTGTTAACCAAAAAGCCGTCTCAGCGGCCAGTCTGTCCTATGCAGGTGGTCCTGTGGCCGTGCAGTTGGCTTACCAGGTGGAAAACCCCTATGCCACCCCTAACCCATCGTTGAAATACCTGCTGGTTGCGGGTTCTTATGACTTCGGCCCGGCCATCGCCAAATTCTCCTATGGTAATGTCAAGAACGTGGGCAATACCGCTGGTCTGGACGCAACCGAATACCAAGTGGCTGTCGATGTTCCTGTGGCAGACAATATTTTGTTGTCTGCCAGCTACGCCAGGTCTGACGACGACATTAGCGGCGGTGGTTTTGAACAAAAACGCGAAGGTTTTGCTGTGGGTGCCACCTACACCTTGTCCAAGCGCACGTTCATGTATGGAGGTTACCAATCCGTCTCCAACCAGCGAGCCGTGGACACCACCGCAGCTGTTGTTGGTATTCAACACCGTTTCTGATCTGACACTGGCTCAAGCCAGTCACTGACGATCAAACAAAAAAGCCCCACGCAACGCCTGTTGCGTGGGGCTTTTTTTGTGGACGGTCGTTCAGACCGTCAAAATGCACCAAACCCGTCTATTCTGTATCAAAATGTTGCGCGCCTACCACGCACGCACCAGAAGCAGGCAACTTAAACCAGACATTTGCTGGCAAAAGCAGTTGAGTCTGCTCTAATGTGCAATGACTTCCTGAACAAGGGGGTTTACCCGGGGCTCTGGGGCACTTCTGTTACAGAGCACTTCGTTTAACCTTGGAGAAATTTGAAATGAAAAAATCGCTAATCGCGTTGGCCGTGCTGGCCGCCTCTGGTGCCGCCATGGCGCAATCTTCCGTGACCTTGTACGGCAAGGTGGACAACTTGGCAGTTATCTCTGATGTCAAAGGCAAACCGAGCCAGACCCTTATTCAATCGGGTGGTGGTGGCGGTAGCCGCTGGGGCATGAAGGGTTCTGAAGACCTGGGTGGCGGCTTGAAGGCCAACTTCATCCTGGAAAGTGGCTTCAGCGGGGATACCGGCGCTTCGGCTCAAGGTGGCCTGCTGTTTGGTCGCCAAGCCTGGGTGGGTGTTTCGGGTGGTTTCGGTGACGTGCAAGTCGGTCGCGTGCGCACCGTGGCGCACATCGTTTCGGGTGATTTCCAGGGTATGCTGGATTCTGCTGCCTTGGCACCGCTGAACCAGATTGGTCGTGTTCAAGACAACGGCGGCGCAGGTGCCCTTGGTCTTGGCAATGTTGCTACCTTGCGTTTGAACAACGGCATTTCCTACACTACGCCGAAGATGAGCGGCTTTAGCGCACGCGCGCAATACGCCTTGGGTGAAAACAACGCCGCAGGCACGGATGCCGATGCTGCCTACGCTTTCAGCGTGAGCTACGCCGGGGGTCCCCTGGCAGTTGGTGCTTACTACCAAGTGGAAAGCTGTGAGACTGCGGCTGCTAAACCCAACGCAACACCTGCTTGCGCTGTTGCCAACTCAGAAGACCGTCAATACGCTTTTGTGGGTGTCAAGTACAACCTGGGCATGGCCGTCCTCAAGGGCAGCTATGGCCACGCCGCAAACATCCGTGGCGTGAACAATGCAGACAGCAGCGAATACCAGATTGGTGTAGACGTGCCGGTGTCTTCGGCTTTGGTCTTGACCGCCAGCTACGCCAATGCAGGTGACAATGGCACCCAGTCTGCTACTGTCGCTGGGGCCACGGGCAAGATCGACCGTGAAGGCTACGCCGTTGGTGCTAAATACAGCTTGTCCAAGCGCACCTTCATGTACGCGGGTGTTTCTTACTATGAGCAAACGAAGGCTGGTGCGCTTAACAACGAAACCACTCTTTACGCACTTGGTCTGCAACACAACTTCTAAGCCCACGCTGGCTTAGGCCAGTTCAGCTTAGATGCCAAAACCCCGCCTGGGCAACCCGGCGGGGTTTTTTAATATCAATTACAAGGTAAAACCCAAACAATCCATTAGGGCATGAATGCATGGCGGGGTGAGTTGCGAGGCAGTTTGGCTAGCCGAGAGGCGTTCATAGCCGTAGCTAAGGACAACGAGCGAACGGGCAAAATGGCTGCAAATCGCCCCCTGAGAGGACTGTTTTTGCCAGATTTGCAGGCTCATAACCGTAGCTGTAGGCCAAAAAGACGGTAAAAATAAACTGCTGCGGTCGGATTGCAGCCGACGTACCGAAAGTCCGACAGGCTGCTAGCCCTTTCCCTAAAAGCGCTGATAGCTCTTAACTAAGGGCTTGTTCAACAAGGACACCCCAAAGCATGAAACATGCGTGCCCTGCGTAGGGCGGGTTTCAACCCGCCATGGCCGACTGAAGTCGGCCCTACGACACGCCATTCTTGTTGGCTGTGAGTTAATTGGGGTCAGACTCCAATTATTTACCAAAAAATCAGTCTCTGGCCTTTTTCAAATAAGCGCAAGAAGCTCTGTAATCAGTAGCAATCCAGGTGACCAGTGACCACATGCGAAAGTCTGTGCGGCTTGGGCTCACCTTGCGGGCACGTCTGGTTGCGTGAGGCCGTGAGGGGATTGTTTGAGTGATAGACTCAAGTTCATGTTTGGAGATTCCCATGAGCATTGATGCCGTTGTTTTTAGGACTTTTCGCAAGCTTGGCGCTGATGATGCTGATGCGGCAGCGTTTGCTGAAGAGCTCAATCAGGCGATTGACAAGCGCTATGCCATTCATGCGGATGCTCTAGCAACAAAAAAAGATTTGGCCGAATTAAAGACTGAACTAATCAAAGCCATAGCTGAGTCGCAACGCTGGACGATCACTGCTATTTTTGCCGCCGTAGGTGTCTTTGCAGCGCTGACCAAAGTGCTGAATTAATTGATAGAAATCCGGCTCTAGCGCTTGCCAGTCAAGCATAGGCTGCTCTTTAATCAATAGCAAATAATCCAAGCAAGTGCAGACTAATAGTTCCTAGCTTGTTATTCGGCACGCTGTAAAAAGCCAAGCTTGCCGCAATGTTGAGCTTTTTTGCATGACAACCATCACTTTTGACACTCGCAAGTTTGTTCGCAAGCTGCAAGAGCTGGTTTTGATGAGAAGCAGGCCGAAGGGCTGACCGAGGCGATGCGTGCGGCAATTGATGATTCGGAGTTAGTGACACGTCGTGACTTGCGCGAGTTTGAGCTCGGTTTTTAATTGGGGTCAGATTCCAATTAATTGGCAAGAAATGGGCTTGTAGCCCCTGCCCTAAAAGCTTTAACAGCTCTTAAATAAATAGCCTATAAATGACGTAAATTGTGTTGATCTCAAAACTGAAAATACCATGCTAATTTCATAGCGCATCACGCATATAAATCAAGGGCTAGAAGCCAGTTGTACATAAATTTTTGGTGCTGGGCTGGTGCTGCAGCTTTTATAAATGGGTAAAGGGTGGGGGTAAAGGGAGGTGGTAAAAGGAGGTGATAAAGGGGACGTTAACCTTTAGGTAAACCCTTTACCTACGGCGCTCAGGCGGCAAGCGCTTAGATCACCGCATTCGGGTTGTGCGCAATGACGTTTAGCAGCACCAGCGCTGAGCCATGTGGTGTACGGCCGCTGTGTTCCCAGTGGCGCAAGATGGGTCGCAACGCTTTGACATCTACCGCCCTTGGACATGAATGTTGACCGTGTGTGCTGTATATGATGAAAATATTTAACCATGATTGGCTTGGACAAAATCACCGGTTTTGATTGGAACGATGGGAACGCGCGTAAGAATGAAAAGCATGGGGTGTCGATGGCCGAGGCGGAGCAGGTTTTCTTCAATGCACCCCTGCTGCCTCTGAAGGACGGCGCTCACAACCAAGATGAGCCACGGTTTCATGCATTGGGCAAGACCAGCGAGGGGCGAGCGCTCCATATCACCTTTACTGTTCGTAACAGTCAGGTTCATTGGTTCGTGTAATTTCAGCCAGAGACATGCACCGAAACG
>MNXW01000196.1 GCA_001871515.1 Comamonadaceae bacterium CG2_30_57_122
GGGCTCAAATGAATGTGCAGCAAGGCCGCAATTGGGCAATAAAAAAGCCGCGGCAGGCGCAGCGGCTTTTAATTCAACAACATCCGGTTTCTGTAAACAAAATGAACCGGAATTCATTTATATTGGTGCCCAGGAAGGGACTCGAACCCCCACGAAGTTACTCGCTAGTACCTGAAACTAGTGCGTCTACCAATTCCGCCACCTGGGCATTTCAGGAAAGAAAGGTATTCTATCAAAAATATTAAGCAAACCAGCGCACTGCTGGAAGAAATTGAAGGCATCGTTCAAGGGCATCGTGATGGTCACGGCTTTGTGATTCGCGAAGATGGTGGCGCAGATATTTATCTGCCACCCAACGAAATGCGTGCCGTGTTGCACAAAGACCGGGTCAAGGTGCGTGTAGTCCGCAGCGACCGTAAAGGCCGTCCCGAAGGCCACGTGGTGGAGATCATGGAGCGCAGCAGTCAGACCATCATTGGCCGCTTGTTGTGTGAGAGTGGTATCTGGATCGTGGCTCCTGAGGACAAACGTTATGGTCAGGATGTGATGATTCCAAAAGCGGCCACGGGTGTGGCCAAAGCCGGTCAGGTGGTGGTGGTTGAACTGACCGAGCCCCCCGCGCTATTTGGGCAACCCGTAGGCCGTGTCAAAGAGGTGCTGGGTGAGGTGGATGACCCCGGCATGGAAATTGAAATTGCGGTGCGCAAATACGACGTACCGCATGTCTTTTCTGAAGCCTGTGTGGCCCAGGCCAGGGTCTTGCCGGACAAGGTTCGTCCGCAAGACAAAAAGCAACGAGTCGATCTGACCGATGTGCCCCTGGTGACCATTGACGGTGAAGATGCACGGGACTTTGACGACGCGGTTTACTGTGAGCCGACCAAAATTGGCAAAGGCCGGGCGGCCGTGCCGGGTTGGCGCTTGCTGGTGGCCATTGCCGATGTCAGCAACTATGTAGAGAATGGTTCCGCCATTGATGTCGATGCCTACGAGCGCGCCACCAGCGTGTATTTTCCGCGCCGCGTCATACCGATGTTGCCAGAGAAACTCTCCAATGGACTCTGTTCACTGAACCCGGAAGTCGAGCGCCTGTGCATGGTGTGCGACATGCTGGTGACAGAAGACGGTGAAGTCTGTGCCTACCAGTTTTATCCGGCGGTGATGTGGAGCCATGCACGCTTCACTTACACCGAGGTAGCTGCTATTTTGGCCAATACACGTGGGCCTGAAGCGGCCAAACGCAAAGACCGCATCACGGATTTGATGAATTTGCACGATGTGTACCGTGCCTTGCTCAAATCCCGTGAGCGCCGCGGTGCGGTGGATTTTGAGACGGTTGAAACGCAGATTGTGTGCGACGAGGCGGGCCACATTGAAAAAATTGTGCCGCGTACCCGCAACGACGCGCACAAACTGATTGAAGAGGCCATGTTGGCTGCCAATGTGTGCAGTGCAGATTTCATTGCACAAAGCAAACATGCCGGCTTGTTCCGGGTGCACGAAGGCCCAACACCCGAGAAAAAAGAAATTCTGCGCAATTTCTTAAAAGTAACCGGCGTGGGCTTGAGCATCAGTGACGACCCATCCCCTGCTGAATTCCAGGCCATTGCCAAGGCCACCAAAGACCGCCCGGACGCGCAGCAGATTCAGACCATGTTGCTGCGCTCCATGCAGCAGGCCATTTACACACCGATCAACAGTGGCCACTTTGGTCTGGCATTTGAGGCCTACACCCATTTCACCAGCCCGATCCGCCGCTACCCCGATTTGCTGGTGCACCGCGTCATCAAGGCGATTTTGGCCAAAGGCAAGTACCAGTTGCCGACTTTGCCAACTCCGGGTGAAGCGCATGCCAAATTGTCCAAACGGCTAGAGAAAAACATGGCCGCACGCGTGGCCGATCCGGGTCAAAAGCCACGCAAACTCAGTGTCGACATGCAGGCCTGGCAAGCGGCTGGACTGCATTGCAGCGCCAATGAACGTCGTGCGGACGAAGCCAGCCGGGATGTTGAAGCCTGGTTGAAATGCAAGTACATGCGCGAGCATCTGGGTGAAGAATACGCGGGTGTGGTCAGTGCCGTGACCAGCTTCGGCATTTTTGTGACGCTGGATGCCATGTATGTGGAGGGCTTGGTACACATCACCGAATTGGGCGGTGAGTACTTCCGCTTTGACGAGGCGCGCCAGGAACTTCGCGGCGAACGCACCGGTATGCGGTACGCGTTGGGTACCCGCGTGCAAGTGCAGGTAAGTCGGGTGGATTTGGATGGGCGGCGAATTGATTTTCGACTTCTTGCTGAAAATACTGGCCTGTTCAACCAAGCCACTAAAGACCGAGAAGTATTGCGTGAAGGCACAGTGCACAAGCGGGTGGATGACGACATGGGTGGTGCGACAACAAGCCGTCGCAGCCGCAAGCTGTCCGAACCTCTGCCGCGTGCGGGAACGGCTAAGCGCAGCAGCGGTGCTAAATCGGCAGCACCCGCCAAAGCCAAGGACAAGACGCGCAAACCACGTCGTCGCAGCTGATAGCTGAAACTCTCACCAAGGTGAACACCATGACAGCAGAAAAGCAAGTGGCCGTGGTCACCGGCGCGGGCTCGGGTATTGGCAAAGCAGCGGCTTTGGCCTTGCTGGCCAGTGGCTGGCAGGTGGTGTTGGCGGGACGACGCTTGCAGGCGTTGCAGGAGGTGATCGCCTTGTCTGAAGCGCCAGCGCGTGCGTTGGCTGTGCCCACCGATGTGACGCAAGAAGCTTCGGTGGTGGCGTTGTTTGCGGCCGTGGTACAAAAATTCGGGCGTGTCGACTTGCTGTTCAACAACGCAGGAACCAGTGCGCCACCGGGTGTACTACTGGAAGATTTGACGCTGGCGCAGTGGCAAGCGGTGGTGGATGTCAATTTGACCGGTATGTTTTTGTGCTTGCGCCAAGCCTTTCGGGTCATGAAGGTGCAAACGCCCATGGGTGGACGCATCATCAACAACGGGTCTATTTCAGCCACCACACCGCGCCCCAACTCGGTAGCCTACACCGCCACCAAACACGCGGTCACGGGGTTGACCAAAACCGCGTCGCTGGATGGCCGCAAGTACAACATCGCCGTGGGGCAGATTGACATTGGCAACGCAGCCACCGATATGACGCAACGCATGCGTGCGGGCATTTTGCAGGCCAATGGCAGTGTGGCTGTCGAACCGGTGATGAATGTGGACATTGTGGGGCAGTCCATTGTCTACATGGCCAGCTTGCCGTTACAGGCGAATGTGATGTTTCACACCGTGATGGCAACACAAATGCCGTTTGCAGGGCGCGGATAAAAAACAGGCTTTACTGTGCCACCCAACCACCGTCCATGTTCCAGGCCACGCCGCGCACGTTGTTGCCTGCTGGTGAGCAGAAAAACACCGCCAGCGCACCCAGTTCTTCGGGCGTGGTGAACTGCAGCGAGGGTTCTTTTTCACCCAGCAACTGCTTCTTGGCTTCGTCGTTGCTGATGCCCAGCCCAGCGGCCTTGGCATCCACCTGTTTTTGCACCAGCGGGGTCAGCACCCAACCGGGGCAGATGGCGTTGCAGGTGACACCGGTGGTGGCGTTTTCCAGCGCGGTCACCTTGGTCAGGCCGATGACCCCATGCTTGGCTGTGACGTAAGCTGACTTTTCAGCCGAGGCCACCAGGCCGTGCACCGAAGCCACGTTGATGATGCGGCCCCAGCCCGCCGCCTGCATGGCGGGCAGGGCGGCGCGGGTGGCGTGAAAAGCGCTGCTCATGTTGATGGCAATGATGGCATCCCACCGATCCACCGGAAAATTCTCGATGCGCGCCACATGCTGGATGCCGGCGTTGTTGACCAAAATGTCGACGCGGCCAAATTGCTCGGCAGCGTAAGCGATCATGGCTTCAATCTCGGCCGGTTTGCTCATGTCAGCCCCGTGGTAGGCCACCTTTACACCCAGCGCAGCCACTTCGGCCTTGGGGCCTTCCACATCACCAAAACCATTCATGACCAGGTTGGCGCCTTGCGCGGCCAGCGCCTTGGCAATGCCAAGACCAATGCCACTGGTGGATCCGGTAACGAGTGCAGTTTTACCTTTGAGCATGATGAAAGTCCTTTTAAAAATGTTGATTCGATTTGCGATGGCAAGAGGCCTGCGACAAACCCGAGACAAGTGTCGCTGCAAGTTTGAATTAGGATGTTGCCATGTTCCTGACGGATGCTCAGGCGCATGCCACCTTCGCATTATCCTGTCTCCTTTTTTGATTGCCAAACAGCCATGCTTGAACCGACGCTTGAATTCATCACCTGTCCCGATGCCCTGGGTAGCCACCGCATGGCCTACTGGCAGTGGGGCAACCCAGCCAGCGGCCATGTAGTGCTGTGTGTGCATGGCCTGACGCGCCAGGGGCGCGACTTTGACACGCTGGCACGCGCCCTGTGCGAACGCACGGGGGGCGATATCCGGGTAATTTGTCCGGACGTGGTGGGCCGGGGGCAAAGCGACTGGCTGCAAGAGCCGCAGGGCTACCAGATTCCCAACTACGCCGCCGACATGCTGCTGCTGCTGGCGCAGATCAACCCCGTCACGCTGGACTGGCTCGGCACCAGCATGGGCGGACTGATTGGCCTGGTGGTGGCCGGATTTCCTGATGCACCGGCGTTTGCCAAGGTGCACCGACTGGTGCTCAACGATGTGGGGCCGGTGATTGAATGGCAGGCGCTGCAGCGCATTGGCCAGTACCTTGGCAAGATACCGGTGTTTGACACCGAACAGCAAGCCGCCGATGCGCTGTGGGCCATTGCCAGCAGCTTTGGCCCGCACACCCCGGCGCAGTGGTTGGACTTGACGCGGCCACAAATCAAGCCCTTGAACGATGGCAGTGGCCGATTCACGCTGCGCTATGACCCGGCGCTGGCCGAGCCTTTCAAGGCCATGACGGCCGAATCTGCCGCGCAGGGTGAAGCACTGTTGTGGCAGGCCTATGACCAGATCAGGGCGCAAACCCTGCTGATTCGCGGTGCTGATTCAGACTTGTTGTCGCGCCAGACCGCGCAGGCCATGACCCAGCGCGGCCCCAAAGCGCGTTTGGTGGAATTTGCCGGAGTGGGACACGCGCCTACTTTTGTGGCACCGGATCAGGTGCAGGTGGTGCTGGATTTTTTGCTGGCCCTCTGACTAAAGCCATTCCCTTTCCAAATCATCCGTGTCTAGGAGGCTGTCGAACTTTCGGCATCGAAGCGTTCTCGAAGAGCGGCGTAGCCAAATTCGACCCCAGCGAGGGCAGTTTTTGCCGGATTTGCTGGCTCATAGCCGTAGCTATGGGCCAAAAAGACGGTAAAAAATGAACCGCTGCGGTCGGATTACAGCCGATGTACCGAAAGTCCGACAGCCTCCTAGGGTGCACCGCGTGGCCCATGGTGTCCACCAACTCAAGGTATTCTTGCAGGCCAAAGGGAAT
>MNXW01000309.1 GCA_001871515.1 Comamonadaceae bacterium CG2_30_57_122
TACGACTGCACCTTGCACGCAGAACGTGTTTTACAGGTGATTGCCGAGGATCAACTCGATTTTCAGGTGATGCTGGGCGCTTACCTTGGCCCAGAGATGAACAATTTTGGCTGTCCCTGGGGCGGCAGCTACGGTGAGGATCATCTTGAAAAAAGCAAACTGGCCAATGCCGCGGAGATTGAACGTTTGATCGATTTGGCCAAGCGTTATCCACACATCATTTTTTCTGTGGCGGTGGGCAACGAAGCCACTGTGGATTGGACTGACCATTTCGTGCCGGTCAGCCACATGATCGACTATGTGCGTCATGTCAAGCAGCATGTCTCTCAGCCTGTGACGTTTTGCGAGAACTATGTCCCTTGGCAACACAAGCTGCGCGATTTGGTAGCAGAAGTTGATTTCATCTCGCTACACACTTACCCGGTATGGGAATACAAGCACATCCACGAAGCACTGGACTACACCAAAGACAACGTCGAAAGCGTGGCACGTTTGTACCCCGACAAACCGATCGTGATCACCGAAGCCGGTTGGGCCACCCACTCCAATGGCCGTGGCATTCAGCCAGAAAACTCGTCCGAAGAATTGCAAGCCATTTACTACCAGGATTTGATGACCTGGTCGGCGCAAACCGGGCTGATGGTCTTCGTCTTTGAGGCCTTTGACGAACCCTGGAAAGGCTCCCCAGACCCGCTTGAGCCCGAAAAGCATTGGGGTTTGTTCACGGTCGATAGGCAACCCAAACGCGTCATGCAATCGCTTTACGCCACGTAAGAAAGTAGTTTATGAACACAGCCAACACATCAGCAGGCCATAAGGTTCCATTTGGTCACAAGGTTGCCTTCGGTTTGGGCATGTTGGCCAACCAGATGTTCCCGGCGGCTCTGGGCATCTTTATGGTGGTGCTGGTGCAGAACCTGGGCTTTCCGCCTTGGATGTGGGGCGTGCTGTTCTTCCTGCCGCGCGTCTTTGATTCGGTGACCGATCCGATCATGGGCTTTATCTCTGACAACACGCGCTCCACCTGGGGTCGGCGCAAGCAGTACGTGTTCATCGGTGCCATCGTCATGGGTATTTCCTTTGTGGCAATGTGGCAGCTCCATCGTGAAAGTGGCCTGAATTACAACTTTGTCTACTTCCTGTGCTGGTCCATCGTGTTCTACGCCGGGCTTACGCTGTTTAGCATTCCTTACGTGGCGATGGGCTACGAGATGAGCGACGACTTCCACGAGCGCACCAGCATCATGGCCGTGGCGCAATGGATCGGTCAGTGGGCCTGGGTGATCGCACCCTGGTTCTGGGTGGTGATGTATGACCCCAAGTGGTTTGAAAACGCCGACACCGCCACGCGTACGCTTTCCGTTTGGGTGGGCGTGGTCTGCATGCTGCTGGCCATGGTGCCAGCAATCTTTTTGCCAAGTCGCTCGACCAAAGACGACGACCATCTGGTGCCCCTGACCTGGGCCAACTTTGGCGGCGGCATGCGCGAGATTTTGACTGGCTTCAAAGAATCTTTTGGCTATCGGCCATTTCGCCAACTTTGTTACGCCACCTTCCTGATTTTCAATGCCTTCAACACGGTGGCGGCGTTTTCTTTCTTCATCGTCGTCTACCACCTGTTCAACGGAAGCACGGCAGATGCCTGGATATGGCCCACACTGTTTGGCAGCGTGGGCGCACTGGTCACCACCTTCGCGGTGATTCCCACCGTGGCGTGGATGTCTAAGAAGATGGGCAAGAGAGATGCGTTCATGGTGTCCCAGGGCATCTCCATCATTGGCTACGTGCTGCTGTGGTTTTTGATGATCCCCGGCAAGCCCTGGATGTTCATGTTTGCGCTGCCGTTCTTTTCATTTGGCATCGGCGGCTTGTTCACCCTGATGATGTCGATGACCGCTGACGTCTGCGACCTGGACGAACTGGCTACCGGCAAGCGTCGTGAAGGCATTTTTGGTGCGATCTACTGGTGGATGGTGAAGTTTGGCTTCGCCATCGCGGGGTTGTTGAGTGGCGCCATCATGTCAGTGGTGGCCTTTACCCCGGGCGCTGCAACCCAGCCTGCAGGCGCTGTTGACGGCTTGCGCCTGTTTTATTCTGGCGTGCCCATCTTTGGCACACTACTGGCGATGTGGATCATGCGCAACTACGATCTCGACGAGCAGCGTGCCACAGATGTGCATAACCAACTGGAACAGCGCAAGCACCCAGCTACCCCAGCGCCGTCGCAGGGGTCAGGTGGTCGGGTTTATCTCCACCGACTTCACCAAGACCTGTCGAATACGCAGCCATCTCGCCTGGCGGGAATGTCGGCACAGCAAATTGCCGCACTGTTTTCTCAGACCCGTGCTGCTGGCGTCCACGGCTTGTGCTTTAGCCCGTATGCCGAAGGGCAAACTGCTGGTGACCTGGTGTCAGAGGCACAAATTCGCAGCCGCATTGCCATCATTGCCCCGCACACGCAGTGGCTCCGGACGTTTTCGTGTACCGAAGGTCATGATCTGATTCCCGTGCTGGCCCGTGCCCAAGGGCTGAAAACCATGGCCGGCGCGTGGATTGGGCCAGACCGCAAGCGCAACGAACGCGAAATCGCATCTTTGGTGAAGCTGGCGCAACAGGGTCTGGTTGATATCGCAGCCGTCGGAAATGAGGTGTTGTTGCGCAACGATCTTCCACAAGAAGAACTGCTGGACTACATCCGGCGGGTGCGCGCTGCGTTGCCAGACTCTGTGGCGGTGGGCTGCGTTGATGCTTACTACGAGTTCCTCGACAGGCCGGCTTTGGTACAGGCCTGCGACGTGGTGTTAGCCAACTGCTATCCGTTCTGGGAGGGTGTGGACATCAACCATGCGCAGCCGTACCTCAAGCAACTGTACACGCTGGTGCACAAGGCTGCAGGCGACAAACGAGTCATCATTACCGAAACCGGATGGCCCGGCCAAGGCCAGTTGGTGGCGGCGGCAGTGCCCTCACCCGAGAACGCCATGCGTAACTTCATTGAGACCCAGGAATGGGCGCGCCTTGAAGGCGTGGAGCTGTTCTATTTCACCTCGTTCGATGAAGCCTGGAAGGTGGGGGCTGAAGGTGATGTGGGTGCCCACTGGGGACTATGGGACAAAGAAGGCAAGCCCAAATTTGCCTGAATTCACAGTGGATTCATCTGACGAAATTTGTTGTCATGACAACACCAAAATATGACTAAAAATTATGCATTGCAAGCCGATGGCTTTCACGTTAACGGGTTCAACGCCGTCCGGCCTTTCTCCAGCTTTTTGCCCGGCATCGCCGGAACCACGGGCAAACCCCTGTGGGTTTTTTATACCAATCGGGGGCAATGCATTTCCAGCTTTGGCGTGGGCGACAAAAACGGCGCCATGCTGGAGTTTTATCCGGCCAACAAGGCTTATGCGCTGACTTCACTGCTGGGTTTTAGAACCTTCATTCAGCTCAGGGACACCCAACACACGCTGTTCGAGCCGTTTCTAGTTACCGCTGGCGTGAATTGCACGCAGCGGTTGATCGTTCGGCCTCACGAGATTGAAATCGAGGAGACCAACCAAGCGCTGGGCTTGCGTGTACGCGTTGTCTATTTCACGCTGCCGCAAGAAAGCTTGCCCGCTCTGGTTCGTAGCGTATCGATCGAAAACATGGGCTCCACCCCACTCCAAGCCGACGTGCTGGATGGGTTGCCGCAAATCGTGCCATTTGGCCTGCAAGACACCCCCCTCAAATCGATGTCGCGGACCATGGAGGCGTTTGCTGAAATCCGCCACGTCACAGAACACCTGCCCTTTTTCAAGCTGAAGGTCGAACCCTCGGACAAGCCCGAAGTGCAATGGATTGAGGGAGGGTTCTTCGCGTTCACCATGCACCAGGGTCAATCTGTGCCTGTGATCGTCGATCCAGATCTGGTGTTCGGTGTCGACACCAGTTTTCGCACGCCGCTGGCCTTTTTGGCAAACGCAGACATCAATGCCTATGAGTCGCGCCGTGACACACTGACCGGCTCGGCGTTTGCACAGATCGCCTTGACCTTGCACCCCGGTGAAGTCTCGTCGTGGGAGTCTTATTTCGGCCAGGTTCCGGCGTGGGAATCGGCGCGCTCTTTTCGTGAGCATGTAGCGGCCAGCCCTGGCTACGGCGCTGAGCGGCGCGCGGTCAACGCGCAACTCATTGGGGACATCGGTAACCGCTTTGCCTTGCTGGCCGGGCCACCAGCGTTGGACCCCTATACACGACAGGCGTTTTTGGACAATACGCTACGCGGTGGGCAACCCGTTGTTGTGCCCAGTGCCAGCGGTGCGCAGGTGTTTCATACCTTCACGCGCAAACACGGCGACATGGAGCGCGACTACAACGCGTTTGAGCTCGCGCCAAGCTACTGGTCACAAGGCAATGGCAATTTCCGCGACGTCAACCAGAACCGACGCTCCGAAAACTTCACCTATGCCGGTGTAGGCGCCAGCAATATTGAAACGTTCTTCAACCTTATCCAACTCGACGGCAACAACCCCCTTGTCATTCAATCAGAGAAGTTTTGTCTCTCCCAACAAGCATTGCAGCAACTGGCCAGCCGCTGGCACCTGGCACAAACCACCAAATGGCAAGCCAAGCTGAGCACCGCGTTCAGCCCGGGCGCGCTGATGGAGTCGCTGGTCAAAGCCTACGGCACACCAGAAATATCCCAACCCTGGTTTGAGTCGATCATTGGCTTGGCCGACAAGGTTCAAGACGCCACCCATGGTGAAGGGTATTGGGTGGATCACTGGCTCTACAACCTCGACTTGCTCGACAGCTTTGTGTCCCTGTTTCCCGACCAGACCCCTACCCTGCTCTTTGGGCAACGGCAATACACCTTTTATGACAACGACCATGTGGTGCAGCCACGTGCAAAGAAATACGTGTTGCGCACTGATGGCTCGATCAGGCAATTGCATGCGGTTGGTCAAGACGCCGAAAAAGCCAAGCTGATTGCCAAACGCACCGAGCATCCAAGGCTGATGCGCACGCAGCACGGTACCGGCGCTGTTTATCGCAGCACCTTGTTTGAAAAGCTGGTGTGTTTGCTGGCAGTCAAAGCCACGCTGTTTGATCCCTTCGGAGTTGCCCTGGAGATGGAAACCGAAAAGCCTGGTTGGTGCGATGCGCTCAACGGCTTGCCCGGCTTGTTTGGGTCGTCCACACACGAGGCGTATGCGCTGCAAAGAGCTATCACCTTTGCTCGCCACGGACTTGCAGCTTACGATGTCGCGCAGCCGATTGAATTTCCGGCAGAAGTAGCAGACCTGATTCGCTCTGTCACCCGTATCTTGAACAACGCCGATCCGCATGGCTTCTACCCAACATGGGACCAGCTCGCCAGTACCCGGGAGTCTTTCAGGCACCAAACCCGGCTGGGTATTGCAGGCGACACTGAGCGGCTCACAAGCGACGTCCTTTCAGCTTTATTCGATGCAGTTCATGCCACCCTGAGCCGTGGTCTTGCCAAAGCCAGAGACGCACATGGCCTGCCAGTGAGCTATTACATCAACGAAATTGCCGAGCATGAAATTTTGGCTCCTGAGCCGGCCGAGCGTGGCGCCGACGACGAAACACCTGTTGTGCATGTGCGCGCACTCAAGTTCCGCCACAAACCAGTCAGCGCGTTCCTGGAAGGTACCGTTCAGGCGCTGCGCACTGTCGGCTCTGCGGTCGAAGCCAAGGCGCTTTACGAGGCGGTTCGTGCCTCTATGCTGTATGACACCAAGCTGGGTATGTACAGAGTCAATGCGCCGCTGGATGACATGAGTTTTGAAATTGGACGCAGCAAAATATTTGCGCCAGGCTGGCTGGAGAACGAATCCATCTTTTTGCACATGCACTACAAGTTTCTGCTGGAGACGCTGCGCAGCGGGCTGCACGCCGAATTTTTTGCTGACTTGCAAAAAGGACTCGTCGCCTTTCTTGACCCAAGCACTTACGGCCGCTCTCCGCTGGAGAATTCCTCTTTCATTGCCAGCAGCCGCTTCCCGGATGCCAAGGTGCACGGGGTGGGCTTTGTTGCGCGTTTGAGCGGTGCCACTGCGGAATGGATCAGCATGGTGCTGCACATGGGGCTGGGCGCTGCGCCGTTTTTGGTGGAGGCGGGCGAGCTGCGCTTTAAACCACAACCGGTACTAGCCGATTGGTTGTTTACCAGCCAGGCCAGTGGCGGCTTTGCAGCAAACAGCTTTGGCTTCAAACTGTTTGGCAAGACTTGGGTGGTTTACAACAATCCCAAACGGCAAAACACCTTTGGGCAAGATGCTGTCGCGCCGGTGGCATTCGAGTTGACCTATGCCGAAGGCACAACGCAAACCCATACGGGTGACTCGTTGCCTGAGCCTATGGCGGGTGACCTGCGCGATGGCAAATTGCAGAATTTGGTAATCACTTTGGGCTAAAGCTTAAATTGTCTATCGCCCTAAACGCTGTTTGTAAGGTAAGTGGCGATAGAGTGCGGCGGCAGCTCAGTGGCCGCAGTTTCAATTCCTAGTTTTAGTGCGAAGGCAATGGCTTGGTCAGTGCGGTTCATCACCACCACGGCCACCGAGCCATCCGGGTTGGCAAACGCGGTGCTCTCCAGGTCTTGCCGGCTGGCGGCGCAGAGCACACGTTGGGCACCTGGTTTGATGAAACGGCTGAAATGCCCCAGGTAGTAGTACGAGCTTTGGTGCATCAGCGTGTCATTGACGGTGTTTGCCAAGATAGGCGCACTACACAAGTTGCCTACATGGTTTGGTCCACCGGTTTCATCGAGCATCAGGTTCCAGTCGATCCAACCCACTGTCCAGCGGTTCAGGTCGTTGATGATGTTGTGGGCGTAACGCTCGCCTAAGTTCCACGAGCCCGTGTGCGGGCCGCCTTCCTGGCAACCTTCGGTGAACAACAACTGCTTGTCTGGCCAGGCATCGTGGGTGAGTTGCACTTGTTCAAAATGCGCCTCACCGTACCAATGAAAGCCAGCACCCCACACGTACTTGGCAGCTTCAGGGTCAGAATACACCA
>MNXW01000095.1 GCA_001871515.1 Comamonadaceae bacterium CG2_30_57_122
TGCGCGGCTCAAAACCGAAAGCCTGCTGTGGCGTATTGGAAGCAAGGCGGATGCCGATGCCGTGCTGCCACCTGCCAAACGCTTCATGCCGCAAGGGGTCAAGTGGTCACGCGCGCAGCTCGAAGCCTTGCCTGGGCTGTGCCTGCATGATTTGATGCTGTTGCCGCTGGACAAACTGCGGCAGTTTTTTGCGGTGATGCAGGCAGACCTGTTGACAATGTCGGCGGATTTGGGTGGGGTTGACTTCAGTCAGCCAGGGGCGGTGCAAGTCGAACCTACAGTGAGCCCTTTGAGGACGACTGAGGGCGTAGGGCTGACTTCAGTCAACCATGCTCGGCTGAAGTCGCCCCTAAGCAAGCCCGATGCCGCTGAGGGGGCAGACCATGCCCTGCAGCAAACCCTGAAACTGCTGTTTGACGAGATCAGCACCCGCCTGCGCTACCTGTGCGAAGTGGGCATTGGCTACCTCACACTGGACCGCCAAAGCCGCACCTTAAGCGGCGGTGAGGTGCAGCGCATCAACCTCACCACCGCTTTGGGCACCTCGTTGGTGAACACGCTGTTTGTGCTGGACGAACCCAGCATTGGCTTGCACCCGCGCGACATGAACCGCATCATCACCGCCATGCAGCGCCTGGTTGACGCCGGCAACACCCTGGTGGTGGTGGAGCACGACCCGGCGGTGATGCTGGCCGCCGACCGCATGATCGACATGGGCCCTGGCCCGGGCGCGCGCGGCGGACAAATTGTGTTTGACGGGTCAACGGCTGACTTGTGCCACGCCGACACGCTCACCGGCGCGTACCTGGGCGGGCGCAAGCAGGTTGGCATGGGTTTCAAACGCCTGGTGGCCGCCAACACGCCCCGGCTGATTCTGGAAGGTGCGCGCGACCACAATTTAAAAAACATCAGCGTCGAGATTCCGTTGCAACGGCTGGTGGTCATCAGCGGTGTCAGCGGGTCGGGCAAGTCCACCTTGATTCAGGACACGCTAAGCCCTGCACTGCTGCGCCACTTTGGCAAGGCTTCTGAGGCGCCCGGCGCGTTTGACAAGCTGTTGGGCGCGGAGCTGCTCAGTGACGTGGTGTTTGTCGACCAGTCGCCCATTGGCAAAACCGCGCGCTCCAACCCGGTGAGCTATGTCGGGGCGTGGGACACCCTGCGTGAGATTTTTGCCAATGCGCCGCTGGCCAAACAGCGCGGCTACACCGCCACCAAGTTCAGCTTTAACAACGGCGACGGCCGCTGCCCGACCTGTGGCGGATCCGGTTTTGAGCATGTGGAGATGCAGTTTTTGAGCGACGTCTACCTGCGCTGCCCGGATTGCGACGGCAAACGCTATCGGCCTGAGATTTTGGAGATCACCATTGAGCGCAGCTGCTCGCGTGGCGTTGGAGGGATGGGGGCTGATGCTAGTGCTGGTGCTGGTGTGGATGTGGCGTTGACCCGCAGCACGCGTGGGGTGTCTGACTCCGCGGATGTTCCCCGGTCCGGGCGGAGCCCGAGCCTCCTCCTTTATTCCGCTACGTCAGACACCTCACGCGCGCCGCTAGACGCTGCTGGCGAACTGTCAGCAGAAATGGTGGATGTGGCGTTGACCCGCAGCACGCGTGGGGTGTCTGACTCCGCGGATGTCCCCCGGCCCGGGCGGAGCCCGAGCCTCCTCCTTTATTCCGCTACGTCAGACACCTCACGCGCACCGCTAGACGCTGCTGGCGAACTGACAGCAGAAATGGGGTCAGATCCCAATTCGGACTACAAACGTTCGCAAATATCGGGCAGTTCCACCGAATTGGGCTCTGACCCCGTTTCTGCGGTGCCTGTTCAAAGCGAAACCTCTGCCCGCTCTGACCCCGCATCTGCTGAGCCAGCAAAAAGCACATCGGCAGCGGGCTCTGCTCCTGCTTCACTCCTGTCAGCCCAAACTGTCACCCGCCACCTCAACGTCGCCGATGTCCTGAACCTCACCGTCAGCGAAGCCGCCGATCTGTTCAGAAACGACCGCGACGTGATCCGCGCCTTGCAACCCATCATCGACGTGGGTCTGGATTACGTGAAGCTCGGTCAGCCGGTGCCCACCCTGAGCGGCGGCGAAGCGCAGCGCCTCAAATTGGCTGGTTTCCTGGCCGATGCCGCCAAGAGCAGCGCCGCCAGCCGCCAGGCGCTGGCCCGCAAAGGCGTGTTGTTCATGTTCGACGAGCCCACCACCGGGCTGCACTTTGACGACATTGCCAAGCTCATGCGTGCGCTGCGCAAGCTGCAAGACGCGGGCCACAGCCTGCTGGTGATCGAGCACAACCTGGACGTGATCCGTGCCGCCGACTGGCTGATCGACCTTGGCCCCGAAGGTGGCGACGCGGGCGGCCAGGTGGTGGCCTATGGCAGGCCTGAGGACGTGATGCTGCACGCCACCAGCCACACCGCACTGGCGCTGCGCGACTACGCCGCGCAGATGGGCGTGGTGCATGCGGTGCAAGATTTTTCTGGGGTGAGCGAATGGGTCGATGTTGCTGATGCTGGCCATCGTAGGGCCGACTTCAGTCGGCCAGGTCGACTGAAGTCGACCCTACCAAGCCTACCAAGCCTACCAAGCCAACCAAGCCAGTGTCAGTCGACCCTACAAAATCAGGAGCTACATACGCTTGTTTCATCAGGGCTAGAGGCCAAAAACAGCATACAAATCATCAACGCCCGCGAGCACAATCTGAAAAGTTTAAGCGTCAACATTCCGCGTGGCCAGTTCACCGTGGTCACCGGCGTGTCGGGTTCGGGCAAGTCCACGCTGGCTTTTGATATTTTGTTCAACGAAGGCCAGCGCCGCTACCTGGAAAGCCTCAACGCCTACGCCCGCAGCATCGTGCAACCGGCAGGGCGGCCCGAGGTGGACGCGGTGTATGGCATTCCGCCCACGGTGGCGATTGAGCAGCGCTTGAGCCGGGGCGGGCGCAAGTCCACCGTGGGCACCACCACCGAGGTCTGGCATTTTTTGCGCCTGCTGTTTGTCAAGCTCGGCACGCAGCATTGCATTCATGACGGCACGCCGGTGGCACCGCAAACGCCTGATCAGATTGCCGCGCAGTTGCTGAAGCGCTTTCGCGGCCAGCACATTGGCCTGCTCGCGCCCTTGGTGATGAACCGCAAGGGGGTTTACACCGAGCTGGCCGAGTGGGCGCGTCCGCGCGGCTTCACCCACCTGCGGGTGGATGGCGAGTTTTTGCCCACCACCGCTTTTCCGCGCCTTGACCGGTTCAAAGAACACACCATCGAGCTGCCGGTGTTCAGCCTGGACTTGTTGCCAGAAAACGAGGCGCAGTTGCGCGCTGCCCTGGCCACTGCGTTGCAGCACGGCAAGGGTGTTGTGCATGTGCTCACCGGGTTGGAGGGTTTGAGCCAGGCCCTGCAGGCCGGTGCGTCCACTGCTGGCATGGGCACCCGGTATGCGTTTTCCACCCTGCGTGCTTGCCCGCTGTGCCACACCAGTTATGCCGAGCTGGACCCGCGGCTGTTCAGTTACAACAGCAAGCACGGCTGGTGCCCGGACTGCGTGGGAACCGGTGTGAAGTTGACCCGTGAGCAACGCAAGGTGTTTGATGATTCGGTGCGTGACGACGAGCAAAAGGGGCGCGAGCAGACCTTTGCCGAGGCCGATGTGGAAGACCTGGTGGATGCCGTTTGCCCCACTTGCAACGGCACGCGGTTAAATGCCATGGCGCGCGCGGTGCGGCTCAAATTGGGGTCAGATCCCAATTCGGGCTCAAGCCCTGCGCAAGAGCCTGGACGATTCACCGAATTGGGCTCTGACCCCAATTTCCCCGCTAAAGCCTTGAACGCCCCCGCCATCACCGACCTGGCGCGCCTGTCTGTGACCGACTTGCGCGTGTGGGTGCAGGCCGTGCAGTTGCAGGGGCATTTGAGCGCGCGCGAGGCGGGGATTGCGCGTGACCTGATCCCCGAGATTTTGGGGCGGCTGCAATTTCTGGAACAGGTTGGCCTGGGCTACCTGACGCTCGATCGAGGCGCGCCCACGCTCAGCGGTGGCGAGGCGCAACGCATTCGCCTGGCGGCGCAGTTGGGCAGCAATTTGCAAGGCGTGTGCTACGTGCTCGACGAGCCCACCATTGGCCTGCACGCGCGTGACAACCAGATGCTGCTGGGTGCCCTCAAGCACCTCAGCGACCAGGGCAACACGCTGGTGGTGGTGGAGCATGACGAAGACACCATGCGCCATGCCGACCACCTCATCGACATTGGCCCGAGCGCTGGCAAACGCGGCGGGCGGCTGGTGGCGCAGGGTTCGGTGGCTGATATCTCCGCTGCAGCGGATTCGCAAACCGGCCGCTACCTGCTGCATGCCATGCGCCATCCGCTGCAAGCAAGGCGGGTGGTGGACGCGTTTGCCGGACACGCTGCGCCGGCGTCAGTTGGGCGGGGCTCCTGTAGGGCTGACTTCAGTCAGCCATGGTCAACTGAAGCCGACCCTACAACGCCTGTGCCAGCAGCTGCAGTGAATTTGGCAACACCCCAAGTTCAGGGGGTGGATTCCAATTTTGTTTTCGTTCCTGCGCCCAAAAAGAAGAAAGTCGCCAAGACACTGGACGCAGGCCCAAATCATGAAGAGCCCTGCACCCAGCGTTGGATCACCGTGAGCGGTGCCAAACTTCACAACCTGCAACAGGTTACTGCCGCCATCCCACTGCAAAAACTGGTGGCTATCACCGGCGTATCCGGGTCAGGTAAATCCACCCTGGCGCGCGATGTGCTGCTGGCTAATGTGCACACCGCCGTGCAAAAACGCAGTACCAAGGCCGGCCGCGATGCGTTGGCGGCAGGTGAGCAAATCGCTTGGACGGGCTGCGACAGCGTGGCAGGTTTTGAAGCGGTCGACCGCGTGCTGGAAGTGGACCAGACCCCCATCGGCAAAACCCCGCGTTCTTGCCCCGCTACCTACATCGGCTTTTGGGACACCATTCGCAAGCTGTTTGCCGACACGCTGGAGGCCAAGGCGCGTGGCTATGCTGCCAACCGTTTTTCATTCAACACCGGCGAAGGCCGCTGCCCGAGTTGTGAAGGCCAGGGCATCCGCACCATCGGCATGAGTTTTTTGCCCGACGTGAAGGTGTTGTGCGAAACCTGCAAGGGCGCGCGCTTTAACCCCGAGACGCAAGCCGTCACCTGGCGCGGCAAAAACATTGGCGACATTCTGCAAATGGAAGTGGACGAAGCCGTGGAATTTTTCGCCGCCATGCCCAACATCAGCCACCCGCTGCAACTTTTGAAAGACGTGGGGCTGGGTTACCTCACCTTGGGTCAACCGTCGCCGACGCTGAGCGGTGGCGAGGCGCAGCGCATCAAGCTGGTGACTGAGTTGAGCAA
>MNXW01000209.1 GCA_001871515.1 Comamonadaceae bacterium CG2_30_57_122
GGGCATTTCGTTACCACGTGGTCGAGATATGGATGAAGTCGTTGCGACGACGAAGCCAAA
Source organism: Comamonadaceae bacterium CG2_30_57_122 (assembly GCA_001871515.1). Classification (GTDB taxonomy): domain Bacteria; phylum Pseudomonadota; class Gammaproteobacteria; order Burkholderiales; family Burkholderiaceae_C; genus Rhodoferax. The sequence goes on from MNXW01000209.1 coordinate 61, forward strand.
AGTACAACCTGACGTGGGAACGCATGCTCAAACTGGCCGCTGCTTGGCTCCCCACCCCAAGAATCCTTCATCCATGGCCGCAACAGCGTTTTGCCGTCAAACACCCGAGGTAGGAGCCCAGTGCGTGAATTGCGCACGCTGGGATCTGTGCGGGGGGGCGCTCAGTAATGGGTGTCTCTACCGCGATTGCTAGAGACGCACAGAACTGATTTCCTATCAACCTTGGCTGTTTTGCAAGGCCGCAATGCGCTCTTCCAGCGGCGGGTGGGTTGAGAACAGTTGCCCAATGCCACCGGCAATGCCAAACGCCGCCACGCTCTTGGGTAGCTCACCCGGCTGCATGCCACCCAGGCGCGCCAGGGCGTTGATCATGGGCTGCTTGCGACCCAATAACTGGGCCGAGCCGGCGTCGGCGCGGAACTCGCGGTGGCGGCTGAACCAGGCCACCACGATTGCCGCAGCAAAACCGAGCACGATGTCGAGCACAAAGGTGGTGATCATGTAGCCTATGCCGGGGCCTGAGTTTTCGCTGTCGCCCTTGCGCAGAAAGCTGTCGATGGCGTAACCGATCACGCGGCTCAAAAACACCACAAAGGTGTTCATCACGCCCTGGATCAGCGTCATGGTGACCATGTCGCCGTTGGCCACGTGGGCGATTTCATGGCCAATGACGGCCTCAATTTCTTCATGCGTCATGCCTTGCAGCAAACCGGTGCTCACCGCCACCAAGGCCGAGTTTTTGAACGCACCGGTGGCAAAAGCGTTGGGTGCACCTTCAAAAATGCCCACCTCGGGCATGCCAATGCCCGCTTTTTCGGACAGCTTGCGCACGGTTTCCACAATCCAGGCTTCGTCGGTGTTGGCGGGCTGGTTGATGATGCGCACGCCTGATGTCCACTTGGCCATGGGCTTGCTGATCAAGAGCGAGATGATGGCACCGCCAAACCCCATGATCAGTGCAAAGCCCAGCAGCGCGCCCAGGTTCAACCCATTGGCTGTCAGGTAACGGTTCACGCCCAGCAGGCTGGCCACAATGCCCAGCACGGCGACGACCATCACGTTGGTGAGTACAAACAAAATAATGCGTTTCATGATGTCCTTTGACTTTGAAAAAGGCGGCTCGGCCGCCACACGGTGCGAATGGTAGTGGCGAATTGTTCAAGTTCAAGTCAAGCCTGCATCAATTCCCCATGAGCTGGGGCGAATTGGAGATTTCAGTTTGATATCTAACGCCCATGTTCAACAAGGACACCCCGCAGCATGAAACATGCGTTGCCTGCGTAGGGCGGGCTTCAGCCCGCCATGGCCGACTGAAGTCGACCCTACGACACGCCATTCTTGTCGGCTGTGGGCGTTATTTCACGTTAATTTGTCAAATACAAGGCAACCCGATCCGTTGTCCAAGTGGCAATGCCTGTGCCGAAAAAATCGGCATCTTGCGTCCATATCGGGCAGCCAATCGTCATGGCACAGGCGAGCACCGGCCAATCATCGGCATCACGGACGGCAATGCGCTGTAAAGCTTGTTGTTGAAACCCGGCATAGAGTTCAAGCTCAAGGGGCTGCACAATCGATTCAAGTGCATCCAGCACCACCAAAGCGGGCACGGTATCGACACCACGCTTTGTCAAGAGCGCTGGCAAATACTTTCTGGCATCCAAATAAGCCACATCTGGTGCAAAAAATTTAACAACTTCAGCATGCTCAAGAATGAGCTCGCGCACCCGACTGCCCAATACCGCCCTGATCAGGATGTTGGCATCCAGGACGATGGCTTTGTGGCTCATGCAATGAATGCCTTGGCATCTTTGCTCTTGGCAGTTGCCTTCTGCTTGCGTGCCGTTTTAAATTCTGCAACGACCGACTCAACGACCGACTCAACGTCCGTGTTCCGGGCGGCAAGCAACTTGTCCAGGGTGTGACTAGCCTTTTTCAGCGCCGCAACGTCAGCCTCAGCCTGGCCTTGGGTTGGGATGAAATAACCCACGGTTTGCCCGTGACGTGTCAATGCCACAGGCGTGCTGGCAGCAATGAATTCCGCCATGCCAGCGCGAAACTCCCGAATACCGACCTTTGTAGCTTCCATTGAGATGCCCTTTATTGATACCTATTTTGTGTACTGGAGTGTACACAATTTGTCATTCCATCACTGAAGCAACCGTCTGAACACGCTGGCATCGTCATAAAACCCGGGCAGATCATTGCCCGCCCACCAACCCGGCACGCCCAGCACCGGCAGGTGGGCAAAGGGTTTGCTGGCGAGCAATTCGGCGCTCAGGCGGGTGGCCAGCCAGGCATCCATGTCTGCTATGGAGTCTGTAGCTGGTTGCGCTCTGAATACATGGGCTGTAATGGGTTTTCTTGGGTAAACCAGTTTTTCCAGCAGGGCGTGGCCAAACAGCACCAGGTGGGCTTGCGCCCACAGGGGTCGCAGCTCGCCAAACAGGCGTGCCCAGTCTTTGGCTAACAAGGCTTGCCACAGTGCATCCGGCGCGCGCAAGAGCGCGGCGTTTTCGTCAAACAGAGTCAGGGCATCACGCGCCGGGCCACGCACCGGGGCGATGCCGGTACGCGTGATTTGCGCCATGTGCAGTTGGTTCAGGCGGGCTTTGGTGTGGGGAAAATGCAGCCACGCCAGGCCATTAAAAAAATCGTGCAAGCCCTCACGGGTTGGGCATTGTTTGCTCTTAAAAATATATTTTTCGTAGGCCATGCCGGGGGGCAGATCGGCTTGCGGAACGAACTTTACCGGGGCTGCGTTGGGAGCGGGCCAGAGGGTGCTTGCTGCGGTATTCAGCGCAGTGGGCTGGGGTTGACCAGCGATGACTTGCCGGGCTACGGGTTCACCAACGTCACGCCAAGGCTGCAGCCAAGCGGCATCCCAGTGGATGGCGGTGAGTTCGTTGCCAATGGCCCGATTGGCTCGCCCCGCTGAATTGGGGTCAGAGCCCAAATCGGTGCTGCGTTGTGGGGTGCGTCGCGCGCCACAGCCCGAATTGGGGTCTGACCCCAATTCAGCTAACGACTTCAATTCATTGCCCCACCACGCGCCAGGGTAAGGCCTCACCGGCGCACAGGGGTTTGAGCTCAGCCTGGCCGAAGGCAAACTTTTCCGGCACGGTCCACACCTCGCGCTTCAGGGTGAGCGTGCCGGTGTTGCGCGGCAAGCCATAAAAATCAGCGCCGTTGAAGCTGGCAAAGGCTTCGAGCTGGTCGAGCTTGCCGACCGAATCAAAGGCCTGCGCGTAGAGTTCCATCGCCGTAGCGGCGGTGTAGCAACCGGCGCAACCGCTGGCGTGCTCCTTCAAATGCACCGGGTGCGGCGCGCTGTCGGTGCCCAAAAAGAATTTGGCGCTGCCGCTGGTGGCTGCCGTTAGCAAAGCCTGGCGGTGGACTTCGCGCTTCAAGACCGGCAGGCAGTAGTAGTGCGGGCGGATGCCGCCGGTAAACAGCGCGTTGCGGTTGAACAGCAGGTGGTGGGGGGTGAGGGTGGCAGCAAGAAAGCGATCCGCCTCTTGCACATACTGGGTCGCTTCACGGGTGGTGATGTGTTCAAAAACGATTTTCAGCTCGGGAAAATCGCGGCGCAGCGGCATCAGCTGGGTGTCGATGAACACCGCTTCGCGGTCAAACAGGTCAATTTCGGGCGCGGTCACTTCGCCATGCACCAGCAGCGGCATGCCCTGGCGCTGCATGGCTTCGAGCGTCTTGTAAGTCTTGCGCAATTCGGTCACACCGGCATCGCTGTTGGTGGTGGCACCGGCCGGGTAGAGCTTGACGGCGACGATCCCAGCATCACGCGCGCGCAAGATTTCATCTGCGGGTAGTTTGTCAGTGAGGTAGAGCGTCATCAAGGGCTCGAACGCAATGCCACCGTTGTCAGGTTGTGGCACCGCGGCTTGAATGCGTGCCTTGTAGGCTAACGCTTGCGCCGTGGTGGTCACCGGCGGGCGCAAATTGGGCATGATGATGGCACGGCCAAATTGGGCGGCGGTGTGGGGCACGACGGTGGCGAGTGCGCTGCCGTCACGCACATGCAGATGCCAGTCGTCTGGGCGGGTGAGGGTCAGGGTGTGGATCATGGGTTGCAAAAAGACGGATTAAAACGTGCCGGAATTAAAACGTGCCGTCATGTGCCAACAAAAAGTTCCACAGTGCATGGGCGTTGTGTTTAGGAGTGTCGGGTGCGCCACGCGCACTGCGAAGTGAGGTTTTGAGCGGGTGCGTAGGCCGCTCGCGGTAGGCGCGCACTTCCATGGTGATGCTCAAGTCTTTGAGTTCGGGCGGCGCGGCGCTGACGAGTTTTTTGGCGCGCAGGTCTTTGCGCACCGCGCTCATCGGCAGAAAAGCCACGCCGTGGCCTTCGAGCGCCATGGCTTTTAGGCCTTCGGCCATGTCGGTTTCATAAACCCGGTCAAAGTGAATTGGGGCGCTGCTGTGCTTCAGGATCAGCTCCACCATCTGCCCCAGGTAAGCCCCTTGGGCGTAGGCCAGGTAGGGCAGCGGCCGGTTGGCTTTGCCGGGCATCTCAAACAGCGGGTTGCCGTGTTCGTCGGGCTTGCTGTAGGGGGCTACCACCTCTTCGCCCAGACTCACCATTTCATAGCGGTCTGAGTCGAGCTGGTAAGGCTGTGAAGGGTGATGGTAAGCAATCAGCAGGTCGCAGCTGCCTGCTACCAGGCGCATCACCGCGTCATGCACGTTGAGTGCAATCAAGCGGCTTTTGATGGGGCCAAATTTGCCCCGCAGGGCCGATACCCAGGCAGGGAAAAATGTAAAGGCCAGGGTGTGCGGCACAGCAAATTCAATCACGTCGTGCCCGGCGGTGGCGTGCCCGCGCAGCATGGCGCGGGTGGTTTGCAGCGCTTGCAACACCTCTAAGGCCTGCGCGTGCAGCGTTTCGCCGGCAGGGGTCAGACGCGTGGGGTAGCTGCTTCGGTCGACCAGGTCGGAGCCGGCCCAGGCTTCGAGCGACTGGATGCGGCGCGAGAACGCGGGTTGCGTCACATGGCGCAGCTGCGCCGAGCGGCTGAAACTGCGCGTTTCAGCCAGGCTTACAAAGTCTTCTAGCCAGGTGGTTTCCATGCTTTAAGCGCTGCCCTCGTCGATGGCATCCGCCTCCAGGTGCAGCACATCGGCCCAGCCCACCAGGGTGAAGCCTTCGGGAGTCCAGAGCAGGCGATTGATGGCGGCGTTGCCCAGCTGCCAGGTGCGTGGTGCCTGCAGACCCTGCCCGGTGGCCAGGCGGTACAGCTGGTCGAGCACGCCGCCA
>MNXW01000278.1 GCA_001871515.1 Comamonadaceae bacterium CG2_30_57_122
GGTGTTTGCAGGGTTTGCAGAATTTGGAACAGCGCCTGCAAAGCGGCCAGGCTGGGTTGCTCGGTCAGCAACACATCGGTCTTGGCACTGGCCACGCTGGCGCTTGACTGCACCAGGGCGCGCAAGGCCGGGTTGTCGGCCGTCGCACCGGTTTGCAACAGTCGGTACAGGTACAGCGGGCCGCCCGCTTTGGGGCCGGTACCCGACAAGCCCATGCCGCCAAACGGCTGCACCCCCACCACCGCGCCGATCACGTTGCGGTTCACATAGATGTTGCCGGCCTGGGCTTTTTTGCTCACCTTGGCAATGGTTTCATCAATGCGGCTGTGCACACCAAAGGTCAGCCCATAGCCGGTGGCGTTGATGGCATCGAGCACCTGGTCAAGCTGCTCACGCGGGTAGCGCAACACATGCAACACCGGGCCAAACACCTCGCGCTGCAGGCGCTCAATGGCGTCAATTTCAATCAGCGTCGGCAGCACAAAATAGCCTTGGCCCGCGCTCTCATCCCGCGCCATGCGGGTCACCCCTTGCTGCTCAGACTGCATGCGGGTGATGTGGCGCTCGATCTGCGTTTTGGCCTCTACGTCAATCACCGGGCCGATGTCGGTGTGCATGTGATCCGGGTTGCCCATGACCCACTCGCGCATGGCTTCTTTGAGCATGCCGATCACGCGCTCGGCCACGTCGTCCTGCACGCACAGCAGGCGCAGCGCCGAGCAGCGTTGTCCGGCCGAGTCAAAGGCCGAGGCCAGCACATCGCCCACCACCTGTTCGGCCAGGGCCGACGAGTCGATCACCATGGCGTTCTGGCCGCCGGTTTCGGCAATCAAAGGGATGCTGTGGCCCTGCGCGCTCAAGCGCTGCGCCAGGGTCTGGCTGATCAGGCGCGCCACCTCGGTAGAGCCGGTGAACATCACCCCGTCCACCCCCGGGTGCGCCACCAGCGCCGCGCCCACCACCTCGCCGGTGCCGGGCACCAGTTGCACCGCGTCGGGCGGCACCCCGGCTTCATGCAGCAGTTGCACCATCAGCGCGGCCACCAACGGCGTTTGCTCAGCCGGTTTGGCCAGCACACAGTTGCCGGCGGCCAGCGCGGCGGCCACCTGACCGGTAAATATCGCCAGCGGAAAATTCCACGGGCTGATGCACAGCACCACGCCCAGCGGACGCTGCGTCTGGTTGTCAAACGAGGCCTCCACCTGGGCTGCGTAGTAGCGCAAAAAGTCCACCGCTTCGCGCACTTCCGAGATCGCATTGGCCATGGTCTTGCCGGCTTCACGCACGATCAGACCCAGAATATCTTGTGTACGCTGCTCCAGCAGGTCGGCGGCGCGCTTGAGGCAAGCGGCACGCTCGGTGGGCGGGGTCACTTGCCAGATTTGTGTGGCGTGCGCGGCACGGCTAGCAGCCAGCGCCACTTCATCTGGCGTGGCTGGGCGCACCCAGCCCACCACATCCCGCGTGTCAGCCGGGTTGCAAACCCGCTGCCAGCCCTCTGCCAGCGCTGTCGATGGACTCAAGCTTTGGTTGTCACCCACGCTGGCAACAGCGCTGTAGGTGGTTTGCGTGCTGCGCAACAAGCCCACGGCCAGCGAGGCCAGTTGCTGCTCGTTGGCTAGGTTCAGACCCGACGAATTCACGCGTGACTGGTTGCCGAGCTGGGCAAACAACTGCCTTGGCAAGACGATCTTGGGGTGCGGCGCACCCAGCACGCCTTCTTGGGCCTCAATCGCCTGTGCTTCTTGCACCGGGTCGGTCACCAGCTCTTCCACTTTCACTTTGGGGTCGCCAATGCGGTTGACAAAGGACGTGTTGGAGCCGTTTTCTAACAGGCGGCGCACCAGGTAGGCCAGCAGGGTTTCGTGCGTGCCCACGGGCGCATAAATGCGGCATGGCCGCGCCAGCTTGCCCTCACTCACCGGACCGGTGACCTGTTCGTACAGCGGCTCGCCCATGCCGTGCAGGCACTGAAACTCGTACTGGCCGGGGTAGTAGTTGTGGCCAGCCATGTGGTAAATGCTGGCCAGGGTCTGCGCGTTGTGGGTGGCAAATTGGGGGTACACCGCGTCTGGCGCGGCCAGCAGTTTGCGTGCGCAGGCCAGGTAGGACACGTCGGTGTACACCTTGCGGGTGTAGACCGGGTAGCCTTCATGACCTTCGGTTTGGGCGCGCTTGATTTCAGCGTCCCAATACGCTCCCTTGACCAGCCGGATCATCAGCCGGTGACCGCTGCGCCGTGCCAGATCGACCACATGGTCAATCACATAGGGGCAACGTTTAAGGTACGCCTGCACCACAAAACCAATGCCGTTCCAGCCCTTGAGCTGCGGATCGAAGCACAGCGCCTCCAGCAAGTCCAGCGAAAGCTCCAGCCGGTCAGACTCTTCCGCATCGATGTTGATGCCAATGTCGTACTGGCGCGCCAGCACCGCCAATTTGGTCAGGCGCGGCAGCAGCTCGCCCATGACACGGTCGCGCTGGCTGCGGCTGTAACGCGTGTGCAAGGCTGACAGTTTGACCGAAATGCCCGGCCCTTCATGGATGCCGCGCCCGTTGGAGGCCATGCCGATGGCGCGAATGGACTGCTCGTACGAGGCCACGTAGCGCTCGGCATCTTCCTCTGTGGTGGCGGCCTCGCCCAGCATGTCGTAGGAATAGCGAAAGCCTTTTTTCTCCAGGGCGCGGCTGTTGGCCAAGGCCTCGGAGATGGTTTGCCCGGTCACAAACTGCTCGCCCATGAGTTTCATGGCGCGGTGCACACCCTGGCGGATCAGCGGCTCACCGCCCTTGCCAATCATGCGGGTCAGCGCACTGGCCATGCTTTTTTCACTGGCGGTGGCAGTCAACTTACCGGTGAGCATCAGGCCCCAGACGGCCGCGTTGACGAACATCGAGGGCGAATTGCCCAGGTGTGAGTGCCAGTCGCCATGGCTGATCTTGTCGCGAATCAGCGCGTCGCGGGTGGCGTTGTCGGGGATGCGTAACAGCGCCTCGGCCATGCACATCAGCGCCACGCCTTCCTGGCTGGAGAGTGAAAACTCCTGCACCAGCGCCTCCACCCCGCCGCTGTCGGCCTTGCTGCGCAAGCCCTGCACCAGTTTCACAGCCACCTGCTCCACCGCAGCGCGCTGTTCGGGGTCAGAGAGGTGCGCCAACTGCACCAGCATCGGCAAACACTCGGGCTCCGGCCGGTTCCAGGCGGCGGTGATGGCCGCGCGCAAGCGGGTTTGCGGCAACACGTTTTGCGCCCAGTCCAGAAAAGGTGGCTGTACACCGTGCGGCATCAGACCCAGGTCAGCGCTGGTGTCATCCTCTTGATGAAGCGGCTGGTCTGAACCGGTTGCACCATCAGGCGCAACCTCTGTGGCCTGACTCTGTTCCAGCTGCTCGACATACAGCAACGTGGCTTGTTTGATCAGCCAATGCGGGGTTTTTCCCTGTGTCAAAGCCGCCGCCTTGATGCGCGACTGAAAGGTTTCATCGACCTTGATGCCAAGGGTTGTGGTTGCCATGGTGCGCGCCTTTGTTGAAAAGTTGCACCATTCTAAAAATGGGTCACACCCGTTAACTCAGGGTTAACCCCTGCATTCAGAGAAGTAATGGCGCTGTTTTGCCACTGATACAACCCCGGCAATTTACGGCCTTGATGCAGAAAAATCAAAATTTTTAGAAATAGGCCTAAATAACCCCTCATTTCTGCCGTTAAGACTCGTACGAACGGAGGAAAGACCCCAGACTGATTCTGTCGCCTGACACACCATGCAACTGCCATCTATTGACCGAATTCCCAATGTGCGACCTGTGGCCGTAGAGTCAGCAGCGCTCGCCACGGGCAGAGTCGTGCCTGTGGCTCCGGTGAATTTGCCAGCATCCAGCGCTGGGCCGGTGGAGCCAGTGGTTGGCGTGGTGAACATGATCAACCAGGCTAACAAGCCCAACGACGGCGAAGGGGTGTACACCAGCGTCTCAGACCCAACCCGTCGGGGAGCCGAGGCCTCCACCCCGCCCAAAGACTGGACGATTCAGCGCCCAGCGCCAGAAAAGGTGCAAGACCCGCCACCGGAGCCGATCTACAAAATTTTGATCGACCACATCAAGTCGCTCTGGGAGGCCAGCGCCAGTGCGGTACAGGTGCAAACCCAGGTCAAAAATCAGCTGGATGCAACGCAAAGCGGCATCAACGCCCCACCCGGCGTGTTGTCAACCGAAGTGTTCACTTACTCGCCGACCAAAATCAACAAAACCGAAAAAACCCAAACTTGAGGCCGGGGGCTGATACCTCCTTGAACATCAAACCACGGTCGGTGCAAGGGATTTGTAGGGTCGACTTCAGTCGGTCTTGGCGGGTTGCAACCCCGCCCAATCAAGCGCGCGTCAGACCATCCAGCGCGTGATCCCAGGCGTAGCCGGGAAACAAGCCATCCAGTTGGGTCAGCGTCAGCCCCTGGCTGCGGCGCAGCACCTGCGCCAACACCGCCCTGAAGTCGTGGTGCACCGGCAGGTCGCGCCCCTCGTGCAGTTGGCCTTGCGCCAAACCGTCCCAGCGACCGTGCCAGCGTCCGCCGTTGACTTGCGAACCCATCAGCCAGAACGCATTGCCGTGGCCGTGATCAGTGCCACGGCTGCCGTTCTCGGCGCTGGTGCGGCCAAATTCGCTCACCACCAGCACCATGTCGTTGGCTTGCGAAAAATCACGCCGCAATTGCACCAAGGTGTCTGCCAGCGCGCGCAAGTTGTTCGCCAGCGCCCCAGTGGCCGCGCCCTGGTTGGCATGGGTGTCCCAACCGCCAGCCGACAAAAAGCCATAACGCAAATGGGGGTCGCGGCGCATCAGCGTGGCCAGGTGCTGCGCGTCCAGCAACAGGCCTTTGGCCGGGCCTGCACCGTTGTCGGCAGCGGCCATCTGGCGTGCGTCCACCATATTGGTTTGCATGGACATTTGCGCCTCGGTCAGGGTCTGGCTGGTTTGCAGGCGGCTGTCTGCGCCAGCCCGGAACGCTTTGGACAGGGCATCTTGCCCGGCGTACAGGCGCAGCACCGCGTCATGGGTGCGCTCGTCGCCCATGCTGCCAGCACGAGTGGCGGCCTGGCCGCGCGGCACCAATTGCACCGGTGCGCTGCCCGCAAGAATCAGCGGATTAGCCTCGCCCACGCCCAAGGCGCGGCTGTTGGGGCGCAAGCCCACCAGGCTGTTCATCCAGCCGTTGGCGGCGCTGCTTTTGCCGGGCAGACCGGTTTCCCAGTGGTGCTGGGCATCAAAGTGCGAGCGCGTGGCATCGGGGGATCCGGCGCAGGGAATCACCCCCAGCACACCCTGCTGCCACAACGGCAGCAGCGCCGCCATGGCTGGGTGCAGGCCAAAGGTGTCGTCGAGTTGGAGGCTGGTTTGCGCGCTGCCATCGGGCGCGGCAATGGCAATGTTGGGGCGCAAGGCGTAGTAACTTGGGTCGCCATGCGGCACCAGGGCGGACAGGCCGTCATAAGCGCCGCGCAGGAACACCACCACCAAGCGGCCTTGCGTCGATTCTTTTACGTCATTTTGGCCTCTAGACCTTGTTTCTTCTGGGCTAGAAGCTACAAATTGCATAGCATCTTTGACCTGGGCTTGGCTGACCAACCAGCCGCCCAAACCGACCAGGGTTTGCAATATCTGACGGCGTGGCAAGGTGTGTGGGGTGCTCATGGTGTGCTCCTTGGATTCATTCCTCATTCCGTTTCCAAATCATTTGTGTCTAGGAGGCTGTCGGACTTTCGGCATCGAAGCGTTCTCGAAGAGCGGCGTAGCCAAATTCGACCCCAGCGAGGGCAGTTTTTGCCGGATTTGCTGGCTCATAGCCGTAGCTATGGGCCAAAAAGACGGTAAAAAATGAACCGCTGCGGTCGGATTACAGCCGATGTACCGAAAGTCCGACAGCCTCCTAGGGTGCACCGCGTGGCCCATGGTGTCCACCAACTCAAGGTATTCTTGCAGGCCAAAGGGAATGG
>MNXW01000297.1 GCA_001871515.1 Comamonadaceae bacterium CG2_30_57_122
CGCCCACAGCCGACAAAAATGGCGTGTCGTAGGGCCGACTTCAGTCGGCCATGGCGGGTTGAAACCCGCCCTACGCAGGACACGCGTGTTTCGTGCTTTGGGGTGTCCTTGTTGAACATGGACGTTAGACCCAGGCCGATTTTTCTGATGAGGTGCATAGGAAGACTCCTGTGGGTTAAAAAATGAATTATTGGCCACACCCAGCACTTTGGGTGCTGGTGTTTTCCCCCGAAACCAGGATATTTTTAAGCCCCAGCCGGGCTCGGCGCAGTGGCCGGTTTGCTGCCGGTGCGCAGCGTCAAGCCCCCGGCCTGGCGCTTTTGCTCGCCCAGCGCGGGGCGGGTGATCTGAGTGCTGTAGCGGTTGCGCAGCTCATGCACCTGTTCGGTCAGTTCCATTGCTGCATCTATTTTGTCGGCATAACGGTTCAGCACCAAATAAGCGGTCTCAATCAACTTGCCGCTGAGGGTTTTGGTTCCTTGTGCAATCAGGTCTTTCACCGCCGCTTTGGGGTCGCCCTTCATGCACAGGGACATGGCGTTTTCAGCCAGCTTGAGCACCTGGGCATGGCCGGCGCGCACACGCTCGGCATAGGCCGGGTACACCGCAGCCGCGCCAGCCATCAATTCAGACAAGGAACGGGTGCCGGCAAAGCGCAGGCCCAGGGCATCCACCACCGTGTCCACCTCGTCAAGATGGATGGCTTTGTCGGCCAGCTGAGCCAGCAGGGCAATCAGGTTGGAGGCCGATTCAAAGTCAAACTCGGGCTCTTTAATGCGTCCGCACAGGTCACGTACCACATTGATCACTTGGGCGTATTGGCGTTGTTCAATGAGCTGCAACGCGTCTACCATGATCGCCAACCGCTGGTGGCGCTGGCTGTCCGGTTGGCGCTCAATCAGGCGCACAAAGTCGTCCTTGCAGCGTTGCAGACCCTTGCGGTCACCGGTTTCAAGCCGCATAAAGGCCAGCAGCACCAGGGTCTGGCAGTCAAACATTTTGGAGTCCAGCCCCATCCGGGTGGTGCGGTCCAGAATCAGCTCGGCTTCTTTGCGATCCCCCGAGTAGTAGCACATCAGCCCCAGGTTTTGCATGCGTGAAATCGAGGCTGGGGTGAGTGTGCTGGCCATTTTGTAGGTGGCCAGCGCGGCATCAAATTTGCCCTGCTCAAACTGGGCACGTCCCATCACGTCATAGGCATCGGCGTAGTTGGGGTCTTCGCTGATCAGGTTTTCCAGCGTGCTGACCGCTTTGGCGGTCTGGCCTTCGTCCAGTAACGAGCGCGCCACGCCCAGCTTGGCCCAGGGCAGTGTCTTGGCCTCCACCACCGACTGGTAGAGCTTTTGCGCCTGGTCATACTGGCCGGTGCGCAGCATCAGTTCAGCCCCCACGCGTGCAGCGTAGAGCCAGAACAGCCCCTTGGTTTCAAAACGTTGCTGGCAGAGTTTGGCCGCGGCTTCAAAGTCTTCGGCTTCAATGGCTGTAAAAATTTCCAGCAAGGACAGCTTGCGGATGCGAGCCTGGCGCAACCGCTCGCCCAGCTGGGTGGCTTTGTGCGGCTTGAGCAGGTAGCCGTCCAGCGCCGACTCGGCCGCTTCGGCGACCTTGGCGTAGGTGGCCTCGCCGGTGACCATGATGAACACGGTGGAAAACGGCAACAACTGGTTACGCCGCAAATCGTCCAGCAAATCCTGGCCGGTCATGGACTCGGCGGGAAAGTGCAACTCACACAGCACCACGTCAAACTTGCGGTATTCAAGCTGGCGGCGCGCATCCACCAAGCGTGTACACTGTATTACATTGCCCATGCCAAAGTCGCGCAGCTGCGACACCAGAATCGAGCGCGAGGTGGGATTGGCATCAATCACCAACGCCTGCAGGCCAGACAGGTCGTCTTCAGGCAACGCCATGGCATGTTTGGGCAGTGGGGTAGCTGGTGCAGCTGGTGCATGGGGTAGGCAAGGCAGAGCTCCTTATTTTTTTGAATATCAAAATGGTAGCACCGCAAGCCGCATGCAACTTAATTTTTGCAGAACGGGATGCCAATCTAGTCAAAATACCAGTCATGACCAAGCCCACCCATGCAACTCCTGATGCGCCTGCGCTTGCGACCCAGCCCCGTAACCCTTTGCATGGCATGACGTTGCAAGCCATTTTGACCGCGCTGGTGGACTACTACGGCTGGCCCGGCCTGGGCGAACGCATTGCGGTGCGCTGTTTCACGCAAGACCCCAGCATCGCCTCCAGCCTGAAGTTTTTACGCAAAACACCCTGGGCGCGCGACAAGGTGGAAGGGCTTTACCTGTTTATGCTGCGCGAGCAAAAACGCCAGCATTAACAGGTAGGGGTTGCCACCATCACCAGGGCAGTTTTTCACCGTTGTAAGCGACGAACGTGCCACTGTCTGCGGGCTTGAGCTGGTTTAATGTTTGTAGCATCTCACCCACAGCCAATAAGGGCTGGCGGCCAATTTGCTCCCCCTTGAAGGGTTTGGACAGCCCGGTGTTGACGGTGCCCGGATGCAGGCTGACCAGCACCGCCTGCGGGTTGCTGCGTTTGACCTCAATGGCGGCGGTTTTCAGCAGCATGTTGAGCGCCGCCTTGGAGGCGCGGTAGCTGTACCAGCCGCCCAGGCGGTTGTCCTCGATGCTGCCCACTTTGGCTGAAATCACCGCCAGCACGCTGCGCTGCGTATCCAGCAACGGGCAGAAGTGGCGCAGCACCAGCGCAGGCCCCAGGGTGTTGACGCGAAACGTGGCTTCAAGCTGCGCGTAGTTCAAATCACCCAGCTTTTTCTCAGGACTAAAGTCCGCCGTGTGCAGCAAGCCAGCGGCGTTGATGATCAGGTGAAATTTACCGCTGTTGTGCAGCTGTGCGGCCGCCGCACCGATGCTGGCCTCAATATCAAAGTCCAAACATGGTTCAGAGTGACGATGCAGCCCAACCACCTGGGTGCAACGTGGGTTGGCTTGCAGCGCTTGCACAAAAGCCTGGCCTATGCCGCCCGATGCACCTAGGATCAACGCACGAAAACCGTCTGGAAAACTGTTCATGGGCATCATTTCACTATGGTTTAAATAGCTAATTAAACCTGATTTTAAAGGGCCGGGAGGCTTTTGGACTTTCGGTACATCGGCTGCAATCCGACCACAGCAGTCTATTTTTCACCGGCTTTTTGGCTCATGGCTGCGGCTATGAGCCAAAAAGCTGGCAAAAACTGCCCTTGCTGGGGTCGAATTTGGCTACGCCGCTCTTCGAGAACGCTTCGATGCCGAAAGTCCGACAGCCTCCTAGAGGATAAATTAATGAAAAATTTTTAACCACCAACATGCCCTGCACCAGGGTAAGGTCGAGATGTTTCGGGGTGAGCTGGTGTCGTGTTTTGAAGTCCCGGCTCGAATAGATCATCCTAGATTCCTCAGTAGAACGCGCTACCACCCAAAAGGTGAAACTGACTGAGACTGAAATAATCAATTTCCGCATCCCTTATTGAAGAAAACAAGCGGTCAACTGAGGAATCCAGGATTCATGTGCTGGCTCAATTGCAGCTGCGTGGTTTTGGCACGCTGCAGATTCCGCAAGCTTTTGACGACGCGGTGCTGGCGCGCATTCACAGTTCACGTCACCTTGATTTTTTGAAAGCTGCCTGGCATTGACGGCTGGGGCGTGCTGCCCGGCCAACGCGGCGTGTGATGCTCTGCCGTCGGTCTGGCCGGGCGTAGCTTACGCAGCGATGTGTTGCCAGCCAACTTTGCGGCGCGCATGGGGCTGTGTTCAATGGATGCAGGCACGCCGCTCACCGTGGGCACCTGGGTGGCAGCGCGTGCCGGTGCGGATTGCGCCCTGAGCGCGGCAGCCGCCGTGGCGGCGGGTGAGCGCGCCGCCTTTGCTCTGACACGCCCACCCGGTCACCATGCCGGTGCTGATTTCTTTGGTGGCTACTGCTTCTTGAACAACGCCGCGCTGGCGGCGCAGCAACTGCGTGACCAAGGTTTCGAGCGGGTGGCGGTGCTGGACCTGGACTACCACCACGGCAACGGCACGCAGGCCATCTTTTATGAGCGCACTGAGGTGTTTTTTTTACCAGCATTCATGGCGACCCGTCTACTGAATACCCGTTTTACCTGGGCTATGCCGATGAGCAGGGTAAAGATGCCGGGCTGGGTTTTAATCGCAACCTGCCCTTGGCGTGGCTCAGACTTTGCCCTGTGGCGCGCGGCATTGACCACTGCTTTGCAAGGCATCCAAAGCTATGGCGCGCAAGCGTTGGTGGTGTCACTAGGGCTGGATACCTTTGAGGGTGACCCAATCGCGGGCTTCAAGCTCCAGAGCGCCGACTACCTGCAAGTGGGGCAAGACCTGGCCGCGGCAGGCTTGCCCACGGTGTTGGTGTTTGAAGGCGGCTATGCGGTGGCCGAGGTGGGCATCAACGCGGTGAATCTGCTGCAAGGTTTCATGGAGATGACCTGAGGGGCAGAACTTCTTACATCAATCTGGCGACAGTTTGATGTTCGTCAAACAGCGCGCAGCAAAAATATAGTTTGTAAGTGTTTACCCTTGGTTCCTACTTGAGCGAAGGTTTTATCAGAAAACTGTAAGCCTGCCTCGTAATAGTCCGTACCGCATCTAAGCGGGCACCGCTAAGTGCGTAAAAGGAGCCGCAAGAAATTGAGGCTCTGTGTCCAATTCAAACTAGGAGACTTCATGAAGCATGACTATGACAGTAATGCCTACTGGAAAGAAACCCTGAAGCTTTTGAGGAACGTTCTGATCCTCTGGTTCTTGGTGTCTTTCGGGGCAGGCATTTTGTTTGTTGACTTTTTCAACCAATTCCACCTCGGTGGTTACCCCTTGGGTTTCTGGTTTGCACACCAGGGTTCCATGTACATTTTTGTGATCCAGATTTTTTACTACGCCTGGCGCATGAACAATCTGGACGTCAAGTTTGACGTTCAAGAAGAATAAGGAGCACCTCTATGGAACTTCAAACCACAATTTATTTAATGGTCGGTCTGAGCTTCTCGATTTACATCGGGATTGCCATTTGGGCTCGTGCCGGCTCGACCAGCGAGTTTTATTCTGCGGGTGGCGCGGTGCACCCGGTGTTGAACGGCATGGCCACCGGCGCTGACTGGATGTCTGCTGCCTCCTTTATCTCCATGGCTGGTTTGATTGCCAACATGGGTTACGGCGGCGGCTTGTTCCTGATGGGCTGGACCGGCGGCTACGTGCTGCTGGCCATGTTGCTGGCACCGTATCTGCGCAAATTCGGTAAATTCACCGTGCCGCAGTTTATTGGTGACCGCTTCTACTCCAAGGGCGCTGCCGTGGTTGCTGTGCTGTGTCTACTGACTGCGTCATTGACCTACATCATCGGTCAAATGACCGGTGTGGGCGTGGCCTTTGCGCGTTTCCTGGGCGTGTCGTCCGAGACCGGTATTTACGTCGGTATGGGTATTGTGTTTTTGTATGCTGTGTTTGGCGGCATGAAAGGCATCACCTACACCCAGGTGGCGCAATATGTGGTGCTGATTCTGGCCTACACCGTGCCGGCGATCTTCATCTCTCTGCAACTCACCGGCGTGGCTATTCCGCAATTGGGTCTGGGCTCCACCATGGCGGGTACTGACGTGTCTTTGCTGATGAAGCTGGACTCGGTGGTCACTGACCTGGGCTTCGGTAAATACACCACCACCACGGCGGGCAGCACACTCAACATGTTTGTGTACACCATGTCGCTGATGATCGGAACCGCGGGTCTGCCGCACGTGATCATGCGATTCTTCACGGTGCCCACGGTGAAAGACGCACGTGCTTCTGCCGGTTGGGCGTTGGTGTTCATTGCCCTGCTGTACACCACGGCTCCTGCTGTGGCGGCCATGGCCAAGTTGAACCTGCATGCCACGATCAATTCTGCTGTGAACGCGGGCGGTGACTTGTACGCACCCGAAGCCAGCCTGAAGGCTGATGCGCAACCCGACTGGATGAAGCGTTGGGAAAAAACGGGTCTGCTGAAGTTCGAAGACAAGAACGGCGACGGCCGCATCCAGTACTACAACGACAAGACCAAGAACCCCGAGGCAGCCGCAAAAGCTGCTGCCGCTGGCTGGAAAGGCAATGAATTGTCAGTGAACGCCGACATTATTGTGTTGGCCAACCCTGAAATTGCCTTGTTGCCCAATTGGGTGATCGGCTTGGTGGCTGCGGGCGGTTTGGCTGCGGCGCTGTCCACTGCTGCGGGCTTGCTGATGGCCATTTCTTCGGCTATTTCTCACGACCTGATCAAGGGTATCTTTGTGCCGGACATCTCTGAAAAAGGTGAGTTGATGGCGGGCAAGATCGCCATGGCGGTCTCGATTGTGGTTGCGGGCTACCTTGGTTTGAATCCGCCCGGATTCGCTGCGGGTACCGTGGCGCTGGCCTTCGGTATTGCTGCATCCTCGCTGTTCCCTGCCATCATGATGGGCATCTTCTCCAAGAAGATGAACAAGGAAGGCGCGATGGCCGGTATGTTGGCGGGCTTGTTCATCACCTTGTTCTATGTGTTTGCGCACAAAGGCTTGTTCTTTATCAAGGGCACGGGTTACCTCGACCTGATTGGTGGTCCCAACCCCTTCTTTGGCATCACACCAGAAGCTTTCGGTGCCATTGGTGCCTTGGTGAACTTTGCGGTCGCCTTCCTGGTCGACAAAATGACACCCGAGCCGCCTGAGCACATCCAGCACATGGTTGAAGCAGTGCGTATCCCGCGCGGCTCCAAAATTGTGAACGGTGCCCACTAAGGTTCATCGAACCGTTTGATCAGCCCCTTGCCCGCCTGGGTGGGCAGGGGTGACAATCAAAGCCCTGTCGGTGTTCAAGCTGGCGGGGCTTTTTAATTTGAACTGGAGCCTTGAATGGTTTTTGACATCAGCGTCGCGATGACGTGGATATTGTTTTTGGCGCTGTTTCCGATCAGTTTTTTCTGGCTACGTCGTGCCTGGCGTATTGTCATGCGTCGTGATTTTTCTGAGGTGGCCA
>MNXW01000313.1 GCA_001871515.1 Comamonadaceae bacterium CG2_30_57_122
GCAGCTTTGCCATCTGGAAAGGCCCGATCACCGACAACACCGGCAAGGTACAAGTGGCCAAAGACAGCGTGGCCGACGACAAGTTCCTCAGCGGCCTGAGCTTCTTTGTAAAGGGCGTTGAAGGCAAGGTGCCCGGCGCCAAATAAGTGCTCATGCGCTTGACAAGCAAGCCGCCTTCGGGCGGCTTTTTTCACCTCACCATCCAGCCATGTTCAAAGTCAAACCTGTTGCCCCCGAGCGTCTGAGCGCCTTGCTTGAGCGCATGCCCAAAGCTGAATTGCACATGCACATTGAGGGCTCGCTGGAGCCTGAACTGATGTTTGCGCTGGCCGCGCGCAACGGCCTGAGCCTGCCTTATGCGGACGTGGCTGCGCTGCGCCGCGCCTATGTGTTCAACAACCTGCAGGAATTTCTGGACGTGTACCACCAGGGTACCCAGGTGCTGAAAACCGAGCAGGATTTTTACGACATGACCTGGGCCTACCTGCAGCGCGCGGCGGCAGACCAGGTGCTGCACACCGAGATTTTCTTTGACACCCAAACCCATACCGGCCACGGCCTGAGTTCGGATGTGGTGATCAACGGCCTGCACCGAGCCTGTGTGGATGCCCAGGCGCAGTGGGGTATCAGCGCCAGTTTGATCTTGTGTTTTTTGCGCCATCTGAGCGAGGCCGAGGCCTTTGAAGCGCTGGAGCAAGTCATGCCGCTGCGCGACAAATTGGTTGGCATTGGCCTGGCCTCCAGCGAACTGGGCCATCCACCCGAAAAATTTGCCAAAGTGTTCGCCAAAGCCCGCAGCCACGGCTTCAGGCTGGTAGCGCACGCCGGTGAAGAGGCTCCACCGGCCTACATCTGGAGTGCGCTCGATGTCTTGAAGGTGGAGCGCATTGACCACGGCGTGCAGGCGCTGAAAGATGCCGCGCTGGTGGCGCGCCTGGTGCAAGACCGGATCCCGCTCACGGTGTGCCCCTTGTCGAACCTGAAACTGCGCGTGTTCCCCAGCCTGGCCGATCACAACTTGGGCCAAATGCTGAACGCGGGCCTGGTTGCTACCGTCAACTCCGACGACCCGGCGTATTTTGGTGGCTACATCAACGACAACTTCACCCAGACCTTTGCGGCCTTGGGGCTGACCGCCCAGCACGCTTACCAGTTGGCGTTCAACAGTTTTGAAGCCAGTTTTGTGGACACATCTGCCAAGCGTGCCATGCAGCACCGTTTGACGGAGGTGTTTGAGACGTTTGAGTGAGTCCGTTCACATGAAAGCCTACCGCGCATCCCTGCTTTACTTTTCGCCAGATGCCGAGCCGAACCAGGCGGCCGTGTTTGAAGACGATGGCTTGCTGGTGGTGGGTCTCAATGAGCAGGGCTTGCAAGTGGTGCAAGCGGTGGGGTCTTACCCCGCGCTGCAGGCACGCTTTGCGCAAGTGCCGGTGACGCATTGGCCGGGGCGCATCATCGCCCCCGGTTTTGTGGACATGCACAGCCATTACCCGCAAACCAATGTGATCGGCTCGCCCGCCGACGGCTTGCTGCCATGGCTGGAGCATTACACTTTTCCTGAAGAAAAACGCTTTTTAGCCCCCGAATACTGTGCACAAGCAGCTACGTTTTTCATAGCTGAGTTGTTGCGCAACGGGGTCACCACCGCCTTGACATTTGCCACCTCGCATCCTTGCTCGGTAGCGGCTTTGTTTCAAGCAGCGCAAGCGCAGCGGCTGCGGCTGATGACCGGGCTGTGCCTGATGGATCGGCATGCACCAGCCGAGTTGTTGAACCAGAAAGTGCCCCATGCAAGCGTGGATGCCACCGAGCAAAGTCTGATGGATTCTGAGGCCCTGATTCAACGCTGGCACGGCGTGGATCGTCTGGGCTACGCCATCACGCCGCGTTTTGCACCCACCAGCAGCGCGGCCCAGTTGCGCGGCGCTGGCGTACTAGCGGCCAAGTATCCCCAGGTGTGGATTCAGTCGCATGTGGCGGAAAACCAGGCCGAGATCGCTTGGGCGCGCGCGCTGTTTCCGGCCTCACGCAGTTACCTGGCCACCTATGCCGATTTCGGTCTGTTGCGGCAACGGGCCATCTATGCCCACTGCATCCACTTTGACGACGAAGACCGTGCGTTGATGCGCGACACCGGCGCTGCCGCTGCCGTCTGCCCCACCAGCAACCTGTTTCTGGGCAGCGGTTTTTTTGACTACGCCGGGGCTGATCGGGTGGGTTTCAAATACGGCTTGGCCAGCGACGTGGGCGGCGGCACCAGCTTTAGCCCGTTTCACACCATGCTGGCGGCCTACACCGTGGGCCGCGAAGGGCAAAGCAAAACCGGTTTGTCACTGTCGCCGCAGCATCTGTGGTGGCAACACACAGCAGGTGCGGCGCAGGCGCTGGGGCTGGCCGGTGTGGTGGGCAACCTGCAGCCAGGTTGCGAGGCTGATTTTGTGCTGCTGAACCCGCGAGCCACACCGCTGCTGGCACGCAAGACCGCGCTGGCCAACAGCCTGGACGAGTTGCTGTTTTCGATGATCGTGCTGGGCGATGACCGACTCATTGAACGCACTGTCATTTCACAAGCTGTTTAGGGCTCTAGCCCTTGTATGGCCTGCTTCATTAGCTATTTAAAATGTAGTATTTTGGCGATGATTCCAGGCGTTGCTTACAATCCGGCAACTTCAGGAGTTGAGTTCCCATGACCATCAAAAGCGACAAGTGGATCCGCCGCATGGCAGAGCAGCACGGCATGATTGAGCCGTTTGAGCCTGGCCAGATTCGCCAGGATGCAGCCGGCCAAAAAATCGTCAGCTACGGCACCAGCAGCTACGGCTACGACATCCGTTGTGCCCCTGAATTCAAGGTGTTCACCAACATCCACAGCACCGTGGTAGACCCGAAAAACTTTGATGAAAAAAGTTTTGTTGATTTCAACGACGAGGTCTGCATCATCCCACCCAACAGTTTTGCACTGGCGCGCACGGTGGAATACTTTCGCATTCCACGCAATGTGTTGACCATCTGCCTGGGCAAAAGCACCTATGCCCGCTGCGGCATCATCGTCAACGTGACGCCGTTCGAGCCCGAGTGGGAAGGCTATGTGACGCTGGAATTTTCCAACACCACGCCGCTACCAGCCAAAATTTACGCCGGTGAAGGCTGCGCCCAGGTGCTGTTTTTTGAGAGTGACGAAGTGTGTGAGACCAGCTACAAAGACCGGGGTGGCAAATACCAGGGGCAGCGTGGCGTGACCTTGCCCAAGGCCTGAGATCAACTTTTTATTTGAATGCTCCTGTTGGCTCCGCTGATCGGGTGGCAGCGAGGCTTTGACTGGCTGGTTTTGTGAATCAACGATAATCTGTTGTCTTTAACAGACTTTGCCCTGATATGCAGGACGCCACCAGCTATCGGATGGATAGCAATTGAAGCCGAGTTTCAATGACCGACCAAACCCCAGACACCGTTTCCGTATTGAATTCTGACACCCCCATCATGGCCTTTGCCCAGTTGCAATTGGCCGCACCATTGGCTCGCGCCGTGGCCGAAATGGGCTATGAGTCCATGACCCCCATTCAGGCGCAAGCCATTCCCGTGGTGCTGCAGGGGCGTGACGTGATGGGCGCCGCGCAAACCGGCACCGGCAAAACGGCGGCCTTTGCCCTGCCGCTGATGCAGCGCATGCTCAAGCACGAAAACGCTTCCACTTCACCCGCACGCCACCCCGTGCGTGCGCTGGTGTTGTTGCCCACGCGTGAGCTGGCCGACCAGGTGGCAGACAACATCAAGCTCTATGGCAAATACACCAACCTGCGCAGCGCCGTGGTGTTTGGTGGCATGGACATGAAGCCGCAAACCCTGGAGCTGAAAAAAGGCGTCGAGGTGCTGGTTGCCACCCCAGGACGTTTGCTGGATCACATTGAAGCCAAAAACTGTGTGCTCAACCAAGTGGAATATGTGGTGCTGGACGAAGCTGACCGCATGCTCGACATCGGTTTCTTGCCCGACCTGCAGCGCATCCTGAGTTTTCTTCCCAAGCAACGCATCACCCTGTTGTTTTCAGCCACCTTCTCGCCCGAGATCAAGCGCTTGGCCAACAGCTACCTGCAAGACCCGGTGCTGGTGGAGGTGGCGCGCTCCAACGCTACTGCTTCTACCGTCGAGCAGCATTTTTACAGTGTCGAGGGTGAAGACAAACGCCACGCCTTGCACCAAATCTTGAAAGACCGTGGCCTGAAGCAAGCCTTTGTGTTTGTCAACAGCAAGCTCGGCTGCGCCCGGCTGGCACGCTCGCTGGAGCACGAAGGTCTTAAAACCACGGCCTTGCACGGCGATAAAAGCCAGGACGAGCGCTTGAAAGCACTTGAGGCTTTCAAGAGCGGCGAAGTCGATTTGCTGGTGGCCACCGATGTGGCCGCGCGTGGCCTGGACATCAAGGATGTGCCGGCGGTGTTCAACTTTGACATTCCTTTCCATGCCGAAGACTATGTGCACCGCATTGGTCGTACCGGGCGCGCCGGTGCGGCCGGGCTGGCGGTGACCTTTGTGTCTAAAAGCGATGCGCGTCTGGTGGCCGATGTGGAACGCCTGCTTAAAACCAAAATTGAGCTCGAACCTGTGGTGTATGACGAAGACTTGCCAGACATCCGCAAGCAGGGTCACATCAACGATGGCCGCCGGCTCTACCAACAGGAGCCGGGCGACACGCGCCGCGAAGAATTTGCTGCACGCGTGCCACGCGCGCCGCGCAACGACTACCGGCGTGAACCGGTCAAGTCGCAAGACCCGTTCTTTTCCAAACCCTATGAGCCACCGGTGCTGGCCCCCGGCACTGCGCCCTCTTGGGAAGCAGCGGCTGCGCACCCGGGCGCACGCACGGTGTCGAGCAACATCAAGGCTGCCAAACGCAAAGTGGCGGCGCTGTTCAAGTCGGTCTAACTTTCATGGTCAAGAAGGCCACACTAACGTCCATGTTCACAAGGACACCCCAAAGCATGCAACACGCGTGTCCTGCGTAGGGCGGGTTTTAACCCGCCATGGCCGACTAAAGTCGGCCCTACGACACGCCATTCTTGTCGGCTGTGGGCGTTGTTTCACGTTAAAAAATAGTTGTGCACCTAACGTTCATGTTCAACAAGGACACCCCAAAGCATGCAACACGCGTGCCCTGCGTAGGGCGGGTTTCAACCCGCCATGGCCGACTAAAGTCGGCCCTACGACACGCCATTCTTGTCGGCTGTG
>MNXW01000226.1 GCA_001871515.1 Comamonadaceae bacterium CG2_30_57_122
ACCCGAAGTTCGTCTCGGGTGACTTCAATACCGGCTTTATTGCCGAAAACTATGCCCACGGCTTCCGTGCCGAAGATGTGCCGCATGAAGATGCCGACTTTTTGGTCGCCCTGGCCGCGTTTGTCAGCCGCCGCTATCTCAGCCGTGCAGCATCGATCAGCGGGCAGATGGAAGGCCACGAGTTGCGCATCGGTGAGAACTTTGTCGCCGTCGCGCTGGATGCGCAAGGTAATCACACATACCACCCGGTACGCATTTTTGACTTCAATGACAAAAACCGCTCTGGCACAGTCCAGATCGGCGCTAACAGCTATCAAATACATAGCGAAACATGGTTTGGCCAGATTCGGGTTGAGGGCATCTGCAATGGTGCACGCTTTACCGCCCAGGTCGAGCGCGGCGCTGCGAATAAACCACTGGTCATCCGCGTCATTCACAACGGCACGCAGCTTGAAGTGATGGTGCTGCTGCCGCATGTTGCCAAGTTGCACGCCCTGATGCCGTTCAAGGCACCGCCCGACATGAGCCGCTATGTGCTCTCGCCCATGCCGGGCTTGCTGGTTGACGTTGCAGTGGTTCCGGGGCAAAAAGTGCAGGCGGGCGAGCGCGTGGCGGTCATTGAAGCCATGAAGATGGAAAACGTGTTGTTTGCCGCCGCCGATGGTGTGGTTGGCAAGGTGCTGGCAGCCAAGGGTGAAAGCTTGACGGTCGATCAGCCCATTGTGGAGTTTGCATGATGGCGATGAACACGCAACGCCCGTTCAAGGTGCTGGGCATCCAGCAGATTGCCATCGGTGGCACCGACAAAGCGCAGATGAAAAAACTCTGGGTCGACATGCTGGGGCTGGAAGTTACCGGCACGTTCCAGAGCGAGCGAGAAAACGTTGACGAAGACATCTGCACCATGGGCGTCGGCCCGTTCAAGGTCGAAGTGGATTTGATGCAGCCGATGGACATTGACAAAAAACCTGCCGTCCATGCCACGCCGCTGAACCATGTGGGCTTGTGGATTGACGACTTGCCTGCGGCGGTGCAGTGGCTCACGGCGCATGGCGTGCGCTTTGCACCGGGCGGCATCCGCAAGGGCGCGGCGGGTTTTGACATCTGCTTTTTACACCCCAAGGCTAACGACGAATTCCCGATTGCGGGCGAGGGCGTGCTGATCGAGATGGTACAGGCGCCGCCCGAGGTGGTGGCGGCGTTTGCCCAATGGGCTTGAAGGATTTGGCTACTGGTTTTCCCTTGCCGTGTGGGCTGTGTCGAGGTATAGCATCAGTTCAACAATCCTTCAGCGAGACAATACACCATGTTGGAATTCATACTTAAACCCGGCCTCTGGTTGATGCGGCACTTTTCCATTGGGCAAAAGTTGATGCTGTTGTTGCTGATGAGCGTCGGACCCTTGGTTGCCACGGTGCTGGTTCATGTACTCAGTGGTTCGGTGGGCAGTGGGCTGGTTTATCTGGCCGCTATTGCCGCTTTCGTGTTGCTTTACCTGGGTGTCGCTTTTTACCAAACGGTTAGCGCTGACCTAGCCCAGGTGCAGCAGGCAATGGATGCTTTGGTGCAGGGTAATTTGCGCTTCAAACCTACGGTGCAGGGCAGTGATGAATACGCCGCCTTGCTCAGTGCGGTGGGGCGCATTGGCACGCATATTTCTTCCATGGTGGCCAACGTGCGCAGCAACGCAGCCTTTGTAGCCTATGCCGGTCACAGTCTGGCCAGCGGCAACCGGGAGCTGTCGGATCGCACCGAGCAGCAAGCTGCCAATCTGGAACAAACTGCCGCCAGTGTTGAAGAGTTGTCTTCTACGGTGAACGACAACGCCCAAATGGCCGCGCAGGCCAACACGCAAACTTCTACCGTTCGCGATGTGGCCGAGCAAGGTGTGTCTGCCATGGCGCAGGCCATCACGTCGGTGGAGGTGATTCAGGGCAGCGCCAAGCGCATGGATGAAATTGTGGGTGTGATTGATGGCCTGGCGTTTCAGACCAATATTCTGGCGCTCAACGCCGCCGTGGAAGCGGCTCGGGCGGGTGAGTCGGGTCGTGGTTTTGCGGTAGTGGCCAGCGAGGTGCGTTCACTGGCGCAACGCTCGGCAGAATCTTCCAAAGAAATCCGTCAGCTCATTGGCGCTTCTTCGGCTCAGGTAGCAGCCAGCGTGCAGAGCATTCGCGCAGCAGGCAACCAGTTCACACAAATCGTCTCAGGCATCCGTGAAGTGGCGGTCAACATGGCGCAAATCTCGTCCTCCAGCGCTGAACAAAGCTCGGGCCTGACCGAAATCACCTCGGCGGTGCGCCAGTTGGATGAAATTACCCAACGCAACGCGCAAATGGTGGAGCATGCCGTGGCTCAAGCTACCAAGCTGGAGCACAGAGCCTCCACGTTGGTTGACGATTTTGCAGTATTCAAACTTCAGCAAGGCGCGCCTGATGAGGCGGTAGCCTTGGTGAAGCGCGCCATGCAGCATTGGCAGCGCAGCAGTTCCCACGAGGCTTTTGTGCGCGACATCACCGACCCCGCCCAGGGCTACTTCGACCGCGATATGTATGTTTTTGTGCTCGATCGTCGGGGTACTTACCTGTCGTTTGGCGGCAACCCTGCCAAGGTCGGCACACTGGTGCAGGACATTCCCGGCATCGATGGACAGGGGCTGGTGGATGACATCTTCAACCAGGCGGCGATTGAGCCGGGTTGGGTGGAATACGACATCAACAACCCGACCACGGGCAAAGTGCAGTCCAAGATGTCGTTTGTGATGCAGGCCGACAAGCTGGCGGTGGGCTGCGGGGTGTACAAAAACCTGGCCGCCAGTTGATTCAGTGGGGTGTGGGGTTAAGTTTTTTGGCGCGCGCCCGAGCCAGGGCGGCTTCGATCACGGCGCGTTTTTTGTCCAGCACCAACGGGTCTGTATGCTGCGAGTGGGCAGCCAGATCAGACAACTTGAGCTCTGCTTTTTCTTTAAGCCTTTTGGTGCTCTCGCCCTCTTCTCGCCTGCGTCTTAAGCTATTAAGTTCATAGCGATTCTGGGCTTGCGCAGCCAGCGCGGGTGACCAGGCTGCCCAGCCGGTGGCGCTGCCGGATACGTTTTCAACCAGCATACAGTCCACCGGGCACACCGGCAAGCACAGGTCGCAGCCGGTGCAATAGGGCTCGATCACGGTGTGCACGCGTTTGTTGGTTCCCACAATGGCATCGACCGGGCAGGCCTTGATGCACAGGGTGCAGCCAATGCACCAGTCTTCGTCTATGTACACCACATGGCGCGGTGTCTCTGCCCCGTTGACGGGATTCAGCGCTAGTACCGGCAAGCCCGTCACCTCCGACAAACGTGCAATTCCGTCAGAACCGCCCGGTGGGCATTGGTTGATGTTGGCGTGACCGTCAACCACAGCCTGGGCATAGGTGGCGCAGTCAGGAAAACCGCAACGCGTGCACTGCGTATGCGGCAGCACCGCCAGCACGTCGGCGGTGCTTGGTTTTTTCATTTCTGGCGCGGGGTTGGCAGTTTGCCGCTTGGCTTGGGTGTCGTCTTAGGGCTGGCCTTGACGACCGCCTTGGCTGCCGGACTTGCTGCCTTGGTGTGCAGTTCTACCGTGGTGGCCGCTTCAGGGAGCACAAACTCAACCGGCTTGGTCTCGATGGTGCTGGCCGCAGGTGACTTGGCCGGCTGGTAACTTTGAATGAAAGCCTTGACCTTCGGGTACACCACCTGACGCCAACGGCTACCGGCGAAAATGCCGTAATGCCCAGCACCGGGAACTTCCATGTGCTGCTTGTGCGCGGCATCTACCCCGGTGCAAATGGTGTGTACGGCGGCGGTTTGTCCCGAACCGGAGATGTCATCCAACTCACCTTCCACCGACAACAGCGCCGTGGATTTGATGTCTTCGGGGCGCACATGTTCGACCTTGCCGTCGATGCCTCTGACATCCCAGGTGCCATTGACCAGGTTGAACTCCTGAAACACCACCTTGATGGTATCCAGGTAGTAATTCGCGTCCATGTCCAGCACGGCGTTGTATTCGTCGTAAAACTTGCGGTGCGCCTCGGTGCTGGCGCTGTCGCCTTTGACCATATCCTTGAAGTAGTCGTAATGACTTCTTGCATGGTTGCTGGGGTTCATGGCTACAAAGCCCGTGTGTTGCAAAAAGCCGGGGTAGACCTTGCGCCCCGCGCCGGGAAAACGGGTGGGCACACGGTAAATCACGTTGTTCTCAAACCATTCAATGCTCTTGTTCATGGCCAGGTTGTTCACCGCCGTGGGTGATTTGCGCGCATCAATCGGGCCGCCCATCATGACCATGCTCAAAGGCGTGAGTTCGCCCCGGCTGGCCATCAAGGACACGGCAGCCAGCACCGGCACAGTGGGTTGGCAAACGCTCATCACATGGCAGTTGCCGTAACGACCCTGCACGTGGCGAATGAACTCCTGCACGTAGTTGATATAGTCGTCCAGGTGAAAGTCGCCCTCGGACGTGGGCACCAGGCGCGCATTAGTCCAGTCAGTGATGTAGACCTTGTGGTCTTTCAGCATGGTTTTGACCGTGTCGCGCAGCAGGGTGGCGTAGTGGCCCGAAAGCGGGGCGACGATCAACACCGCAGGCTGATCCTTGAGCTTGGTCAGGGTTGCCACGTCATCGGTAAAACGTTTGAAGCGACGCAACTGGCAGAAGGGTTTTTGAATTTCAATACGCTCATGCACGGCCACTTCAACCCCATCTACATCCACCGTGCGCAGGCCAAATTCAGGCTTTTCGTAGTCTTTGCCCAGGCGGTGCAGTAAGTCGTAGCCGGCTGAAATACGCTGCGCCATGGGGTGTTGCCCCAACAGGGACAGCGGGTTGCTGTACACCTTGGCAGCGGATTGCGCCAGATCGGTTAAGGGCTCCATCATTGAACGTTGGGTTTCATAGAGTTTGTAGAGCACGGAGATACCTTTTTGTAAAAAATGTTGCAGTGCAATATAGCAGGACTTGAGTACATCTGCCTGAACGAAGGCTGACAATAGCTGCCTTATTAACGTGAAACAACGCCCACAGCTGACAAGAATGGCGTGTCGTAGGGCTGACTTCAGTCGGCCATGGCGGGTTGAAACCCGCCCTACGCAGGACACGCGTGTTTCATGCTTTGGGGTGTCCTTGTTGAACATGAACGTTAGGGCTGATTGCAACACCCCCAGTAAACCGTTCTGAAGCTTAAAACCTTTTGTGAACCTCTGTGGTGCCCAAGGGTAAATTTCAGTATCTCACTTTGCCACTGCCTTGCTTTGGGCGGCATCAGTGCGGTGTTTTTCCGTGCGACAGTACCGATGAGTGCACCTTGGGTGGGACAAAGCGTCTGCTCTATGCGTTCGCTACCAATGCGTTTGATGGTTTTATGACTAGAGACTTAATTGCTATTAAAAAAAGCTTCTAACCCTTGTGTATAAGGGCTAGACGGCTATTTTTCTTAAATTAAACACCTTAGATGACTTTGGCGATGCAGGCGCAGACGTAGTCAATGTTCTTGCTGTTGAGCGCGGCCACGCACATGCGGCCGGTGTCGGTGCCGTACACGCCAAACTCATTGCGCAGACGCACCATTTGGTCTTTGGACAAGCCCGAGTAGCTGAACATGCCGATCTGGGTGGTGATGAAACTCATGTCCTGCTTGATGCCCGCTGCCTTGAGGCCATCCACCAGTTTTTGGCGCATGGCTTTGATGCGCGCACGCATCTCGCCGAGTTCTTTTTCCCACAGGGCGCGCAGTTCAGGGGTGCTCAGCACGGCGGTCACGATGGCACCACCGTGGGTTGGCGGGTTGCTGTAGTTGGTGCGGATCACGATCTTGAGCTGGCTCAGCACGCGGCCAGTTTCTTCTTTGTCTTTGCACACCACGCTCAAAGCGCCCACGCGCTCGCCATACAGGCTGAAGCTCTTTGAAAAAGAGGTTGCCACAAAAAACATCAGGCCAGCAGCTACAAATTTACCGATCACCGCGCCGTCTTCAGCCAGGCCGTAACCAAAGCCCTGGTAGGCCATGTCCAGGAAAGGCACCAAACCACGCGCCTTGACGGCAGCAATCACCTGATCCCATTGCGCTGCAGTGATGTCGTAGCCGGTGGGGTTGTGGCAGCAGGCGTGCAGTACCACTACCGTGCCCGCCTCGGCGGCGTTCAGGTCGGCCAGCATGCCAGCAAAGTTCAGGCTGCGTGTGGCTTCGTCGTAATAGCGGTAGCTTTCCACTTTGAAGCCAGCGTTGGTGAACAGGGCGCGGTGGTTTTCCCAGCTCGGGTCAGAAATCAGCACCTTGGCGTTGGGGTTGAGTTTTTTTAGAAAATCTGCACCCACTTTCAGGCCACCGGTACCACCCAGCGCCTGGATGGTGGCCAGGCGGCCGCTTTTGACAGGTTCGCTGTCGGCACCAAACACCAAAGCCTTGACAGCGGTGTCATAGGCGGCAATGCCGTCAATGGGCAGGTAGCCGTGGGGTTTGGGGGCATCCATCATGGCTTTTTCTGCGGCCAACACGCACTGCAGCAGGGGCAATTTGCCGTTGTCGTCAAAGTACACGCCCACACCCAGGTTCACTTTGGCCGGGTTGGTGTCGGCATTGAATTGTTCGTTCAAACCCAGAATAGGGTCGCGGGGCGCCATTTGGACGGCAGAAAAAAGAGACATGGTGATTTCCTGTTGGAGAGGTCAATGAAAGAGCAAGAAAACTTGACGACTGTGCCGTGGCGCAGTTGCTGGTAAACCCGTATTTTATCGAGGCTTTAGTGGCGTCTGAGTGGCCGCAAGCCAAGGTTTACACAAGAAGCGAAGGTGTGTCATGACAAGAAAATGGTTTCAACCTAACGTCCATGTTCAACAAGGACACCCCAAAGCATGAAACACGCGTGCCCTGCGTAGGGAAGGGTTTCAACCCGCCATGGCCGACTGAAGTCGGCCCTACGACACGCCATTCTTGTCGGCTGTAGGCGTTGTTTCACGTTAAATTCAGGGCTGGAATTGACTTAACCGGACTAGCAATCTGTCGGACTTTCAGTATCGAAGCGTTCTCGAAGAGCGGCGTAGTCAAATTCGATCACAGCAGTCACATATCCGCAGCACCTCCAGCCTCTTAAAGTTTCTTGCATCATCCAGCGTCTTGCTCGGGATCCAAGCAAGCAAGTTGAATAGGCATAATGCATATATGCATTACAGGAGCATGAAATGCAAAAGAGAATGACCATCACCATGGACGAAGCGGTTTACGAAGGCCTTGTGCGGGTGGTTGGGCGGCGCAAGATCAGCGCTTTTCTTGAGCGGCTGGCGCGTCCGCATGTGATGGGCGACGATCTGTCTGACGGCTACCGCGCCATGGCGCAAGATCAGGCGCGTGAGCAAGAGGCGCTGGCCTGGAGCGAGGCGGTCAT
>MNXW01000139.1 GCA_001871515.1 Comamonadaceae bacterium CG2_30_57_122
ATCCATGTCCATATGCACTTATTGAATAAAACAAACGGTCAACTGAGGCATCTAGGAGTCTGTCGGACTTTTGGTAGATCGGCTGTAATCCGACCGCAGCGGTTCATTTTTTACTGTCTTTTTGGCCCATAGCTACGGCTATGAGCCAGCAAATCCGGCAAAAACTGCCCTCGCTGGGGTCGAATTTGGCTACGCCGCTCTTCGAGAACGCTTCGATGCCCAAAGTCCGACAGCCTCCTAAACACAAATGATTTGGAAATCGAAAAGGTGCTGTTATTTTGATGCTGTTCAGCTTCGGTTCATGCAGCCCGGCTCACACTGCAGGCCATATCAACCCAAGGAGTTTTTTATGAAACGCTTGCTTATCTCCAGTTTGTTGGCCACTGGCACATGGGCTGTTTATGCCCAAACCTACACCGACCAGGCGCGTGTGCGCAGCGCCGAGCCGCAGTATGAAAGTGTCAGTGTGCCGCGCAATGAATGCACCAGCCAATGGATTCAGGAGCCAGGCCGCCGAGGCAACCACGGGCGTCATGGCCAGCAAGATCGTCAATACGGCGGAGCCATTCTGGGTGGTCTGGCCGGTGGTGTGGTGGGACACCAGTTTGGGGGTGGCACCGGCAAAGATGCCGCCACAGCGCTGGGTGTGGTGCTGGGAGCCATGGCCGGTGACCAAATAGCCAACCGTGACCAAAACCCTGCGTATGACGATGGCCGCTACGAGTCAAGCCAGCGCCAGGTGCAGCGCTGCCGCACGGTGTACGACGCGCAAACCCGCATCACCGGCTACCGCGTGAACTACGACTACCGTGGCCAGAACTTCACCACCTTCATGCGCAGCAACCCGGGCAACAGTCTGCCCGTGCGGGTGACGGTGGACCCGATTGAGCAGTAACCCAGCTGGGCAGTAGTACCATTGCTCGCCATGAAATTTACCCTTGCCCTGATTGCCGCCCTGTTGCTGGGGGTGAGCGTGCCCGTCTGGGCCGAGGTCAGCCGCGACGCGGCGGCCTCGCTGGCGCAGCAGGCCAGTGGCGGGCGGGTGCTGGCGGTGGAAAAGCTTGAGCGCCAGGGGCAAATCTTCTGGCGTGTCAAGGTGCTCACTGCGGCGGGTGAAGTGCGGGTGGTGCTGGTGGATGCCGCCAGCGGGCGCGTGCGCTAACCTGCACCGGGCAGCGGCATGCGTGTGCTGTTGATTGAAGACGATGCGGTGCTGCGGCTGGGGCTTAAACGCCAGCTTGAAGCCGAGGGTTACCGCGTGGACCTGGCAGCCGATGGTGAAGACGGCCTGTTTCAGGCGCGTGAATACCCTGTTGACTTGGCGATTGTCGACCTGGGGCTACCCAAACTCAGTGGTCTGGCGGTGGTGCAGGCCTTGCGCAATGAGGGGCGAGCGCTACCCATTTTGATACTGACCGCGCGCGGCAGCTGGCAAGACAAGGTCAAGGGTCTGGAGGCCGGTGCGGATGACTACCTGGTCAAACCGTTTGACTACCCGGAGCTGGCTGCACGCGTCAAGGCGTTGCTGCGCCGGGCTCTGAAAGCCACCTCAAACGTGCTCCAGCTGGGTGTTTTAACGATCGACTTTTCGGCGCAAACGGCGCAGTTGCATGGCACGGCGCTGGAGCTGACCACGTTTGAATACCGGGTGCTGGAATACCTGGTGCGCGAGCGCGCCAGGGTGGTGAGCAAGCAGGAGCTGTCTGACTACCTGTACCCGCACGACGAGGACCGCGACAGCAATGTGCTGGAGGTGCTGGTGGGGCGGCTGCGGCGCAAACTGGATCCACAAGGGCTGCTGGCTCCGATTGAAACCTTGCGCGGGCGTGGTTACCGCTTTGTGTTGCAGTGAAGAAGCAACCGTTGTCCATCCGTGCGCGCCTGGTGTGGGGCGCTCTGGCCGTGCTGCTGGTGTTTTTGGCGGGCGCTGGTTGGGCGCTGCAGCAGGCGCATGCAGACAGCGTGCGGGCGCAGCATTTTGCCCGCCTGCAGTCCACCATTTACCTGTTGATGGCCGGGGCCGAGCTGGATGCCGCTGGCGCGCTGCTGATGCCGCAGTCGCTGGCGGAACCGCGCCTGTCTTTGCCTGCGTCCGGCTTGTACGCCAACATCACGCAATTGGATCAGGGGCAGGAATGGCAGTCGCAGTCCACACTGGGGCTGCAGCTGCCGTTTCAACGCAGTCAGGCCACCGGCCAGTGGCGCTTTGAGACGCTGCCAGCCTTGCCGCCGCAGGGTAAGGCGGCAGCTGTGGCAGACCACGCTTTTCTGGCCGCTACCTACGCCGTCAAATGGTCGGTGAACGCGCAAACCGCGCCGCTGGTGTTTTGCGTGCTGGAGGATGCTGACGCGTTGGCGCGGGAGTTGAAAGCCTTTGGCTACACGCTGTGGCTTTGGCTTGGCGGTGCAGGGCTGCTGCTGCTGTTGACGCAGACCTTGTTGTTGCGCTGGGGCTTGTCACCGCTGACACAAGTGGCGCAGGAAGTGGGCGACATGGAAGCAGGCCTCAAAACCCGGCTTGAAGGACGCTACCCCAAAGAAATAGCCCACCTGAGCGACAACCTCAATACCTTGATGGCGCAGGAGCGTGCCCGGCAAACGCGCTACAAAGAGGCCCTGGATGACCTGGCGCACAGCCTGAAAACGCCGCTGGCGGCGATGCGTGCGTCGCTCGACCAACCGGCCGAGTTGCCAACCATGGTGGCGCAACAAGTAGCCCGCATGAACGACATTGTTGTGCACCAGCTGGGGCGAGCCGGGGCCAGTGGCGCGGCTCGTTTTGCGCCGCCCCTGGCTCTGGGCCCGGTGCTGGGGCGCATTCGGGACACGCTGGCCAAGGTCTATGCGGACAAAGCCTTGGTGTTCACCCTGGACTGCCCGCCTGGTTTGACCTGGCGCATCGACGAGGGCGATGCGTTTGAGTTGCTGGGTAATGTGCTGGACAACGCCGCCAAGTGGGCACGCCAGCAAGTGGCGGCACGTCTATGGCTAAAAGGCAAATGCCTGTGCATCCAGGTGACCGACGACGGCCCCGGTTTTGCCGACACCCAGGCGGTCTTGCAGCGCCGGGTGCGGCTTGATGAGCAGGTGTCGGGACACGGCATTGGCTTGACGGTGGCGAGCGACCTGGTGGTCAGCTACCAGGGCACGCTGCGCTTGTCGCGCTCAGCATCAGGCGGTGCGCAGGTGGATATGACGCTGGGCGCGCGCTGAACTCAGAATGGCGCGTCGCTGGGGCTTGGGGTTTGGGCCAATTCGGCCACCGCTTCGCGCACCGCGGCTTTGTCACCGGCGCTGGCAAACTTGCTGTATTTGCCCAACAGGGTCACCATTTGGCCGTAAATGCGCGGGTTGGCGGCCATGCATTCGCGCTGCTCCAGAAAGTTGGCATCGCCCGAGAAATTGCCCACCAAGCCACCGGCTTCGGTGATCAAGAGCGAGCCCGCAGCCACGTCCCAGGGTTGCAGGCCAAGTTCAAAAAAGCCGTCGGTGAAACCCGCCGCCACGTAGGCTAAGTCCAGCGCGGCAGCGCCCGGGCGGCGCAGCCCGGCGGTGCGCGCCATCATGTCGCCCATCAGACGCAGGTAGGTGTTGATGTCGTCTTCTTGCCGGTAAGGGAAGCCGGTGGAAATCAGGCACTCTTGCAAGCGGGTGCGTTTGGCCACGCGGATGCGGCGGTTGTTCATGTACGCACCGCGCCCCTTGGTGGCGGTAAAGAGGTCGTTGCGGCTGGGGTCGTAAATGACGGCTTGCTCAACCTTGCCTTTGACGGCCAGCGCAATGCTGACGCAGTAAATGGGCAGGCCGTGGATGAAGTTGGTGGTGCCGTCCAGCGGGTCAATGATCCAGACATAGTCTGAGTCTTGCGCCCCGTGCACCCGGCCCGATTCTTCGGCCCAGATGGCGTGGCCTGGGTAAGCCCCCAGCAGGGTTTCAATGATGAGTTGCTCGGAGGCCTGGTCGACTTCGGTCACAAAATCGTTGACCTGTTTTTGCGACACGCGGACTGATTCCACATCCAGTGCGGCGCGGTTGATGATGGCACCTGCAGCGCGGGCGGCCTTCACGGCCACATTGATCATGGGGTGCAAGTTTGAAGAATTCATAAATTGTGTTGCGGTAGAGGCGATGAAGCCCTGTGCCTGTGGGATGGATGAGCGTCTGAGATGCCGGGCGATGCGGGCAGCGACAATGTTGGCATTTTAACGGCCTTGACCATGCAGACCCGATTTATCCTGATCAACACCAGCCACGCCGGCAACGTGGGCGCGGCCGCACGCGCCATGAAAACCATGGGCTTTGACGACCTGGTGCTGGTGGCACCGCGCTGGCCCAATGTGCTCAACCGCGAAGAAACCATCCAGCGCTCCAGTGGCGCGCTGGACGTGCTCAAAAACGCCCGCATTGTCGACACGCTCGACGATGCGCTGGACGGCATGACGCATTTATGCGCCACCGCCATGACCCCGCGTGACTTTGGTCCGCCCACCACCACGCCGCGCAAGCACTTTGAAGCACTCCTTAAAAAGGAGCTGTATACGCAGGTAAATCAAGGCCTAGAGGCTGAAAACGCTAAAAATTCTGGCGTGGCATTTTTGTTTGGCTCGGAGCGTTTTGGCATGCGCAACGAGGACGTGTACCGCTGCCACGTGTGTCTGAGCATTCCCAGCAACCCGCAATTTGGCTCGCTCAACCTGGGCGCGGCCTTGCAGGTGATTGCCTATGACTGGCGTGAGGCGCTGGCGGCGTACCCGGTGCAGGCGGCCACGGCGCAGCCGGTGCTGGCTGATGCGGCTCAGGTGTCGGGCATGCTGACGCATCTGGAACAGGCGCTGACACACATTGGATTTTTAGACCCGGCCTCGCCCAAAAAACTCATGCCACGGCTGAACCAACTGTTCAACCGGGCGCAACTCACCCAAGAAGAAATCCATATTCTGCGCGGCATGGCCAAAATGATGATCAAACCGCAGCCTGTGACTCAGCCCCTCTCAGCTTCAGGGACAGTGACTCAAGATTAACGTGAAACAACGCCCACAGCCGACAAGAATGGCGTGTTGTAAGGCCGACTTCAGTGTCGTAGGGCCGACTTCAGTCGGCCATGGCGGGTTGAAACCCGCCCTACGCAGGGCACGCGTGTTTCATGCTTTAGTCTCTAACAAGTTCAGTCTTCACATTTCCTGCGAAGAATTCTGATGTGTCAAAATGAATCCGGCGATTATTTCGCCATGGGCAAAATGCCTTTAAACCCAATGGGTTACAAACTTTCTCTTGGTCAACCCAAGAACATTTGCGGGGACGTAAATCGGCTGAACGTCCAAAAATCTTGCGCACGACCGAGGTTTTGTGTTGCCTTTTTGGTTCCGGCTT
>MNXW01000061.1 GCA_001871515.1 Comamonadaceae bacterium CG2_30_57_122
GGCGGCGACTCGGCCTTGGGTGGTGACGACTACGACCACGCACTGGCCGACTGGGTGCTGGCGCAACTGGCTGCGCAAGAGGGAAAGTCCGTCAACGTTTGCAGCAATCTGGGGGCAGAGCCGCAGTGCGCCAGCAGTTGCGCCAATTACGGCAGCACCAACAGCCGCAGTCCGGCCGACAAAGCGGCCCTGAAAACCGCTGCCCGTGCCTGCAAAGAAGCGCTTACCGCTACAGAAACGATAACGTTCAACGCAGTATTGGCAGGGGCTAGCGTCACTTTTGACGTGAAACGTTCGGACTTTGAAGCCGCTACCCAGGCGTTGACAGCGCGCACCCTGCAAGCCGTGCGCAAGGCGCTGCGCGATGCCAAGCTCACCGCGGGTGAGGTCAAAGGCGTGGTCATGGTGGGTGGTTCCACCCGCATGCCGCAAATTCAAAAAGCCGTGGGTGAATTTTTTGGTCAAACGCCGCTGACCAACCTGAACCCCGATGAAGTGGTGGCGCTGGGCGCGGCCATTCAGGCCAACCAGTTGGCCGGCAACAACCCTGGCGGCGAGTTGCTGCTGCTCGATGTGATTCCACTCTCGTTGGGCATTGAGACCATGGGTGGCCTTGCCGAGCGCATTGTGCTGCGCAACGAGACCATTCCCACTGCCAAAGCCCAAGACTTCACCACCTACATTGACGGCCAGACCGCGCTGGCGCTGCACGTGGTGCAAGGCGAGCGTGATCTGGTGGCCGATTGCCGCAGTCTGGCGCGCTTTGAGCTGCGTGGCATTCCACCCATGGCCGCCGGTGCAGCGCGCATCCGTGTCACCTTCACGGTGGATGCCGATGGCTTGCTGAGTGTGTCGGCGCGCGAACAAGTCAGTGGTGTGGAGGCCAGCATTGCCGTCAAGCCCTCTTATGGTCTGGCGGACGAGCAGATTGCCCGCATGCTGGCCGAGAGCTTCACCACCGCCGAATCCGACATGCAAGCCCGTGCCGTGACCGAAGCCCGGGTGGATGCCGACCGCATGCTTCTGGCCACGGTGAGTGCCCTGAATGCCGATGGTGATTTGCTCGATGCCGCCCAGCGCAGCGAGATTGACCGCCTGATGCAAGCCGTGCAGGCCGCGCGCACCCTGGAAGATGCCAAGGCCATTGAAGCCATGACTCTGGCGTTGGCCAAGGGCACCGAAGCCTTTGCCGCGCAGCGCATGAACCGTGGCATCCAGCATGCGCTGGCAGGTAAAAACATTGCAACGATATAAGAACCTTGTGGGTCAGACCACTTTGCGCAGCAAATGTGCTCTGACCCCAACTCATTAAGAACATCCCCCCATGCCCATCATCAAAATCTTGCCCCATGCCGAGTACTGTCCAGAAGGCGCAGAGGTGTCCGCCCCGGCGGGCACATCCATTTGCGAAGCGCTGCTGGAGCACCACATCAACATCGAACACGCCTGCGAGATGAGTTGCGCCTGCACCACCTGCCACGTCATCGTGCGTGAAGGCTTTGAGTCGCTGGCCCCGTCCGAGGAAGCAGAGGACGATTTACTCGACCGCGCCTGGGGTCTGCAACCCAATTCGCGCTTGAGCTGCCAGGCCATTCTGGCGCAGAAAAATCTGGTGATTGAGATACCCAAGTACAGCATCAACCACGCCAAAGAAGGGCACTGAATCCCTTACATTGACCGCCATGAGACAAATATTTTTAGACACCGAAACCACCGGCCTTTCAGCTGACAACGGTGACCGCATCATCGAGATCGGTTGCGTGGAGATGCTGCACCGCAAGCTCACCGGCAACAACCGCCACATTTATGTGAACCCGGGGCGCGACAGCCATGAAGAAGCGCTCAAAGTGCACGGCATCACCACCGAATTTCTCAAGGACAAGCCCAAGTTTTCAGAGGTGGCCGATGACCTGATGGACTACCTGAAAGATGCGCATGTGGTGATTCACAACGCGCCGTTTGACCTGGGTTTTCTGAACATGGAACTGGCTTTGATCGGCCAGCCACCGGTAAAAGAAGCGGTAGCCAGCATCACCGACACCCTGGTCATGGCCAAAGAGTTGTTCCCCGGCAAGCGCAATTCACTCGATGCCCTGTGTGACCGGTTGGAAGTGGACAACTCGGGCCGCACCTTGCACGGCGCGCTGCTGGATGCCGAACTGCTGGCCGATGTCTACATCAACCTCACCCGTGGGCAAGAGGCGCTGTTGATGGACGACGCATCCGCCGTGGATGCCAGCGGCCACAAAATGGCCGCCGTGGATTTGAGTGGTTTTGTGTTGCCCGTGATCCAGGCCAACGCGCAGGAAATGGCTGCGCATGAAGGCGTGTTGACCCAGATTGACAAAGACAGCAAGGGCAAAACCGTTTGGCGAGCGCTAGAGTCTGCTGCGCTTGGCTGACCTGCTTGCGGCTGGATTAGGACGCGCATGATCAGCTGAGGAAGATACGGATGCAGCCCTTAATTAACGTGAAACAACGCCCACAGCCGACAAGAATGGCATGTCGTAGGGTCGACTTCAGTCGGCCATGGCGGGTTGAAACCCTTCCCTACGCAGGGCACGCGTGTTTCATGCTTTGGGGTGTCTCATCATCCCTTGTACAACCATGCTAAAGCGTAAGCTGCCATGACTATTGAACGTAACCAGCACTATCCCCGGGTCTTGTCCATTGCCGGTTCCGACAGCGGCGGCGGCGCTGGCATCCAGGCCGACCTGAAAACCTTTGCCGCGCTGGGCTGCTTTGGCATGACCGCCATTACCGCGCTCACCGCGCAAAACACCACCGGCGTGCGCGCCATCCACGGCGTGCCACCACAGATGCTGGGCGATCAGATCGACGCGGTGCTGGAAGACATTGGCGTCGATGCGGTCAAGATCGGCATGCTGCATTCGCCCGAGATTGTGCGCACTGTGGCTCAGGCCATTGACCGCTACCAGATGCAGCGCGTGGTGTTTGACCCGGTGATGGTTGCCACCAGCGGTGCCAAACTGATCACCGACGAAGCCATTGCCGTGCTGGTGGCCGAGCTGTTTCCACGTGCGCTTGTCATTACCCCCAACTTGGACGAGGCCGCGCTCCTGGTGGGGCAGCCCTTGCGCACGCCACAAGACATGGTGCTGGCGGCGCAAACGCTGCTGGACATGGGCGCACGTGCCGTGCTGCTCAAGGGCGGTCATTTGAATGGCGATAGCGTGATTGATGTGCTGCAGGTTGCCGGTGCAGAGCCACTGTGGCTGCAAGCGCCGCGCATTGCTACGGCCAACACGCACGGCACCGGTTGCACCTTGTCCAGCGCGGTTGCCGCGCACCTGGCGCTGGGTTTGGCGCTACCTGAAGCCGTGCAACAAGCGCGAGATTTTGTGCGCAGCGCTTTGCTCGCCGGTGCCTGCGTAAAAACCGGTCAAGGCAGCGGCCCACTCAACCACGGCTTTGCGCCCAAGTCCATGCACCTCGTTGGCCATGCACCGGAATGATGCTTGTACGGCTGGAAATTGCTATTTATTAAATAGCTATTTGCGCTTGTTTTATAAGGTCTACAGGCAGTTTTGACATCAAAGTCTGAGCCATCTCTTCGGGCTGTTTTGCCCCAATCAGCGCACGCACCACGGCAAAGGAGCCGACACCGCTGGCAAGCACGGCATCCAGACAATTCAGGTCAATCCCGCCAATGGCCACGGTGGGAAAGTGGCGCAGCACCTGCGCATAACTCTTCAGGCGCTGTGGCCCTTGTGGTGGCGTGGCCATGCGTTTGAGGTTGGTGGCGTACACGGCACCCAGGGCGATATAACTGGGCTGCACCGCTGCCGCGCGCAGCATCTCGGCGTAGCCGTGGCTGCTGACCCCCAAGCGCAGCCCGGCGGCGCGAATGGCGCTCAGGTCGGCCACCGACAGAGCCTGCAGGTCTTCTTGGCCCAGATGCACGCCGTAAGCCCCGGCCTCGATAGCGGCTTGCCAATGGTCGTTGATGAACAGCAGTGCAGGCGTACCCTGCACCGCCTGCACGGCGGCGCGTACCTCAAGCGCGACCGCTGCCGGGTCGTCTGACTTGAAGCGCAGTTGCAGTGTGGGCACACCGGCACGCGCCATGCGACCCACCCACTGCGCATCGGGCAGCACCGCGTACAGACCCAGTTGCTGCGGGCAGGGGGCAAAGGCCTGTGCATGCGGCATCGCAGGCAGGCCAAAGTCTTGTGGCTCGGTGGGCCAGGCCAGCGCGTCAAACTGGCCGCAGCGCTCGGTTTGGTGCTGCCAGGCCTGGGCGATGCACTGGGCATCCACTGGCCAGAAATCGAGTGCCTGGGCGGCGGCCAGCACAGCTTGATTGGTGGCAGCTGTCCATGGCTCGGTGTCTGTGAGGGGGGACTCGGGTTGGTCAGGGCGGGCTGAAGCCTGCCCTACAACAGCTAGCCGCTGAGGTGGGCTTGACGGGGGCTGCGTTGCCATGTCAGTTGACTGCGCTGCTGTGGCGAACAGCGCGTCTAAACGCCGCTCAGCGCCTGGCTGCAGTGCCAACTGCGCATGGGCGCTGACGATGGCACGAGCCAGGGTTTCAAGGGTGTGTGGCATGGGGTACTTTCGCGTTGCAGTGGCTTAGGCCTGATGCCAAAACGGCGTGCCCAGCACCGGCGTGCTGGGCTGGGCGGACTCTTTTTCCGCCATGGTGCCGGCCAGAAACGCGTCGCGCCCGGCTTGGGTTGCGGCAGCAAAAGCCCCGGCCATGCGCACCGGGTCATTGGCCAGGGCCACGGCGGTGTTGAGCAGCACGCCGTCAAAGCCCCATTCCATCACCTGCGCGGCGTGCGACGGCAAGCCCAGCCCGGCATCCACGATCAGCGGTACGTGCACGCGCTCGCGCAGGGTGCGCAAGGCGTAGGGGTTGACGGGGCCTTTGCCGGTACCAATGGGGGCCGCCCAAGGCATCAGCGCCTGGCAACCCACGTCCACCAGACGCTGGCACAGCACCAGGTCATCGGTGCAATACGGCAGCACCAAGAAGCCGTCTTTGATCAGCGCGGTGGCGGCTTGCACCAGGTTCAGCGTGTCGGGTTGCAGGGTGTAGTCGTCGCCAATGAGTTCAAGCTTGAGCCAGGGCGTGCCGAACACTTCGCGCGCCATCTGGGCGGTGGTGATGACCTCTTGAATTCTGTGGC
>MNXW01000116.1:0-2307 GCA_001871515.1 Comamonadaceae bacterium CG2_30_57_122
CTTACGACCTGAAAGCCATTTACCGCAACCGCGCCTATCTGGATGACATGCGACAAAACCTGAGCGCTTTGGGGTTTGATCTGCAACAAATGGATCACGAAGATGCTTGTGGCCAGTACGAAATCAACTACCGCTTTGACGATGCCCTGGCTGCCGCCGACCGCTACATGCTGTTCAAAATGACTGCCCATGCGGTGGCCGAGCAGCACGGCAGTGTGTTCAGTTGCATGCCCAAACCGTTTGCTGACGCGCCGGGCAGCGGGCTGCACTTTCACCTGAGCCTGACCGATGCAGACGGCAACGCGGTGTTTCATGCACCAGATGACCCGCTGCACATCAGCCCGGTGGCTTACCAGTTCACAGCGGGGCTGCTGCATCACGCCGATGCGCTGAGCGCCATTTGCGCGCCTACGGTCAACAGCTTCAAACGCTTGGCCCTCAGCCACAGCGCCTCGGGCACCACCTGGGCACCGGTCTGGAAAGCCTACGGCGACAACAACCGCACCTGTTTGGTACGCACCGTGGCCGGGCGATTGGAGTGGCGTTTGCCCGACCCGTCATGCAATGTTTATGCGGCCATCGCTGCCACCCTGGCGGCCGGGCTGGATGGCATGAAGCGGCAGTTGTCTGCACCTACGGCCTGCAGTGAAGACTTGTATGAACGTTTTGCCGCAGGGCAGCCCATGCCCGAACAATTGCCGCGCGATTTGGGTCTGGCGCTGGATGCATTTGCGGCTGACCCAAGCCTGATGCAGGCGCTGGGGGTCGAGTTTTGTGACCAGTTCCTGCAGATCAAACGCCAGGAGTGGAGCAGCTACAGCCAGTCAGTCAGCGACTGGGAATTCGCGCGGTATGCCCGTCTGTTTTGATTTCGCAATATAAAAAATGAATTTCATATTGCGGCATGAGGTACAGGTGTGTTGTGCTTTGATATTTCAGAATCAGATGTAATCTTTTCATAATGCAGGAATAAATATGTAAGTTATTGATTTAATTGAATTAAAAAAATGTCTTGTATAAGACATAAGATTTGAATTTAGTCTTCTATAAGACATAGAATTTCAACCATGGCATCACAGGCAAGCCGCCAAAGATGTTCAAGTTTTTCATCAACTCAGGAGTGATCTCATGGCACAAACCCTCACCGAACAATTGAGCCGCGAACAACAAATCGCAGCACTTGAAAAAGACTGGGCCACCAACCCACGCTGGAAAGGCATCAAGCGCGGTTACAGCGCAGCAGATGTGGTGCGTCTGCGTGGTTCGTTCCCGATCGAATACACCCTGGCCCGCCGAGGTGCTGAAAAACTGTGGGATTTGCTGCACACCGAAGACTACGTCAACTGCCTGGGCGCGCTCACTGGCGGTCAAGCCATGCAGCAAGTCAAGGCCGGCGTGAAAGCCATCTACCTGTCAGGCTGGCAAGTGGCTGCGGACAACAACACCTCGATGTCCATGTACCCCGACCAATCGCTGTACGCCGTGAGCTCGGTGCCCACCGTGGTGGAGCGCATCAACAACACCTTCCGCCGTGCCGATGAAATTCAGCACTCCAAAGGCATTGACGCGGGCGACAAGGGTTACATCGACAACTTCGCCCCGATCGTGGCCGACGCCGAAGCCGGTTTTGGCGGCGTGCTCAACGGCTTTGAGCTGATGAAGAACATGATCAAAGCCGGTGCCGCAGGCGTGCATTGGGAAGACCAGCTGGCTTCGGTCAAAAAGTGCGGCCACATGGGCGGCAAAGTGCTGGTGCCTACCGCTGAAGCGATCCAAAAACTCGTCGCAGCCCGCATGGCGGCAGACGTGTGTGGCGTGCCCACTTTGGTGATTGCCCGTACCGATGCCGAAGCCGCTGACTTGTTGACAAGCGACTACGATGCCAATGACAAGCCTTTCCTGACCGGTGAACGCACGGCAGAAGGTTTTTACAAATCACGAAAGGGTCTGGACCAAGCCATCAGCCGCGCCGTGGCTTACGCCGACTACGCCGACCTGGTGTGGTGCGAAACCGGCACGCCAAATCTGGAATTTGCTCGTAAATTTGCCGAAGCCGTGCGCGCCAAACACCCTGGCAAGTTGTTGGCTTACAACTGCAGCCCGTCCTTCAACTGGAAGAAAAACCTGGACGATGCCACCATTGCCAAGTTCCAGAAAGAACTCGGTGCCATGGGTTACAAGTACCAGTTCATTACCCTGGCTGGCATTCACTCCATGTGGTACAACATGTTTGACTTGGCGCAAGACTACGTCAAGCGCGGTATGTCGGCCTATGTTGAACGCGTGCAAGAACCCGAATTTGCGGCA
>MNXW01000116.1:2315-7835 GCA_001871515.1 Comamonadaceae bacterium CG2_30_57_122
GCGGCACGTGACCGTGGCTACACCTTTGTGTCGCACCAGCAAGAAGTGGGCACCGGTTACTTTGACGAAGTGACCACCGTCATCCAAGGCGGCAAGTCCAGCGTGACAGCTTTGACCGGCTCCACTGAAGAAGAACAGTTTCACTGATCGATTGAATCAGAACCGGGCCTGAGGAGGCCAAAGGCTGGCAGCTTGAATGGGCTGCTGGCCTTTTTTTATGCCGCAACGCTACGGCTAAAATTAGCATGTTTTTTTATTCATTCTTTACAGATCACCATGGCTCAAATCACTCTTCCTGACGGCTCGACACGCGACTTTTCGGGGCCAGTCACGGTGGCAGAGGTGGCGGCTTCCATTGGCGCAGGCCTGGCCAAGGCGGCGTTGGCCGGCAAGGTGGACGGCAAAGTGGTCGACACCAGTTTTGTGATTGACAAAGACAGCCAACTGGCCATCGTCACAGCCAAGGATGCCGATGGGCTGGAGGTGATTCGCCATTCCACCGCGCACTTGTTGGCCTATGCGGTCAAGTCTTTGTACCCGGACGCGCAAGTCACCATTGGCCCGGTGATTGAGCACGGCTTCTTCTACGACTTTTCCTACAAACGCCCGTTCACCCTGGAAGACTTGAGTGCCATCGAGAAAAAAATGGCAGCGCTGGCGGCACTCGACGAACCGGTGGTGCGCAGGGTGCTGCCGCGTGACGAGGCGGTGGCTTACTTCAAAGGCTTGGGTGAGCATTACAAGGCCGAGATCATTGGCAGCATTCCAACCGGTGAAGATGTCAGCCTGTACCGCGAAGGCGCTTTTGAAGACCTGTGCCGT
Source organism: Comamonadaceae bacterium CG2_30_57_122 (assembly GCA_001871515.1). Lineage (GTDB taxonomy): Bacteria > Pseudomonadota > Gammaproteobacteria > Burkholderiales > Burkholderiaceae_C > Rhodoferax. The sequence continues at coordinate 3,138 of MNXW01000116.1, forward strand.
GGCCCGCACGTGCCCAGCACCGGCAAACTCAAGCATTTCAAGCTGATGAAACTGGCTGGCGCTTACTGGCGCGGCGACCACAACAATGAAATGCTGCAGCGCATTTACGGCACGGCCTGGGCCACCAAAGACGAATTGCAGCAACATTTGACGATGCTCGAAGAAGCCGAAAAGCGCGACCACCGCAAACTCGGGCGTGAACTCGATTTGTTTCATATTGATGACTATTCTCCGGGCACTGTGTTCTGGCATCCCAAGGGTTGGATGCTGTGGCAGCAGGTGGAGCAGTACATGCGCCAGGTGTATCGCGACAACGGTTACCAGGAAGTTAAAGGCCCCCAAATTTTGGACAAAGGCTTGTGGGAGAAAACGGGGCATTGGGACAAATACCGCGAAAACATGTTCACCACCGAGTCGGAGAAGCGGGAGTACGCGCTCAAACCCATGAACTGCCCGGGCCACATTTTGATTTTCAAGCAAGGCATCAAAAGCTATCGCGACTTGCCACTGCGCTTTGGCGAGTTTGGCCAATGCCATCGCAACGAACCCACCGGTGGCTTGCATGGCATCATGCGGGTGCGTGCTTTCACGCAGGACGATGGCCACATTTTTTGTACCGAGGATCAACTCCAGGCGGAAGTGGTGGCTTTCACAACTTTGCTCAAAAAAGTCTACAGCGACTTCGGTTTTAGCAACATCATTTACAAGTTGTCCACCCGCCCTGAAAAACGCATTGGTTCTGATGAGAGCTGGGATCGCGCTGAAAATGCATTGGCTGAAGGCTTGCGCGCGTCTGGCTGTGACTTTGACTATTTGCCGGGCGAGGGCGCTTTTTACGGCCCCAAAATTGAATACACCCTGAAAGACGCGCTGGGTCGTCCGTGGCAGTGCGGCACGATTCAGGTCGACTCCAACTTGCCTGAACGGCTTGATGCCGAATACGTGGGTGAAGACGGTGCGCGCCACCGCCCGATCATGCTGCACCGCGCCATTGTCGGCAGCCTGGAACGCTTCATTGGCATCCTGATCGAAGAGACTGCCGGCGCGTTGCCAGCCTGGCTGGCTCCAGTCCAGGTCAAGGTGCTCAACATCACCGATGCTCAAGCTGAATATGCGAAAAATGTTGCCAAAACGTTGCTAAATCAAGGATTTAGAGTTGAACTGGATCTTCGTAACGAGAAAATTACGTATAAAATACGTGAGCATTCAATGCAAAAAGTGCCCTATTTGGTCGTGATTGGCGACAAAGAGATGGCATCTGGTGCTGTTGCAGTGCGCGCCCGGGGTGGTCAAGACCTTGGTGTCATGTCGGTTGACGAATTTGCCAAGACTTTGTCTGCTGATATTTCCCGAAAATCAACCATTTGATTTGTTGACATCGCTTAATGCGCGTTGCGTTGTGCAGTTAAGCCACTTCAGGTGGCAGTTTTTGTGAAGGATTAAGTCATCGCTACCGAATTTCGTGATCGCCGTCACCGCGAAGAACGCAAACACCGATTGAATCGGGAAATCATGGTGCCAGAAGTTCGCCTTTCTGGTGTGGACAATGAGCCGCTGGGTGTCGTGAGCATCAATGATGCATTGCGTATGGCGGGTGATTTGGATGTGGATTTGGTGGAAATTGCCGCAACGGCAACACCCCCTGTCTGCCGACTGATGGATTACGGCAAGTTCAAGTACCAAGAGCAGAAAAAAGCGGCTGAAGCCAAGGCCAAGCAAACCGTGATCGACATCAAAGAGATCAAGTTCCGCCCTGGTACCGATGACGGTGACTACAACATCAAAATGCGCAACATCAAGCGCTTTTTGTCGGAAGGTGACAAATGCAAGATCACGCTGCGGTTTCGTGGACGTGAAATCACGCACCAGGATTTGGGCATGGCCTTGTTGAATCGCATTCGCGATGAGTTAGGTGATCTGATCGTGATCGAGCAGTTTCCCAAACTTGAAGGTCGCCAGATGATCATGATGATTGCACCCGGTCGTAAAAAACCGGCAGCGGTCAAACCTGTGGTGGTTGCTGAAAGTTCAGCGGCTGCCTGAGTAGTTTGGGTGAGATGCTGTCAGAAGCATCGCACGCAAAGCGTGGCAAGCCTCGGCTTGCTGCACCAAGTGGCTCGGGGCCATCAAGGCTGCAAATTGATTGCAGACGCCTCACGAGCACAATGAAGAAGGAGCATGAAGATGCCCAAAATGAAGACCAAAAGCGCGGCGAAAAAACGCTTCCGCGTCCGTCCAGGTGGCACCGTTAAACGCGGTCAAGCCTTCAAACGTCACATTCTGACCAAGAAGACCACCAAAAATAAACGCCATTTGCGTGGTGCAACTGCTGTTCATGAGACCGATATGGGTCGCATGGCACAGATGCTGCCAGGCCGTGGTCTTTGATTAACGACGAACAAGGAGTATTTGAATGCCTCGCGTCAAACGTGGTGTAACGGCTCACGCCCGCCATAAAAAAGTTCTGGCCCTTGCAAAAGGTTTCCGCGGTCGCCGCGGTAATGTTTACCGGGTTGCCAAAGAAGCCGTCATGAAGGCTGGGCAATATGCCTACCGTGACCGCCGTGCCAAAAAACGTGTGTTCCGTCAGTTGTGGATTGCCCGTATCAATGCCGCTGCGCGCCAGTGCGGCATGACCTACAGCCAATTTGCCAACGGTCTGAAGAAAGCATGTATCGAGATTGACCGCAAGGTCTTGAGTGATATTGCGATCCATGACATGGCCGCATTTGCTGGTATCGTGCAACAAGTCAAGGCCAAATTGGCTGCTTGAGTTGGGTTGGTAGCTATTTAATTTATAGCTGCTTATGCAATATTGATAAGGGCTAGAGCTTTAAAAGCACTAGCCCTTTTTCCTTGGATTTGAGCTTTCAAGAGAATTTATGAACGACTTGACAACGGTGGTCGATACCGCCCGCGCTGCCTTCGAACAGGCCCAGACCCCCGCCGAGCTAGAAAACAGCAAAGCCCTTTTTTTGGGTAAATCTGGTCGCATCACCGAGTTGATGAAGGGGCTGGCTGCCTTGCCGGTCGAAGAAAAAAAATCACGCGGTGCAGCCATCAACCTGGTCAAGCAATGCGTTGAAGCCGCGCTAAATGCACGTCGTCAGGCGCTGGCAGAACGTGAATTGCAGGTTCAACTGCAGGCCGAGGCACTGGATGTCACCTTGCCGGGGCGCCAGCGTGGCATGGGTGGACTGCACCCGGTGTCACTCACGCTGGAGCGCATTGAAGCCATTTTTGGCTCGATGGGTTTTGAAGTGGCGCAAGGCCCTGAGATTGAGTCCGACTGGTTCAACTTCACTGCCCTCAACACGCCAGAAGACCACCCTGCGCGTTCCATGCACGACACGTTTTATGTGGAAGGCGGCAGCGAACACGCGCCCAATTTGCTGCGCACCCACACCAGCCCGATGCAGATTCGCCATGCGGTGCAACACGTCAAAAAACACCGTGCGAGCGTTGAAGGCACGGTTGCAGAAGGCGTCTTGTTTTCTGGTGCCATGCCCGAGATTCGTGTCATTGCCCCGGGTCGCACCTACCGGGTGGACAGCGATGCCACCCATTCACCCATGTTTCACCAGTGTGAAGGCTTGTGGGTGGGTGAAAACGTAAGCTTCAAGGATTTGAAGTACGTGTTCACCGATTTTTGCCGCACTTTCTTTGAAAACCCCGACTTGGTGCTGCGCTTTCGCCCCAGTTTTTTTCCGTTCACCGAGCCCAGCGCCGAGATCGACATCCAGTTCCCCAGCGGCCCGTTGGCTGGGCGTTGGCTTGAGGTGGCAGGCTCCGGCCAGGTGCATCCCAATGTGATCCGCAACATGGGTCTTGACCCTGAGCGCTACATTGGTTTCGCCTTTGGTATGGGACCAGACCGCCTGACCATGCTGCGCTATGGCGTGAACGATCTGCGCCTGTTTTTTGACGGTGACATTCGCTTCCTGTCGCAGTTCCGCTAAAAAAATGACTCAACCCCGTTGCTTGCTCACTGCGTGTAGCCTCATACCCCCTCAAGGGGGCAACACCGACGGTCCGGCAAAACCGGTTTTGTGGTGTTTCTGGCCTGGGCATGGATCGGTTTTAGAAGCTTTTTAAATTATTTTTATGCAATTTCCTGAATCCTGGTTGCGCGAATTTTGCAATCCTTCCCTGAGCACCGCTGAACTGTCTGACACCCTGACCATGGCGGGGCTGGAGGTGGAAGAACGCCAGCCGGTGGCGCCGCCGTTCAGCCACATCGTGGTGGGTGAAATCCTGGAGGCGGTGCAGCACCCCAACGCCGATCGCCTGCGCGTGTGCCAGGTCAACGTGGGTCAAGCTGCGCCGCTCAGCATCGTGTGTGGTGCGCCCAATGCGCGTGCCGGCATCAAGGTGCCCTGTGCGCTGGTGGGGGCCGAGTTGCCCCCGGGCGAAGATGGCAAACCGTTTTTGATCAAGGTTGGCAAGCTGCGAGGCGTGGAAAGTTTTGGCATGCTGTGCTCGGCCAACGAGCTCAAGCTGTCGCAAGACCACGGTGGCTTGCTGGAACTGGCCAGCGATGCCGTGGTAGGGCAGAACATTCGTGACCACCTCCAGCTCGATGACATGTTGTTTACCCTCAAACTCACACCCAACCTGGCGCATTGCCTGAGCGTTTATGGCGTGGCGCGTGAGGTGTCAGCGTTGACCGGCGCGCCCCTCAAACCGTTGACCTTTCCC
>MNXW01000216.1 GCA_001871515.1 Comamonadaceae bacterium CG2_30_57_122
CACCGTCAACGCGGTGTGCCCGGGTTACGTCTGGACGCCTTTGGTTGAGAAACAAATTCCCGAGACTGCCAAGGCGCGCGGCATCACCGAAGCCGAGGTGATTCAGAACGTGCTGCTCACGGCACAACCCACCAAAAAATTCGTCACAGTTGAACAGGTGGCCGCGCTGGCTGGCTTTCTGGCCAGCGACGTGGCGGCCTCCATCACCGGTGCTGTGATTCCCATCGATGGCGGCTGGACGGCACACTGAAAGCACCCTTCATGAACATCCAGAACATTCTGCAATTGCCGTCGATGCCAGCGGCATCCCCCTCTTATCCACGTGGGCCCTATCGTTTCCTTGACCGCGAATACCTGATCATCACTTACGAATCAGACCCGCAAGCGATCAGAGCCGCGTTGCCTGAACCGCTGGAGCCCGACGGGAGTAATACCGTGCTTTATGAATTCATCCGGATGCCCGACTCAGCAGGCTTTGGCAGCTACACCGAATCGGGCGTGGTGATTCCGGCGCTGTACCGTGGCGAGCATGTGAATTTCACCGCACAGATGTACCTGGACGACGAACCGCCGATTGCGGGCGGGCGTGAAATTTGGGGCTTTCCCAAAAAACATGGCCACCCCAAACTGGCCGTGGTTCAAGACACCCTCACCGGCACGCTGGACTACGCCGGTGTCCAGGTCGCAGTGGGCACCATGGGCTACAAGCATCAGCATTTGTTGTATGACGTGGCAGGCAAAAAGCAATGCTCATCGGCCTCGATCATCGAGAAGATGGGCAAAACCCAGGTCAACCTCAAACTCATTCCCGGCGTGGATGGCGAACTGGCCATTGCCCAACTGGTGGCCTATAACCTGACCGACATTGCCGTTCAGGGGGCATGGTCTGGCCCGGCGCGGCTGCACTTGACAGCGCATGTCAATGCACCCGTGGCAGATCTGCCTGTGCGCAGGGCCATCGGTGGCTTGCACTTCATCGCCAATCTGACCTTGCCGTATGGCCGAGTTTTGTTCGACTATCTGGCTGAAAGCTCAACCGTCACCACAGGAGAATGATTGATGGTCAAATCAACTAAAGCGCCAAAGTCGACCGATGCCAGCACCGCTTTAACGCATTGCGAACCACCCTCACGCGTGGTGCTGGTCATGCAAGGCGGCGGTGCACTGGGTGCGTTTCAAGCCGGTGTGTACGAAGCCATGCACCGCGCCGGCATTGAGCCCGACTGGGTGGTGGGCACGTCAATTGGTGCCATCAATGCAGCCATCATTGCAGGCAACAAACCCGAGCAGCGGCTGGATCGCCTGCGTGAATTCTGGGACTTGGTGTCAAGTGCCAGCACATCTTCTTCGCTGTGGAACACCTTTGGAATGCTAAATATGGTGCACAACCTGGTGACGGTCACCAACGGCATCCCGGGGTTTTTCAAACCCAATTCGAACGCGTTTTTGGGGACAAACAACCCAGTTGGCGTGACGCAAGCCAGCTTTTACAGCACCGATCCCTTGCGAGACACCTTGGACAAATTAGTCAACTTCAGCAGCATCACAGAAAAAACCACCCGGTTGACGCTCGGCGCGGTCAACGCCCGCAGTGGTGAAATGCATTACTTTGACAGCCGTGACACCGCCTTGACTCTGGAACATGTGATGGCATCCGGTGCTTTGCCACCCGCTTTCCCTGCGGTGATGATTGATGGTGAGCCCTACTGGGACGGCGGCATCTACTCCAACACGCCGATGGAGGTGGTGATGGACGACAACCCGCGTCAGGACTCGGTGATTTTTGCCGCTCAGTTATGGCAACAGGAAGGGGCTGTGCCCGAGACGATTGCCCAGGTCAGCAGCCGCCTCAAAGACATTCAGTACGCCAGTCGGGCCGAGAGTCACACCGAACGACAGCAACAAATTCACCACTTGCGCCACATCGTGCGCGAATTGGGTCGGTTGATGCCAGCCACCCTGCGCGCAACACCCGAAGCCAAAGAATTGCTGGGTTGGGGCTGCGGCACCGTGATGCATGTGCTGCCCATGCAGGCCCCCGCAATTGAAGGCGAAGACCACACCAAAGACATCGATTTCACCCCGGCTGGCATTCGTGGGCGCTGGAAAGCAGGTGTGGAATATGCTCAACGTCACATTGATGCAGCTCCATGGAGCGACCCGTTTGACCCGATGCTGGGAATCGTGGTACACAGGTAAATCACCAACAAATAAGCCACTGACAAGGGGTACTTTGAAATGAAACATCAGTTGTATTCATCTTCAATTGCGCTCAAATATCTTCTGGTGTTGATGCTTTGGCTATGCACCAGTCTGAATGCACAGGTCAAAAACGGTTTTGATCTGAAAGACGCATTGATACCCGTGGATCAGATCGTTTCTGGTGGCCCGGCCAAAGACGGTATTCCTGCCATTGACCAACCACGTTTTGTCCAAGTTGCTGATGCTGACTTTTTGCAACCTGACGACATGGTGCTGGGTTTGACAAGACAGGGCTTGGCGCGTGCTTACCCTCTTCGCGTTTTGAACTGGCACGAGGTGGTTAACGACCAATTGGAGAGTGAGGCCATCACCATCACCTATTGCCCGCTATGCGGCACCGGCGTGGCGTTTGACCGACGTGTAAAAGGCCGACTGCTGAGTTTTGGCGTGTCTGGCTTGCTTTACAACAACGATGTGCTGTTGTATGACCGTCAAACCAGCTCTTTGTGGTCGCAAATGATGGCTCAGGCCATCAGCGGCCCCATGAAAGGACAGCGTTTGACCATGGTGCCCGTCACCCACACCACTTGGAGCGACTGGCGACATAGTCATACCCAAACGCAAGCGCTCTCCACTGACACCGGCCACCGCCGGGCATATGACCGCGATCCTTATGCCGGTTACGAAAGCAGCGCTGATGTGATGTTTCCCTTGAGCTTCAGGTCTGCAGGTTATCACCCGAAAGAGCGGGTGTTGGGGGTGCAAATTGGCACGCAAACCAAGGCCTATCCCTTTATAGAACTCAGCAAAACCAACGGTGTGATCACCGACACCTTGGCCAACACAATGCTGACGATACGTTTTGATCACTTGGCCGGACGCGCCACCGTGCAGGCCAGTGATGGTACACAGTGGCCTGCCGTTGTAGGGTATTGGTTTGCGTGGTACTCCTTTCATCCCGACACCGCCGTATTTCGTGTCGCAGCGTCACGGCTACCCTGACCGTTTTGTTGCTCCCATGTCAAGGCGTTACTTTGTGAGTAGCAAATGATGTTCAACACCATGTCCATTCGCGCTCGCCTGATCATGGCGTTTGCTGTGTTGCTTGGTCTGTTGTTGACCCTGGCGACGGTGTCATTGCAGCGGCTTGACCGCTTGACGACCAGCACGCAAGAAATCGTCAACGTCCTGGAGCGACGTGCATTGTTGGCTAAACGCATCAACCAGCACGCCCAGGCCGAAGCTATTATTTTGCTCAACCTGTTGCAAACCGCAACCCGAGATGATCGCGTGCGGCTGTACGCGGCATTGGATGAAGAAATGGCAGCCTCTGGTCAAGCTGTCAGCGACCTTGACCTGACCATGCTCAGTGCCGATGTGCAACAAGAAATTGACCACGTGACCGACTTGCGCCAACGCTATGCCATCTTGTTGCAAGAAACGGTTGAATTGATTGAAATTGAAGGCACAAGCCAAGCACGTTCCTTCTTTGAAGCGCGCACGCAAAAGGTGCTCAACACCATCATGTTTGACACCCGTGCGCTTGAAGAGCACATGCAGCAAGAAATGCAGACTGAGTTGCTAATGCTCAAACAATCGGCTTCCACGGCCAAGCAACTGGTGATTGTTCTGGCGATCATTGCACTTCTTGTCGGCGCGCTGATGGCATGGTTCATAGCGCGCGGCATTGTGATTCCGGTGCGTGAAGCGGTATTGGTGGCACAACGCATTGCAAATGGCAACTATGCGATAGATGTGCCGGTGGATCAACGCGGTGAAATCGGCATCTTGCTACAGGCATTGCGTGTCATGCGCAACAGCATTGCCAGCCGCGAAGCAAAAATCATGCGCCTAGCCTATGTCGACAATCTGACCAATTTGCCTAACCGCACACGCTTCATCGAACTACTGGAGTCACGCCCAAGTGACGAACAAGGCGTCTTGGTTCTGCTCGACATCAACCGTTTTGCACCCATTAACGACGCACTAGGGCACACCGTGGGCGACCGTATGCTATGCGCTATTGCCACGCGAGTTCAGCAGCTTGTGAAAAGCACGGATATCGTGGCGCGGTTGTGGGCAGACCAATATGCGGTGCTGTTGCGTGGTGTTGATCAGGCGCAGGCGCAGGCAACTGTGCTGCGCGTGATTGATGCATTGCGAGCCCCAATCCTGATCGACGGCATACGGCTTGACGTTGACATCAGCGCTGGAGCTGTTTTGTTCACTTCAAACCTGGCAGATACCAACTGTTTGTTTCGCTTTGCGGGGTTAGCTCTGGCCACAGCCAAGCGCCATCGCGACCCCCTTGTCTTTGCCTCAAAAATGTCGACAGAGCCCGTGCCCGCACAACTGTCGCTGATTGGTGACATGCGCGAGGCTCTGACCCGAGGCGAGTTTGTCATCTATTACCAGCCCAAACTAAATCTGGCGCAACATCAAATTACCGCTGCAGAGGCGCTGATCCGTTGGCAGCATCCGGTCAAGGGCTTGATCCCCCCGATTCAGTTCATCCCTTTTGCCGAGCAGACCGGTTTCATCAGGGAGATTACGCCTTGGGTGCTGCGCCAGGTGATTGCCGACGCAGCTCAATGGCATCGTGATGGCCTGCTGGTGGTGCCCTCGGCCAATCTGTCAACGCTCGATTTGTTGAATCATTCGTTGGTATTGGACGTTCAGCACTTGGCCACACAATCGGGCTTGCCAGCGCATCGGCTGTGTCTTGAAATTACCGAAAGTGCCTTGATGGATCAACCTGAATTGGCACTGCAACACCTCAATGAACTCTCACAGTTTGGCTTCAAACTCTCGATCGACGACTACGGCACCGGGCAGTCGTCGCTGGCTTACGTGCAAACCCTGCCCGTCAATGAACTCAAGATTGACCGTGCCTTTGTCACCGGGGTGGACGTGAATTCAAAAAATGCCGCCATCGTTCGCTCGACCATTTTGTTGTGCCGGGAGCTGGGCCTGTCAGTGGTGGCCGAGGGAGCTGAAACACCCCAGGAACAAGCCTGGCTCAAAGACAACCACTGTGATCTGCTGCAAGGCTACGTGGTGGCCAAGCCCATGCCACTGGCCGAGTTCATACCATGGGTAAAAAAATTCAACCAGGCTTAGAGCTCCCAGCGGGGTCTATGACAAGCCAGGGATGCAGAAATTACAAATATCCCTTTTCCGGCGGCACTGACGGACGCATTGCGTCGTTGCAAATCGCTTGTGCAGCAGAGCTGCACGGCACGCTTTGCGCCTCGCATTGCATCCCAAATCCGGCGGCCAAATGTACAGCTTATTCATGAACAAGCCCTAAGTGTTTTGCTGAAACGGACAACTAGATAGACAGGAGTCAATATGCAAGTTAAAGCAGTCACTTTTGATACTGGCGCTAACAGCCCTGGACTGACATCATGGTGCGCAGAATGCGTTCCAGATTTGCCATGGCCAGGGTGCAAAAATCAGCATCATGAATGAACGTCTGCGGCAAAGCTGGCATTCTTTTCGCAGATTGCCACTGTGGATACAGGTTTGGGTCGGGTTGGTTTTGATACCAGTGAACGCAGCCGCGTTTTTTCTGCTTGATTATGAGGTTGGTCAAATGGCTGCAATGGCCGCAGCATTGGTTGTGGCAAGCAACGTCCCCATCATGTTGCGCGAACGCGGCATGAGCAAACTGATGTCGGTGCCGCACCTTTTTGCCTGGATACCCTTGCTGGTGATTCTGTTCATGCACTTGGGCGATCATCCCGGCACTGCGCCGATGGCGATGGTGGAGCTCATTTATACCTTTGTCCTTTTCGTTGTGAACGGCATCAGCTTGGTGTTTGATGTTATCGATTCATGGCGCTGGCTACGCGGCAATCGCGCATGTCCATGAACCTAGATTCCTCAGTTGAGCGCTAATCTGTACCAATAAGTGCCTATGAATATTAACTTTTTCGGCGTTGATCAACTTCACCTTATGGGTGACAGCGCTACACACCCGATTGAGCTGCTGGCGACGCGCCTGGGGGCGTTGCGCCTCCTTGCAGGCAGTAGCCTGCCGCGTCGTCACCCTTGCAGGGCGCAGCCAGGCCAGAGGCTTGGCCTCTTCGTGCCGTTCCATTGTGCGCAGGCACAATTGAAGCGGCGGCACTCAGCCTACCCAGCCGCGCCGCCAGCTGCCCACTCGGGTGCGTCCAACTGAGGAATCTAGGATGATCCGGCTAACATTTTTGACCTTGATCACGATGCTGAGTTTTGCCGGCAATTCTGTGTTATGCCGACTGGCACTGCGCCAGACCACCATCGATGCAGCCAGTTTTACCGCCTTGCGATTGGTGTCTGGTGCATTGATGTTGACTTTGCTTGTGTATGTCCGACATCGCTCCCAGCATGCAGCTGCGGCATGGCATGTGGGTTTGGGCGGCAACTGGTTGTCTGCGCTGGTGTTGTTTGTTTATGCCAGCGCGTTTTCATTTTCATATGCAGACATATCAACCGGCATTGGTGCCTTGCTGCTTTTTGGGGCTGTGCAGGCAACAATGATTTTGACCGGACTATGGCGTGGCGAGCGACTAAATGCCCGCCAAACCATGGGCTTGGTTTTGGCATTAGCTGGGGTGGTCGTCATTTTGTCGCCGGGGCTGGACTCGCCTCCATTGGCAAGTGCATTGCTGATGCTGTTGTCTGGCGTGGCTTGGGGGGTGTATTCGCTGCGTGGACGTTTTGTGGCAGATCCAACTGGCCATACAAGTGGAAATTTTGTGCGTGCTGCACTGCTGTCACTGCTGTTGAGCATGCTGTATTTACCGCATCTGCGGCTAGACGCACATGGTGCGCTGTACGCAGTGTTGTCAGGAGCCATCACATCCGGCATGGGCTACGCCATCTGGTACGCGGTGTTGCCTAAACTCACGAGAACGCGCGCTGCTGCGGTTCAGTTGAGTGTGCCAGTATTGGCTTCACTGGCTGGGGCGTGGTTTGTGAATGAACCAATCACTATGGTGCTGATGCTGTCTTCTGTTGCCGTGCTTGGCGGCATTGCCTTGGTGGTGATCCATTTCAGTGTTACACCGCGTTAAGCTGCTTGATTTTTTAGCACACGGCGCACGCCTGTCGGACTTTTGGTAGATCGGCTGCAATTCGACCGCAGCGAGCTACTGCCCGCAAGAAGGAGCAACAACCCCAGGCACGTTGCCAGTGGCTCAATCGGGTGCGTAGCGCTCTCACCCAAAAGGTGAATCTGACTGAGACTGAAATAATACATGTCCATAGGCACTTATTGAAGAAAACAAGCGGCCAACTGAGGAATCTAGGTTCAAGCAAGCCGCTGAACTCGCACGAACTCCGTCCCATGAACCACACCGCTACCCCATGCATGCCGCTGACGCAAGCCCAGCAGCAGGCGCTCTTACAAGCCGCCCGCGCCGCACAGCGCCAAGCCTACGCACCCTACTCCCACTACCCAGTGGGCGCGGCAGTGCTGGACGACCAGGGTCGCATCCACGCCGGTTGCAATGTCGAAAACGCGGCCTATCCAGAAGGCTTGTGTGCCGAAGCCGCGGCGCTTGCCGCCATGGTGCTGGCGGGCAGCACCCGTGTGCAGGCGGTACTGGTGGTGGGGCAAGGTGGCAAAAACAATAGCATCTGGACGACACCCTGCGGGGGCTGCAGGCAAAAATTGCGTGAATTTGGTGCACCAGGTCTGCCCATCCTGTGTGCCAACGACACCGACCTGGGGCCAGGCTACACCTTGGCGCAATTGCTGCCCGAGAGCTTTGGGCCAGACCACCTGGGCACACCATGAGCGCCATTGCCAAAGCCATTGCCAAAGCCCTCGCCACCCTCCAACAGCGTGCACCCCACCTGCAGCCGCGCATCGCCGTCGTGCTGGGTTCCGGCTGGGGCGGCTTGACCGATCACATCACCGATCCCATCCAGATTCCCTACAGCGATCTACCTGGTTTTCCGCAGCCCACTGTGGCCGGGCACAGCGCCACCCTGTGGCTGGGGCACATGGGCAGCCAGCCGGTGGCGGTGATGAGCGGGCGGCAACACGGGTACGAGACCGGCGCGGTGGACGGCATGGCCGTGCCGCTGCAGGTGCTGCAAGCCTTGGGCTGCCACACGCTGGTGCAAACCAACGCAGCGGGCAGCTTGCAGCTTGACATGCCGCCGCAAAGCCTGATGCTGATCACCGACCACCTCAACCTGGCACAGCGCTCGCCGCTGGTGGGCTTGTCTGGCAGCACGCGTTTTGTGAACATGGTCAATGCCTACGATTCAGAGCTAAATCGGCTTGCAGCCCAGGTAGTGCAAGCGCAAGGCGCTACGCTTTTTGAGGGTGTCTATGCCTGGGCGCTCGGCCCGCAGTTTGAAACTCCGGCCGAAATCCGCATGCTGCGCTTGCTGGGTGCCGACGCGGTGGGCATGAGCACGGTGCCCGAGACGATATTGGCGCGGCACTTGGGGCTGCGGGTGCTGGCGCTGTCTTTCATCACCAATTTCGGGGCGGGTATGTCCTCTGAAAACCTGAGCCACGCGCACACTTTGAGTCAAGCGCAGGAGGGCAGTGCGCGAGCCAGCCGGTTGCTGGCTGACATCGTTGCTGCGTTACCGTAAGCCCGGCTCACCTGCACGCGCTTGGCGGGTGCGCCGGGCGTGGTGGCTAGTGCAGTGCTGCATGCTTGACGGCACACTTAAAACCGATGGATTATTGGTACTGGCTAGGCGCAAACCACAGCGATACCCGCAGGTATCGCGCGGATTTGCAACAACGCCAGGGGCAAAAAGACATGGCTTTAAGTGCCGGATAGCGTGCAACACTGCACTAGATATTGGACGGGTCAGCGCATCAAGAGAAGGCAAGAAGCCCGAATTCCCTAAAGCCGTTTTTGTGCACAGGCGCAGTCGCCTTTGGCTGTAGGTCACAGCTACCGCCAGCGCAGTGGCTGGCTTTGGCGGCCGACGATTTCTGGTACTCCAGTATGAGGAGGCCGCCAAAGGCTGCCGCTGCGCGGGTTAAACCCAAAACCCAAAACCCAGCGCAAGCCAATGCATTGCAAATCAACGCATTGCAATCCAAACCAATCTGGTGCACCACACCAACCGTATCATTGAGCCACCATGCCTCAATTCAACCCAAACGCACGACCCAACG
>MNXW01000136.1 GCA_001871515.1 Comamonadaceae bacterium CG2_30_57_122
CCTTCTTTAAGCCACGTATATTATAGCTTTAATACTATATCTTTAATAGCATTTAGAAGCTTTTTTTTAAAGGATTTTTAAGTCCGACAGCCTCCTAGGCCACGAATGTTACGAATTGTTGAACTTTACGGATGAATTTTCCTTGCGTGTCGCATGAAAATTGATCTTTTGTTGCAGTGCAGCATTTGAGTTAAGGTTGCACCGTGTTCTCAAAAGGAGCACGCATTCAACAAAGGATCCAACATCATGGAACAACGTTACATTGACATTGTCATTGACGTCCACATCCGCAATGCACGACAGTTGCGCTCTGAAGCTTTGGGCGAAATCCTGCGAACGACCTGGAAAAAATCTGTGGCGTGGCTTGCGCGTCTCGCCAACCGCCGACTGGAAGCGCACATCGTTGCGGCCAGGTCTTCAGCCAAGGCCATGTATTGAGCGCGACCAAGCAGCCCTCGTCACCATGAAAATCATGTTCAGCTTGGTAAGCTTTGTCGTCGGCTTCCTTTCCCTGGTGATCGGCTTGGGAAACCTGGCGTTCCTGAGCCAAACCTTGTCCGCCACCCTGGTCGGCCTCGGAGCCATGGGTCTGGGTTGCAGCTGTATCTGGGTGTCGATGCAAACGCTCGCCAGAAATTGACACGGCGAGGGGTTGAAGCGTCAGTTCGGCAAATCTTGCGCACGACACCCGCAACGCCGTCGCAGCTGCCAACCATTTCCTGCGCCAGCGGGGTCGATTTCATTGCCGAGCGTTACAGCAAACCACCGGCTAAACCTGCGCCCGGGTGCGATCAAATGCGGTGTCGAGGAGATGTTGGGACGGTGCGCGCCCGGCGCTGGTTGATGGATCAGCTGGGCGATGCGCTTTGCTACCTGTCCTGTGGCCTTCGGCCTCCTCCTTTATTCTGTCGCAAAGCGCATCGGATGGTGGTTAGGGCTCGCAAAGCAATAACTTGTACATTTGCCCAGCCATCTTTGGGCGCATTGCGTCGTTGCAAATCGCTTGTTTAGCAGAGCTAAACGGCGCGTTTTGCGCCTAGCACTGCATCCCAAATCTTGCCGTCAAAATGTCCAACTTATTACTTTACGAGCCCTTAAAGGGGAAGAACGATAATTTCACGCTGGAAGGGTTCAACGCCTGCGCAAGGGCTGCTCCGATGAAGTGACGACGCGCCGCGAAAATCGTAGCCGAGGTGCAGGCGGGCACGAAACCGTCCAGGCCCGCATCCTCGGCCATGCCACTTATGGCACGGAAGTGTGTTGCGAAATTTATATACGTTTTAGCCTTCTAGCCCAAGTAAATAAAGCGCAAGCAGCTATTGATTAAGTAGTAAACAAGTTGTCCATCACCTCCATTCTTCAAACGGTTTTTGGCTACCCGGCGTTTCGCGGCCCGCAGCAGGGCATCATCGAACACGTCACTGCTGGCGGTGACGCCCTGGTGCTGATGCCCACCGGCGGCGGCAAAAGCCTTTGCTACCAGATTCCGGCCATTGCGCGCCAGCAAGCTGGTCAAGGCATCACGGTCGTCATTTCCCCGTTGATCGCGTTGATGCACGACCAGGTGGGTGCGCTGCATGAGGCGGGTGTGAGCGCCGCGTTTTTAAATTCCACGCTGAGCATGCAAGAAGCCTCAGACACCGAACGGCGTTTGGTGCAGGGCAACATCACGCTGCTCTACGCCGCGCCTGAGCGCATCAACACGCCGCGTTTTTTGGCACAACTCGATTCCTTGCAAGAGCGTGGCTTATTAAGTCTGTTCGCCATTGACGAAGCGCATTGCGTGAGCCAGTGGGGCCACGACTTCCGCCCCGAATACCGCGCCTTGACGGTGCTGCACGAGCGTTACCCCAGCGTGCCGCGCATTGCGCTCACCGCCACGGCCGATGCGCTGACGCGTGCCGACATCATTGAGCGCTTGCAACTGCAAGATGCGCGCCTGTTCATCAGCAGTTTTGACCGGCCCAACATCCGCTACACCATCGTTGAAAAACGCGAGGCCACGGCGCAGCTATTACGCTTTATCCGCTACGAGCACCTGGGGGATGCGGGCATTGTGTATTGCCAGTCGCGCAAAAAGGTGGAGGAAACGGCAGCGTGGTTGTGTGACAGCGGCATTCCCGCGCTACCCTACCACGCCGGGTTGGACGCACGCGTGCGCCAGGCCAACCAAGACCAGTTTTTGCGCAGTGAGGGCGTGGTGATGGTGGCCACCATCGCCTTTGGCATGGGCATCGACAAGCCCGACGTGCGTTTTGTGGCGCACCTGGACATGCCCAAAAATATCGAGGGCTACTACCAGGAAACCGGCCGCGCCGGGCGCGACGGTGAGCCCGCTGATGCCTGGATGTGCTACGGCCTGCAAGACGTGGTGAACCAGCGCCGCATGATTGACGAGAGCCCGGCTGAAGAGACTTTCAAACAAGGCTTGCGTGGCAAGCTTGAAGCCTTGCTGGGGCTGGCCGAGGCCACCGATTGCCGCCGTGTGCGACTGCTGCGCTATTTTGACGAAGCCAGCCAACCCTGTGGTAATTGCGACAACTGCCTGCAAGCGCCTGAGGTATGGGATGCCACCGATGCAGCGCGCAAACTGCTGTCCACCGTTTACCGGGTGCAGCAGATGAGCGGCTTTGGTTTTGGCGCCGGGCACATCATTGATATTTTGCGCGGCAAGGTCACCGACAAGGTGGCGCAGCGCGGTCATCAGGGCTTGAGCACCTTTGGTCTGGGCGCTGATCTGAGCGAGTCGCAATGGCGCGGCGTGCTGCGGCAGTTGCTGGCCATCGACGCGGTGGCGGTGGACGCGCAGGCGTTCAACACCTTGGCGCTGACCGCAGGCTCGCGCGCAGTGCTCAGGGGCGAGGTGCCGGTGCACCTGCGTGTGGCCGCACCGAAGACGGGCAAGCACCGTGCGTTGCGCACGGGCAGTGCTGCCTTGCCCAAAGTGGCGGCCGAACTGGACGGTGCCGCGCAAGCGTGTTTTGCTGCCCTGAAAGCCTGGCGCGCCAGCGTCGCGCGTGAGCACAATTTGCCTGCTTATGTGATCTTTCACGATGCCACGCTGGCCGCCATTGCACACAATGCGCCGCAGTCTTTGGATGCGCTGCAGGGTCTCAGCGGCATTGGTGCGCGCAAGCTAGAGGCCTATGGTGCAGCGGTGTTGGCAGTCATCAGGGACGAGGCTGCCGCTGTGGCGCGCGTGTGATCAGGCCGCCAGCGCCTCGTCTTCGCTGGCCAAGATGTGGTTGAGCGCGCGTGCCACGATCGGGGTCTGGTTGATGGTGCACAAGCGTTGATGTCGCAGCATGGCGGCTACTTCGCGTTCAGAGCGCACAAAGGCATCAAAGCCTTCTCGGTTGGTGAACAGCATACGGGTGCGCATGGGGCTGACCCAGCTTAAGCGGCAGCGGTGCTGTTTGCCGTTTTCATGCGTGAAGTCAAACCACATGCCACGGTTAAAGGTTTGCGCCAGGCTGTCAAATTCGTCTTTGGAGTCTGACAACTGGTTGGCCAGCCGGGCATCCAAAGCTTGCAGGGCTTCCTGGCCGGCGCGCTCTTCAAGTGCTGCAGAAACGGTGTCTTGGGCGGGCGCCTGCGTCATGCGAATCGCCAGGGTGTGGGTGGTGATCAAGCGCCGGGTGAACTTGGCGCGCGCCAGCTCGTTCCAGGCAATGGCATCCAGCCCTGCGTTCAAGCCGCGTACCAAGCCAGGCAACACGGAGACCAACTGACGACGTTCATCTACGGTGGTTTTGGGTTGGGTAGACCAGATCAACTCATCCATGGTTTGCAGGGCATCTTCCCATGGCTGCCGGTTGGAGTCGCATACTAGCCAGGCTTGAGCCAGTACCTCACGCCACTGCTGTGCTAAAAATGGCACCAAAAAATTGGCCAGGGGCAGTGATTTTGGCAAGGCCTTGAGGCGCGCATGCACCATCTCGTCGGCATGCGCCAGGGCATGGTCGAAGGCCTCGCCGGTACGTTCCTGGTCGGCAGTTGGTTCAATGCGGCCTTGGGCTTGTTGCTCGGTCTCGAACAAAAACTCATTGAAGCTTTGCAACAGGTCACGAAACAGGCTCAGGTCATCTTCAAACTCATTGAGCACCCGCTGCACCGTGCGCTGAATGTGCTCGTAAAGCGGGTCGTCCTCGCCTTTTTCAGGGGCCCAGGCAATCGAGGCATGGGCCAGTGTGTCTACCAAGCGGCGCGCCGGATGCTCGCTGCTGAGAAAAAAGTCGCGATCGATCATCGCAGCCTTGAGCACCGGAACCTGCAAGCGGC
Source organism: Comamonadaceae bacterium CG2_30_57_122 (assembly GCA_001871515.1). GTDB lineage: Bacteria > Pseudomonadota > Gammaproteobacteria > Burkholderiales > Burkholderiaceae_C > Rhodoferax. Next base: position 4,282 of record MNXW01000136.1, read on the forward strand.
CAATCACAAACTTCATTTGCACGGGAATGGATTGGTCGGCAAACACGTAGTCAAACACCTCGGCTAGGGCATCCACGGTGCCGCGGTCAAGATCGGGGGCTCGGCGCACCTGTTCCATGTCGCGCATCTGGCGCAAGATGTTGCGGTCTGAGGGGTTTTGCCCGCTGAGCATCGAGGGCGAGAACGAGGCCACTTCGCCCGCCTGCAGGTTGCCCAGGTAGCCCATGAATTCAGGGTCAGCCGCCTGCACGGTCTGTAGGCCGTTTTGCATTACCTCGCCACTCATTTCACCCACAAACTCAGACTCGCCAGCGTCAGCATCGGTGGATTGAGGGGCGGCAAATGCGTCGTTTGGCGCAGTCGTGTCAGGTGCTGAAGAGGGTGCTGCTGAAGGCGCAGACAGCACGGCAGCGCTGACAGGTCGTGCCACCAGCCCAAGACGCTGCAAAAATTGCCGCGCCTGTGCCGCAAGGCTTCGCCCCACCGGAGCCAGACCCTGCCACGCAGAGGGAGCAGAAGACGCTGCGCTGGGCAGCGTGTGACCCAACGCATGCGGGTGCGCCATGGCCTGATGCGGCAGAAAGTTCGGGTGTTGCGTGACAGTCGGGGCAGCGCTGTGTGAGGCAGGAGCCAGCGGCGCTTGACTGGAGAACCGTTCGACTTCACGCCGGATGCGCAGCGTGGGTTCATCGGCAACGCCTGCTTCAGTCAGCACCTGATTCAGCTCTGTGTAAAGCGGGGCCAGATCCATGACGTGTTGCGGCTCAATCGACAGCATCAGGTCATCGGTGGCCTGTGGATCAAGGGCGCTTCGCTCCCATGCCAAAAGAAAAGCACGGACAAATATTTCAGGGCGAAAGGGGTTGCGCGAAAGGTTGGGCGCATTCAAATCCAGCAGGGCGCTCAGGCGCTTGGTCAGCGGGGTCAGGCTGGGCTCAAAATGCGCATTGAAGCGTTGGGTGACGCGGTCCAGCAGCAAAATCCGGTCCACTTCATTCATGTCAATCAGCGACAGAGACATGCCATCAAGCGCATGGTGTGGGACAGCCTTTTTTTGCACCGGCGCAAGGGCTGCATCCGGGAAAGCGAGCAGAGCTTCTTCGTCAATGGTGGCTTGAATGGCGGCGCGAAACGCCAGGTTAAACGCCTCGCCTTGCTTGTCCAGCAGCACATAAGCTGAGCGCAAATTTTGCGACTGACCAACGGATGGTTTGCCATCCATGACGTACAGCAAATGCTCACGCACCCGGCGCAGGTTGTCGGTTTCATGTTCGGCAAAAAACACCAGCGCCCGGGCGATCAGGCCACGCAAATGCCGCCGGGTTTGCACATGCAAATCGCGGCTTGAATCGTCAAAAAAATTCATCGAATGGTGCGCCATGGCATACGATTTTCGCAGATTCCTCAGCTTAACGAAGATTTCTTGTTAAGAGATGTAACGGTTGTCAGGTTTGGTTTTGTGACCACAGACGTGTCCTTAAACCCAAATAATCCACTAGGGATGCGGAAATTGCAAATGTACCGTTTATGGCGAGTGCTGACGGGATGCAGTGCTAGGCGCAAGACGCGCCGTTTAGCTCTGCTAAACAAGTGGAGTGAAACGACGCAATGCACCCGTCAGTGCCGCCGGAAAAGGGATATTTGTAATTTCTGCATCCCTTAGGCGGCACTTCGTGCCTGAATGATCCTAGTAGTTCGTTTCATCAAAACGGTTACAAAAT
>MNXW01000236.1 GCA_001871515.1 Comamonadaceae bacterium CG2_30_57_122
CAACCCGCCATGGCCGACTGAAGTCGACCCTACGACACGCCATTCTTGTCGGCTGTGGGCGTTGTTTCACGCTAACCGGGCAAGTTGGTTGTTTCAGACCAAGTCCGTTAAGGGATGCGGAAATTGCAAATGTACCGTTTATGGCGAGTGCTGACGGGATGCAGTGCTAGGCGCAAGACGCGCCGTTTAGCTCTGCTAAACAAGTGGATTGAAACGACGCAATGCGCCCGTCAGTGCCGCCGGAAAAGGGATATTTGTAATTTCTGCATCCCTAAGCCGGACGAGCCGGAATAACTTGACTAGATTCCTCAGTTGGACGCACCCGAGTGGGCTGCTGGCGGCGCGGCTGGGTAGGCTGAGTGCCGCAGCTTCAATCGGCCGTGCTGACAAGCGCAATGCGTTGTTGCAAACCGCTTGAGTAGCCAGCTACACCGCGCGGCTTGCGTCTAGACTTGCACTTGCCATCACGACCTCCTTTGTCCAAGTTATTCTCGCTTGCCCCCTAAAAGGGCAAGCTAAACGTAAGCGTGCAACCAAAACACCTTGACGCCACCGGTGTCTTGGTTGCACAGACTCGCAGCTAAATTGCGATGGACTGCCAGCGGCCTTGCAGCAATTGGTCGATCTTGCTGTTTTTCTACGTCGGCAGGCGAACCATTACCTCCGTCCCTACCGCAACCCGCTAACCTGGCCGAAAAAATGGTTCCACTACGAGCCGCATGAGGATTCGTTTGGAGCGTCTATTTATGCCGAAAACGGTAGCATCGACGATGACGTTCGACGATACCCATGCGCAAAGGCTCTGTTTTCAATAGGTATTGATTTCGTTGCCTTTTTGGATTTTCAGAGGAGAGTTGCGCATGCGCGTTTCTCAGTTCCAGGGAGTGACGGTTAGCGCTTTTGCTGGAACGGACTTCTGCGGGAAGGCTTCGTCCGCGCCTGCTGGTAGTCCGTCGGGTCGAAGGACTCTCGCTGAGACTTCAGTGCATCGCCATCGATACGCTCAGCTAGGCTTTTTAGGTCAATCTCCGAAACGCCGAGTGCCCTGAAATGTCCTCTCCAGGTATTCACGACGCCAATGACTTCGACAACCAATTCCGCAGCTTGCGCCCGCGTAAGGCCGAAAGCCTCCGTTTGCGTCATGGCGTTGGCCAGGGTGGAGTCGTTAAAGTTGTTCCCACAAATGAACTCTTGGAGGCCTTGCCCTGAGTTGGAAGGCAGGACATCGTAGGCTGGAGCCAGCCGAAACTGGGCGAATCCGCCCGGATTCACGACCAGCAGGGAGTGGTTCTTTTCGTGGTCGTCAGTGTTGTCGATGAGGATGTTGAAGACCATCCGCTTGAACAGCTCACGCGCATCAAAGACATTGGCATCATTTTCTGACACGCCCGCTCGGCGAAGAATCCGAGCAAGCTGTGGGTAGCCCATCTCCGGGTCTTGACCGCTCGCGGTGCTTGCGCGGATAGCCGTACCCGCTGAAATGCAGTGAATTCGCTTGTCGCCCTTGCGGTCGAAACGCCGGATGACAATGGCATTGAGCCCGTTCACCGAGATGACATTGGTTTGAGCCACGTTGATTCCCGCCTTGGCCGCCAGCGTCATGGAGGCGTGCTCCACGAGTGGTGAATCGACGGGTTCCCCGTTGAAGAACTTGATGACCCACTGCTCGCCGTCAATGACGATAAGGGCTTTGGGCTTGGCCCCTCCTAGGGGTGTGCCGCCGCCTGCAATGATTTGAGACTCAATGTCTGTCAGCGATTCCCCTTCTTGGACCTTGGCAACCACCTCACTCAGGGTCTGAGCAGCCTCCAATCTGGGCAAAGGTCCGCGGCCCTTCGGGGTGTATTCGGTAGCCGAAGTAGAGACACCGAGCGCCCCAAAACGGTCGTCTCCCGCGTAATACAGGAACTCCATCAGAGACATGCGGGCTGGTTTATCAATGAAGCGAATCACCTTTTCGCCCCAGCGGTCGGGCCTGGCGTCGTCCACAGCGCCTGCTGCTCGCGGATGCTTGCTCTCAAGCCGACCGGCCGGAAGAAACACAGCATCTTCCAGCGGAAGGTCTTCGCTCAACGGAAATCCATTGCTGAGCCATTCGGTACCGTAGCGCAGGGACACTCCTTTGCCAGACGCGACAAGATTCAGGACGCCAACGTAGCGAGGTGCATCCTCGCCCAAGTACCAAAGAAACAGCTTATCGCAGCGCATTGTCATCTCCCCGGGCTTTGTTGACGGTAGCCCTGATTCGGGCTTCTTGCGAAGCACGTGCACGTGCGCGGCCAAGCTCTTCGGCCTCACGAACCTCAAGCTCCAAGGCTCCCCGGTCATTTGCTGGCGCGGCAAGTTCTGCAATCGCACCGTCCCGGCTCATTAGCCACAAAGCGCTGGCAACAATTCCAACGCTGATGGTCGGGTCCCCCGCCTCCAATCGCTGCAGTGTGGAGATGCTGACCCCCATACGTTTTGCCCAGCTCGCCAATGACTCTTTGCGGCGAAGCCGAGCAACGGCCAAGTCAGCGCCCAGCTTTTCGATAGCGGCGAGGGTGGCGGGAGGGAGTTGGTCTATGGCTTTAGGTGTGCGTGACATACCGATGTATAAGTATGAAAGTTGCACTAATATACTGATGCATCGGTTGAGTGTCAATCCCTGCCACGATTGATATGAAAGAGATTAGGTCAATAAAATACCGATACAACAGTGCTAAATATGCTTAATCATGCTGATGCATAGGTATTGCAGCGACTCTGGCAATAGCTGAATGCAAGCCGCAGGGTGTGTTTGCCCTCTCTACCGATGGCGGCACAACGCACCTTTCAGCCTCGACCTTCAGTGACTGGGCCAGTGCGGCGGCGGCCGACATCCCTGACTTTGCTGCCAAGCACATCCGCTCTGGCGTTGAAACCGTGTTGGCCAGCCTGAAGGTGAGCAAGGACGACCGAGGCCGCTTGCAGTCGCATGGCATCACGGGCGTACAGGCTCGCCACTATGACGGCCATGAGTACATCGACGAAAAGCGTGCTGCGCTTGTTAAGCTGTTCAGATTTCTTGAGGCAGTCGATTCAGGTCACGTGATTCCCATTCGCAACGCAGCCTGATCTGGTTCACAAACCCTGATAACTTGTAAATCAAGGCTTAACAGTTTATGATCCTCTCATTCCGACACAAGAGGCTGGAAGCCTTCTTCAAGACCGGCAGCACGGCACGTATTCAGGCGATCCATGCCAAGCGCTTGCGTGAGCTGCTGACGGCTCTGAACGCCGCCGGTGGCCTGCCAGACTTAAACCGCCCGTCCTGGCGCGTGCATGGCTTGTCCGGTGACCGTGCCGGGTTTTATGCCCTGACGGTGCAAGCCAATTGGCGTGTGACGTTCAGGTTTGTCGGTGAAGACGTAGAACTTTTGGATTATCTGGATTACCACTGAGAGGCCCACCATGAAGATGCACAACCCCGCACACCCTGGCGAACTGCTGTCGGGCTGGCTTGACGACCTGGACGTGAGCGTGACCGCTTTTGCGGCGCACATCGGCATCAGTCGGGTGATGTTGTCGCGGGTGTTGCACGGTCATGCGGCCGTGTCCGCCGATATGGATTTGCGCTTGTCCGAGGCGCTGGGCACCACGCCGGGTTATTGGCTGGCGCTGCAGACTCAGCGTGATTTGTGGACGGCGGGGGAGGCGGCCAAGGAGCGCAAGAAGATAAAGCGTGTGGCGGTACCGGAGTTGGTTGCAGCCTGAACGCGATTTCTAGCCTAACGAGATGCCCTGAATATGGACGACGCCACACGTAAATTAGTGGACGCAAGTAATAGACGATTCTTTCGCCAGCTTTGCGCCCATTAGGCCAAGTTTCCAACAATTAAGGTTCGTGACATAGCTGCTTTGATGCAACGTGCCAATCCAAACGCCTTGGAGGATTCCGTCATCAATGAATTCGGTGACGGCATTGATTTGTAATCTGAGATTGAGATGTTGATATCAGCCGTCAATATCGGCGATCTCGATGTATTTCCGCCAGGGCACGTGTCATCCGATGATCAAATAAAGGTTGTAGTCACCACGCTCATCCCGTGGCTCCACATTCATGGCTATGACGTTTTGGCTGACGGGTTAACTCTTCCACCGTTAGGTACTACCAAGGCCGAGATAACGACCAGCCCTGGTGCTACTGCCAATGGGGTTGATGCGCAATCTGACGTTCTCTCCACCTTTGGTAAGCCCGAGTTCCCGCTAACCAAATCGGCAATGATTGCGCAACACGAACACGTGTGGCCAACTATCGCGGCCGATCTCAAGGCAGCCTGCGACAACGGGTTGTCGGCATGTAAAGCTGGCGCGCGTAAATGGCGCGAAGCCTGTGCACTCGATTGGGCGCGTGCGAACAAAGAAAATTTCAACACCATCTACTTTCGTTGGAAGCTCGCACGCACTTCGGAACTTACACAGCTGCATACACCGCATGGTCGACTAACTTCACGCTGTTTATCCTGAAGTTGTCCGGAAATAGTCCGGGCTTTCAACGGCATTTGTCCGTTGAAAAGATGTGAACAGAATGGGTTTCCACACAACGCAATTCCGCGTTGTTGACTGGAGAAATCCACCATGCAAATCGCTTCCTCACCACAGTTTCCCCCGCTGGAATCTGTCACCCGCCCCACAGTAGAGACAGCCGCCGCTGTTTTTTACCTGAACCGGCGTCCTCAAACATTACGCATCTACGCCAGTAGAGGGTCGGGCCCGCTGCGCCCCATCCGCGTTCACGGCCGTTTGCACTGGAAAACCGACGACCTGCGCCGCCTCCTGAGCGTGCCTACCTTTGGCCCTGCGGGAGTCACACAATGAGCCACGGCCCCTACCACCCCTTCAGCGCCATGAACGCCTGGTGGTGCTACACCTGACACCAAAACACCCGCCTATTGGGAACCAGCCATTCACTGCTGGACAACACCCAAAGACCTCTCTGGCATTGCTGCGCCGGTGCTGCTAACGTCCATGTTCAACAAGGACACCCCAAAGCATGAAACATGCGTGCCCTGCGTAGGGCGGGTTTCAACCCGCCATGGCCGACTGAAGTCGGCCCTACGACACGCCATTCTTGTCGGCTGTGGGCGTTGTTTCACGTTAAATACCGAACGCAGACTCAGCAACCAAGGATTGGCCAAGATCGGTTCCGGTGCACTGCCCATTGGCACTTTACTTTTGTCATCTCGTGCACCCATTGGCTATTTGGCTATCGCACAAGTTTCGCTGGCGATAAACCAAGGCTATATCGCCATGCCACCCGGCGGTTTGTTGCCGCCTTTGTACATGCTGTTTTGGTGCCGTCAAAACATGGAGAACATCAAAGGTCGCGCCAATGGCTCGACTTTCATGGAGATCAGCAAGAAGGCGTTTCGACCAATTCCTGCGCTTGTTCCGCCGCCAGAAGTCGTGCAGGCATTTGCTGAGGTGGCCAGCGCATGGTTTGACCGGTTGATCGAGAACGAGCAGCAAGCCCAAACCCTAGCCACCCTGCGCAACACCCTCCTTCCGCGCCTGATCTCCGGCCAGTTGCGCCTGCCAGAGGCGCAAGCCGCCGCCAAGGAGGCGCTGGCATGATCCCAGCGCCCACAGTTACTATGTTGTTGATAGCTGCTTGCGCACGTTCCACGGGGGCTACAGGCCAATTTAATGCTCAAATACCTGACCAAACCGCGGCTCTTATGAGCTCAGGGCTTGGCAGCTAATGACCATAGAATCAAACTGAGCAGAGTCAAAAAAAATAGGGAGTGCGAATGTCCGGAATTCTTGTGGGTGTGCTTCAGCCAGGCGCACGTTTGCTTGGTGCAGGCATCAATGGTGCCCGGCGCGGGGGTGCTACCCAGCCGCGCCGCCAGCAACCCACTCGGGCGCGCCCAACGGAGGAATCCAGGTTGAACCCAAATAATCCATTAGGCGGCACTTCGTGCCTGCATGATGCCTGGCGGCTGATTTGCGGCCATTTTGCCCGTCCGTTCGTTGTTCATAGCTGCGGCTATGAACGCCGCTCGGCCAGTCAAACTGCCTCGCAACTCACCTCGCCATGCATTCATGCCCTAATGGATTGTTTGGGTTGAACGGACACCCTTTTTTCTGGTCATCCCATTTTCAACCGGCGATTTCGTAGGCA
>MNXW01000151.1 GCA_001871515.1 Comamonadaceae bacterium CG2_30_57_122
CCTAACGTTCATGTTCAACAAGGACACCCCAAAGCATGCAACACGCGTGTCCTGCGTAGGGCGGGTTTTAACCCGCCATGGCCGACTAAAGTCGGCCCTACGACACGCCATTCTTGTCGGCTGTGGGCGTTGTTTCACGTTAAAAAATAGTTGTGCACCTAACGTTCATGTTCAACAAGGACACCCCAAAGCATGCAACACGCTTGTCCTGCGTAGGGAAGGGTTTTAACCCGCCATGGCCGACTAAAGTCGACCCTACGACCAGCCATTTCTCACGACTGTCGTGGTTTTTTAGGTTAAAAAGTTGGTCTTGACGGCTGACGGCGTGTCAAGCGCCAGGCTTTTGCGCCTGTTCACATTTCACCTGAATTCGTTCATGCTCGACACTGCCCATGCCCATGCCCATGCCCATGCCCAGGCTCAGGCGCAGGCGCAGGCGCAGGGCGGTCAAACAGCCGCCCCAGACGCAACCTGAATCCATTGCCAGCACATCGCTGCGGTTAAGCCAACCCAGCGTAGACCAATGCCCAAAGGCCACGGTCACGTCGCTTGTGCGGCGGCCCGGCACGTCGTACCAGGGCATGTAGCCTGTGGGGGCGGCATCGGCAGCGTCGGTGGTGTCAAACTCCATCTCGCCCTGTGCGGTGCAAAAACGCAAGCGGGTCAACGCATTGACGATCAGGCGCAAGCGCGCGATGCCTTGCAGCTGGTCGTCCCATGCGTTGGGTTGGTTGCTGTACATCTGGTGCAGAAAATCGTTCAAGTCCGGGCCACGCAGCAGGCTTTCAACCTCGCCTGCGAGCGCTATGGTTTGTGCAGCTGTCCAGGCAGGTAATACACCGGCGTGAACCATCAAATAGGGGTGATTCTGGTGTTCAAGAAGCAGCGCCATGCGCTGGCAACGCAACCAGGCCAGCATGGCCTCGCGGTCTGGCGCTTGCAGCACATTAGCCAGCGTGTCTTTGCGGCTGGGCTTGCGTGCCCCTACCGACGCGGCCAACAGGTGCAGGTCGTGGTTACCCAAAAGACATTGGGCGGATGCACCATAGCCCATCAGGCGGCGCAACACGTTGGCCGAATCTGGCCCACGGTTCACCAGGTCGCCCAACAGGTACAGCGTGTCGCGGCTGGGGGAGAAAGAAATTTCGGTCAATAAACGTTGCAGTGCGCTGTCGCAGCCCTGTACGTCGCCAATCAGGTAAAGTGCCATGGTCTTGATTGTCGTTTGTCCCGCATGGAATTTTTGCTGATTGTTTTTTTAACATTGCTCAATGGCGTGTTTGCCATGTCTGAGCTGGCCTTGGCGGCCAGCCGCAAGTCGCGCTTGAATGGCATGGCCGAAGCGGGCGACAAAGGCGCACAGGCGGCCTTGACGTTGCTGGACAACCCGAACCAGTTTTTGTCGACTATCCAGATTGGCATCACCTCCATTGGGGTGCTCAACGGCATTGTGGGCGAGGCGGCTTTCAGCGCCGGTTTGGCGGCGTTTTTGCAGACTTTTGGGCTGGCAGACAAAGCCGCCGCCATCACCGCCACCGCGCTGGTGGTGACGCTGATCACCTTCACCACCATCATCTTTGGTGAACTGGTGCCCAAGCGCATCGGCCAGCTGTACCCGGAGGCGGTATCGCGTTTGGTGGCGCGGCCCATGGTCTGGCTGGCCAAGGCCGCCGGGCCGTTTGTCAAACTGCTCTCGGGTACCACGGCTGCCATGTTGAAACTGTTGCGCATCGACACCAATGTCTCTCGCACCATGACCGAAGAAGAAATCTCCGCCAGCCTGGAAGAAGGTGTGGATGCGGGGGTGATTGAAGCGCATGAGCACCAAATGGTGCAAAACGTGTTTGGCCTGGATGACCGGCCGTTAACCTCGCTGATGGTGCCGCGCGCCGAGGTGGACTGGCTCGATGCCTCGGCCACTGTGGCGCAAGCCTTGCAAAAGGTAGGTTCTGACGGTGCGCAGCAGGCCCATTCCTGGTATCCGGTGTGTCGTGGCTCGTTGGACGATGTGGTGGGCAAGATCAGCGTGGCCCACATGCTGGAGCTGGGCGTTGAGGCGGTTGGCAGTCTGGAAGGCTTTGCAACTGCGGCGGTGTTTGTGCCCGAAACATTGAGCGGCATGGCCTTGTTGGAGCAGTTTCGGGCCAAGGTTGGCCGCCTGGTGTTGGTGGTGGATGAATACGGCGTGGTGCAAGGGCTGTTGACCCCGCATGACCTGCTGGAAGCCATTACCGGTGAGCTCCAACCCAGCGCCAAGACCGAAGCTTGGGCGGTGCAGCGCGACGATGGCAGCTGGTTGCTCGACGGCATGATGCCGGTGAGCGAACTCAAAGCGCGGCTGGGCATGGACGACCTGCCGCAAGAAGATCGCGGTCGTTACAACACCCTGGCCGGTCTGCTGATGGCTGTTAGCGGCCACCTGCCCACCACCGGCGAAAAAATCCATTGTGAAGCTTGGTGTTTTGAGGTAGTTGACCTGGACGGTAGACGCATCGACAAGGTGCTGGCCATGGCCGGTTCAAACCCGACCGCTGAGACGGTAGGCCAGTAGCCCCACATACTCATGCAACGCAGTTTTCCATTTTTTGACACCGCCGTCCAGGTTGTACTGTGACCAGGGGGTGTGCTTGCCAGCACGAAAATCCACCGGGTATGCAGTCACGTGCCAGCCTGCCTTTTGAAAGCTGGCCATGGCACGCGGCATGTGCCAGGCCGAGGTTACCAACAGCCAGGGCCGGGTGGCATCCACGCCGACCACGGTTTTGCTCAGCACCGCGTTTTCAAACGTGGTGCGTGAGGCAGATTCCAGCAGCAATTGGCCTGGCTTAACGCCCTGCGTCATGAAAAAACGCCGGGCACGTTCTGCCTCTGGCAGGTCACCGCCCAGCAGTTCACCTTCACCCCCGGTGAACAGCACCCGCAGGCCGGGCTGCTGGCGCAGCAGCGGCAACACCTCGGTCATGCGTTCGGCCGCGTCATTGAGCGCACTTTGCCCCGGGGTGGTCCAGACGTAAGCCGACTCCAGCGCCCCGCCCAGCACCACCACGCCTGCGTAGGGTGTCAAGTTGGTCTGTGCATTCAAGGCCGGGTACTGGGCTTCAAGCCGTCGCAACAATGTGTCTGGCAAGGGCTCCCAGCCCAGCGTCAGCAGCAAGATCAGCGCACTCCAACCCAAACGTCGGCTCCATGCAGGCCACTTGTGCAGGCAGGTCAAGGCGGTCAGCAGCAGCAACGCGACCCAGGCCAGGGGCTGGGTCAAAAAGGCGAGAAGTTTGGCGGCAACGAACATGGGACTGGTCAGGGTGGAGCGTCAGGTTATCATGGGTTACCCGTGGTTAACGACACTGTAGCAATGCTGTCGAAAGGCTGACAAGCTGCAAGCCAGCTACCCAAATCAAGGGTTTGTTGGGGTTACCCCTGCAATGGCTTGGCGCTATGCTTGATCTTAAACAATCCATGCACCAATGGAGCGTTTGAGTTGAAACTCTTGATCTTGATCGGAAAAAAACTATGAACCGGTTTGAATGGAAACGTTGGGTCTGTCTGTTAAGTGTGCTGTTGGCTGCGGGTGCAGCCAGTGGCCAGGTACCCAACACGGTGCGCATTGGCTGGATCGGGCCTTTGACCGGACCGTCTGGCGACTTTGGTGTGCCCATGCTCAATGGAGCCAAACTGGCAGTCGATGAGATTAACTCAGCTGGGGGATATTTGGGGCGGCCGCTGGAACTGGTGATCAAGGACGACACCGGTGTGAATGAGGTGGGCTTGGCACGTTCGCAAGAGCTGATCAAGGAAAAAGTGGTGGCTACGGTGGGCTTCTGCAACACCGGTGTGGCCATGAAATCGCTGGAAGTGTTTCAAAACTCCAAAACCCCGCTGATCGTGCCCTGTGCCACGGGCACGCCTATTACCAGCAAATACCCGGCCGCAGAGAGCTATATTTTTCGCACCTCGGCGCGTGATGCCATCCAGGCCCCGTTTGTGGTGGATGACATCGTGGCGCGTGGCTGGACGAAAGTGGCCATGTTTGCTGACAAAACTGGCTATGGCGAAGCTGGGTTGCAAGATGCCCTGAAGGCGTTGGCCAGCAAGAATCTGAAGCCGGTTTACGTGGCTCGTTTTGACCTTGGTGTGAAAGACCTGCAAGCCGAACTGAAAGCGGCGCAGGAGGCCGGTGCCAATGTGATTTTTAGCTTCACAGTGGGACAGGAAAATGCAGTGATTGCATTGGGGCGCAAAGCGCTCGGCTGGAAGGTGACGCAAGTCGGGGCCTGGCCTCTGTCCTTTCCGTTCTTCATCGATGGAGCCAAAGATGCCGCCGAAGGCGCACTGATGGCGCAAACGTTCATTGCCGAGCCCAGCAACGAACGCCGCCGCGCATTTTTGAGTGCTTATGGCCGCAAATACAACGTGCGCAAAATCAGCGTGCCCATGGCGGCGGCGCAAGCCTATGACACGGTCTACATCCTGACCTATGCGCTACTGGGCATTCGCAACGGCGACTTCTCTGGCCCGGGCATCAAGCATGCGCTGGAAAACATGCAAAAGGTTTACTACGGTGTCACCGCTACGCACCAAAAGCCCTTCACCAAAGACGACAAGGACGCGGTAAGCGCCAACATGCTGGTGATGGGCATGGTCAAAAACGGCTTGGTGACCTTTGCCTACCCCGAAGACAAAACCAAAAACTTGTTTGTACAGCGCAAAAAGTAAAGCCCAACGCACATGCAGCGCGTGCGCTGGATCGACACCCATTGCCATCTGGATGCACAAGAATTTAGTGCTCTAGCCCTTGATTTTAGGGCGCAAGCAGCTATAAAAAGCGTAGTGAAATGCGTTTACCCTGCAGTCGAAGTCGCCAATTTTGAAGCGGTGCGTCAGCTGGCGCATTGCCATGACGACAGCTATTGCCTGGGCATTCACCCGCTGTATGTGGGGCGGGCCGGGGACGATGACCTGGCGCGACTAGACGCGGCGCTGACGCAGCATCGGCACGACCCGCGGCTGGTGGCTGTGGGTGAAATCGGGCTGGATTTTTTTGTGCCCGAGCTGTGCGTGAGCCCCTTGCGCGCGCGCCAGCAGCATTTTTACCTGACACAGCTCAAGCTTGCCCGAAAACACGTCTTGCCAGTGGTGCTGCATGTGCGCCGCTCGGTCGACCAGGTGCTCCAAGGCCTGCGCGCGGTTGGCGGCCAAACCGGGGCGTGGCAAGGCATTGCCCACGCCTTCAACGGCAGTGTTCAACAGGCGCAAGCGTTTATGGCGATGGGCTTGAAGCTCGGCTTTGGCGGGGCTTTGACGTTTGAGCGTGCTCTGCAACTGCGCCGCCTGGCCGCCACCTTGCCGCTGGAGGCCATTGTGCTGGAAACCGACGCGCCCGACATGCCGCCGCATTGGCTTTACAAAACCGCCGCGCAGCGTGCAGCCGGGGAAACCCAAGGCATCAATTCGCCAGCCGAGTTACCACGCATTGGGGCTGAACTGGCGGCTTTGCGTGGCATCCGTGTGGCCGAACTGGCCCAAGCCACCACGCGCAATGCGCTGGCAGCCTTGCCCAGGCTGGCCGCGTTGCTGCCCCATAGTGACGCATCACCTGACCCACACATGTCATGATCCATTTGCCTCATAAAAGTCCACCTCATGAACCTTGACCAAACAGCTGAATTGCAAACCCAAACCATCACCCGCCTGCTGGCCACCTGCCGCACCGTGGCGGTAGTAGGCTTGTCACCCAAGCCGCACCGCGACAGCTACCACGTGGCCAGTTACATGCAAGCGCAGGGGTGGCGTATCGTGCCGGTGAACCCGGTGGTGGCGGCCAGCGGCGAGCGTATTTTGGGCGAGGTGGTGTACGCGTCTCTCACTGAGGCGGCAGGTCACCAGACGATTGACCTGGTGGATGTGTTTCGCAACAGCTTGGATGTGCCCCCCATTGTTGACGAGGCCATTGCCCTGAAGCTGCCCGCCCTAT
>MNXW01000256.1 GCA_001871515.1 Comamonadaceae bacterium CG2_30_57_122
CTGCAGCAGCGTGATGACCGGGTCAAGGTTGCTCATGGCATCGATCTGGCCGCTGCGCATGGCGGCGACTGCGCCGTTGCCGGTGCCAACCCCGATGAAGCTGACATCGCTGGGTTTGATGCCCGCTTTGGTCAGCACAAAATTGGCCATCACATTGGTCGAGCTGCCCGGGGCCGACACGCCGATCTTTTTGCCCTTGAGGTCGGCCACGCCCTTGAAGTTGGGCAGGGTCTTGGGGTTGATGCCCAGCACGATTTGCGGTGCCGCGCCCTGCAGCACAAAAGCACGCATTTTTTGACCCTTGAACTGCATGTTGATGGTGTGCTCAAACGCGCCCGAGACCACGTCCGCACTGCCGCCCACCACCGCTTGCAGGGCTTTGGAGCCGCCAGCAAAATCGACGATGGTCACGTCCAGCCCCTCGGCCTTGAAGTAGCCCAATTGTTCGGCAATGGTCAGCGGCAGGTAATACAGCAGGTTTTTGCCGCCCACGGCAATGGTCACTTTGGGCTTTTCAAGCGTTTGTGCGCTGGCCCAAAGGGGCAGCAGGCTGGTTGTGGCGGCTGCAGCAGCAGTGATGAGTTGTCTTCTTTGCATGGGTTTGTCTCCAATTATTATGAATGCATGGCACAAGATGCCACTTGAATGATAGCCGGATGACTGCACGGCAGGAACCACTAAACTGAGCCCATGCAAGGACAACTTTTCAGCCAAGATTTTTTGATGCGTGGCGTGCGGGAGACCTCTTCTTGGCAGGCGTTTTCAGATGTTGAATACTTTAAATTTGAGAGCGCTCTGCACAGTATCTATAAGGGTCTGAGCACTGAATCTACCGTCAACGAGGCACAAACCGAAGCCTTGGTGATCAACAAGGTACTGGTTGAACTGGGCTGGGGCGACGACTTTTTGCCGCAGGTGAACCTGTCAGGCAAACGCCGCGAAGACGTGCCCGACTGCCTGCTGTTTGCCGACACCGCACACAAAGACTTGGCTCGGGCCGAGAACAAGGACGACCGGTGTTACCGCCACGGCCTGGCCATTCTGGAAGCCAAGCGCTGGCTGCGCCCGCTGGATCGGGGCGACGCTTCTGAGCCCACCGACCCCAACGCACCGTCGAGCCAGATGCTGCGCTACCTGAGCCGCGCCGACGTGGTGTCAGACCGGGCGGTCAAGTGGGGCATGCTGACCAACGGCAATGTCTGGCGGCTGTATTGGCAAGACGCGCGCAGCCGCTCCGAAGAATTTTTTGAAGTCGATGTGGCCGCTGCGCTGGGCATTCAGGGCATCCAGCGCGAGCCCGATGACTTCGCCCCGGCGCACGCGCTGCGGCTGTTTTTCATGTTCTTCCGGCGTGGCGCGTTTTTGCCACAAGACTGGGACAACACCGGCCGCACTTTCCACGCCTACGCGCTCAACGAGGCGCGACTGTATGAAGAAAAGGTCTCGCAAGACCTGGGCGCGCGGGTGTTTGCCGACATCTTTGCGCAACTGGCCGATGCGCTGGCGCGTGGTGATCTGCATGCTGTGACCTTTGATACCGGTTTTGGCCAGTTCAAGCGCCCCAAATTTACCCCCGAGTACTTGGACGAAGTGCGCGAAGCCGCGCTGGTGTTGCTCTACCGCCTGCTGTTTTTGTTTTACGCAGAAGACCGTGGCCTATTGCCCGTGCGCGACGAGCGCTATGCAGAATATAGCGTGCGGCGCATCCGTGAAGCGGTGCGCGACAAGGTGGATGCGGGCGGCAAGTTCTCCAGCACGATCGGACATATCTGGCTGCACCTCAAAGGCACCTTCACGTTGATCGACCAGGGCGACGATGACATCGGCATGCCCGCCTACAACGGCGGCCTGTTCAACCGCGCCCGCTCGCCGCTGCTGGAGCGCACCAACGTCCCTGACAAAGTGATGGCGCCGATCATCGACGCGCTGTCGCGCCGCACCGAAGACCTGATGTCCGCCGGGTCGCCCCAAGGACTGAACGTCCCCTCGGGGGGCAGCGTGCTACACGCAGTGAGCAAGCGTGGGGGCGAACGGTCCGCCGGCTGGATTAACTACCGCGACCTGGCCGTGGCGCACCTGGGCGGCATTTACGAGCGGCTGCTGGAATACAGCCTGGTGCACGAGGTGCAGGCCAAAGACGATTACAAAGACAAGCCCGAGATCAACCGCCTGACCGCGCTGCCCGCCAGCTTTGCCCGCAAAGTGTCAGGCGGCTACTACACACATGACGACCTGGTGCGCCTGAACCTGCGCGAATCGGTGGGCGTGCTGGCACAGCAGCGGCTCGATACCTTTGAATTGCACCTGCAAAAGTGGGCCAAAAAAACCGCGCTCAACCCCGGCCATTGGGACACGCTGGATGCGCTCGACCCGGCCAGCCAGATGTTGACCCTGAAATGCTGCGACCCGGCCATGGGCAGCGGCCACTTTTTGGTAGCGCTGGTTGACTTTTTGGCTGACCGCGTGTTGGAGGCCATCGCCACCGCCACCCTGCACGTCAACGCCCAGCCCTGGGCGGCGCACCTGGCAGAGGGCGGCAATCCGTGGAAGAGTCCGGTGCAACAACGCATTGCCGCCATTCGCCAAAGCATCAAAGCCACCGCCAAAGAACACGGCTGGGCCGTGACTGACGCACAGCTCGACGACCGCCACATCGTGCGGCGCATGATTCTCAAAAAATGCATCTTCGGCGTGGACAAAAACCCCATGGCCGTGGAGTTGGCCAAAACCGCGCTATGGCTGCACACCTTCACGGTGGGCGCGCCTTTGAGTTTTCTGGACCACCACCTGCGCGTGGGCGACAGCCTGCACGGCGAACAACTGCCGCAGGTGCAAAAAGGCCTGCAAAACCTAGGTGCCCTGCTGCTGCAAAGCGAGTTCAACCGCCTCACCCTGGCCGCCAAAGCCATTGCCCAGGTGGCCGACCTGACCGATGCCGACATGGCCGAGGCGGCGTTGTCCAAACAGCTCGCGGCTGAGGCTGCCTCGCAGGTGGCCCCGATTCACGCTGTGCTGGACTTCTGGCGGGCGCTGCGCTGGCTCATTCCCGGCTGGCCGGTGACCAAAGTCAGCCAGTTAGCCACCCTGCTGAAACTGCCCAAGAAGGAACAAGACCGCCAGGCGGGTCTGGCCGCTGGCCAGTACCCTGAATACGCCGCCTTGCTCAAACTGCTCGAGCCCGGGCAAAACCTGGTCGCCATTCTGGGCGTGGGTCGGCTCGACGGTGAAGACGCCGCCAGCCAGGCCGCCAACGCGTTGATTGAGCGGGCGCGCGCGCTGGCCGCGCGTGAAACCTTCTTTCACTGGTGGACCAGTTTCCCCACCGTGTTTGCCGACACGGCCAACCCCGGCTTTGATGCGCTGGTGGGCAACCCGCCGTGGGATCGCATCAAGCTGCAAGAGGTGGAATGGTTTGCTGAGCGCGTGCCCGCCATTGCCACGCAGCCCCGCGCGGCCGACCGCAAAGCCATGATCGCCGCCCTGAAAAACGTCAAGATGACGCAAACCGGCATCCACACCCCACCGGTGGTCGATTTTTGGGCGCTTTACCAGCAAGCCGTGGAGCGCGCCGAGGCCAACGCCCGCGTGCTGGCAGGCGATCGAAGCAAGGGCAGTCTCGGCGGCAACGACTATCCCCTGCTGGGCGGTGGCGACATCAACCTCTACAGCCTGTTTGTTGAGCGGGCCCAAAGTTTGATCAACAGCCAAGGCATCGTGGCGCTGATCGTGCCCAGCGGCATTGCGGCCGACAAGGGCGCGGCAGAGTTTTTCCGCTCCATCAGCAGCACCGGCAAGCTGCACGCGCTGTTTGACTTTGAAAACCGCAAGGTGTTTTTTCCGGACGTGCACGCCAGCTTCAAATTTTGCGCGCTGGTTTTTGGTCGGCAGCCGCGCCATCTGCCGGTTACGCTGGACGCAGCAACCAGCGCACCGGACAATGTGACTATTTCAGATGAAAATCAGGCTCTAGCTCCCGTTCTGCCTGTGCAAGCAGCTACAAATAGTGAAGCAGATTCGTCCGAGAGCAAGGCACTGGAGCGCCAGCCGCAACCCACGCGCTGCGCCTTTTACTTGCACAGCGTGGACGAGATCGACGAGCCAGGGCGCGTGCTGTCACTGTCCAACACCGACTTTCAGCGCGTCAACCCCAACACCGGCGCAGCCCCCATCTTTCGCACCCAGCGCGATGCCGACATCACCCTCAAGCTCTACGCTCGCCACCCAGTGCTGGTGAAACACGGGGCGCTTAGCGAGGCGCTGGGCCAGCAGCCTGAAGTGCGCGTCTGGCCGGTGAAGTACGCCACCCTATTTCACATGACCAACGACTCACAGCTGTTTTTGAAGGCGGATGAGTTGGCCCAACAGGGCTGGCAGCCAGCGCCGCTGAACCGCTGGGAAAAGCCTGCAGCTGGTCTAGGCAGCGTACAGGTGGCCGTGCCGCTGTATGTCGGGCGGATGGTCCATCAATATGACCACCGGCATGCCAGCGTGACCGTTAACGAAAGTAACCTCCAGAACGCTGCGCTTGGGGCTGTGCTCTCTGAATGCGAAAAGGCAAACCCAGACGTACTTCCGAACCCGCAATACTGGATTGATACCCAAACTATTCCAACCGCTTTGCGTAGCGAATGGGCCTTGGGCTTTCGAGATATTGCACGAGCCACTGACGTGCGAACTATGATTGCAGCCATGGTTCCCGGTACAGCTGCGGGGAACACGTTACCGCTGCTAACCAGCGAAACGCTCGCTCCGGGCGAGATGGCGCTGCTGTTGGCAAATTTGAATTCTTTCGCATTTGACTACATCACTAGGCAGAAAGCGCAGAGCACACACCTCAACTGGTACATCCTCGAACAACTCCCCGTCATCGCCCCCGAACGCTTTGACGAGCCACTGCCTGCCGCCTTTGCCACCGCCATGCGCGCTGCCAAACTCATGAACGGCCACCACTCGCACCCCAGCGTGGCCGACTTTGTGTTGCCGCAGGTGCTCGCGCTCACCTACACCGCGCACGACATGGCCCCGTTTGCGCGTGACATGGGGTTTGTCGATGCCAGCGGGCAGGTGCTGCCGCCATTCATCTGGAACGAAGACGAGCGCCGCGCCCGACTGGCTGCGCTGGACGCGCTGTTTTTCTGGCTCTATGGTCTGGATGCGCTGGATGCCGCCTACATGCTGGGCACCTTCCCGATCGTGCGCGAGCAAGACACCCAAGCCTTTGGCCGCTACCGCACGCAAGACGACATCCTGGCCGCGCTGGCGCTGCTGGCGTGATCGTTGCTATCCATCCTTAGGTGCTTCGACCCGTCTCGCATGGATGCACCACGAATGACCAAATGAAACTGCTGCCAACCGCCACCCTCTATGCGCTAGGCGCAGCGCTGCTGTTTGGCGCCAGCACGCCGCTGGCCAAATTGCTGGCTGAACATGGTCTGCCGCAATCCCCGTTCATGCTGGCCGGTTTGTTGTACCTGGGCAGCGGCCTGGGGTTGACCGTGGTGCGGCTGCTGCGCGACCGTGGCTGGCAGCCCAGCGGCGTGCAGCGCCCCGCGTGGCCGTGGTTGCTGGGGGCGATTGGCTTTGGCGGCGTGGTGGGGCCGGTGCTGTTGATGCTGGGGCTCTCGCACAGTTCAGCATCTGCAGCATCGCTGCTGCTCAATCTGGAGGCGGTGCTCACCGCGCTGCTGGCCTGGTGGGTGTTCAAAGAGGCCACTGACCGACGCATCGTGCTGGGCATGGCGCTGATTGTGGCGGGCAGCGTGGTGCTGGTCTGGCCGGGGGATGCGGTGGCGCTGACCGACTGGCTGGGGCCTGCCGCGTTGGCCGCTGCCTGCCTGGCCTGGGCCATCGACAACAACCTGACGCGCCAGGTAGCAGGCGGCGATGCACTCTTTATTGCCTTGAGCAAAGGGCTGATCGCTGGGGGCATCAACTGCAGCCTGGGTTGGGCACTGGGAGCCTCAGTGCCTGCCGGTTGGCTGGCACTGAGCACCATTTTGCTGGTGGGATTCTTGGGCTACGGCCTGAGCCTGGTGCTGTTTGTACTGGCCTTGCGTGGTTTGGGCACGGCGCGCACCGGTGCTTATTTTTCAACCGCACCGTTCGTGGGTGCGGCGCTCTCGATGCTGTGGCTGGGCGAGCCCGTCAGCGCTGGGTTGGGGTGGGCGGCGCTGCTGATGGCAACCGGCGTGGCGCTGCACCTGAGCGAGCACCACAACCACCTGCACACCCATGCCGCGCAGGTACACAGCCACGCGCACCGGCACGACAGCCACCACCAGCACACGCACGACTTTGCCTGGGACGGCTCTGAGCCACACAGCCATCCGCATGGCCACACTGCGCTGACGCACCGTCACGCGCACTTTCCAGACGACCACCACCGGCATACACATTCTTGATGAAATTGACCTCTAGCCCTTATTAATAAAGGGCGAGTAGCTATTAAAAGCATTGCATTTAGGTAATGCGCCGGGCGCAATGGCGTTCTTTACCTGGGGTTTACTGGCGCGATGCAATTTATCAACCCGTAACTTTCTACAATGCAAGTAATAGCTCAATTACTTCACAAGTCATGAATGTTCTCGACAAACCCGCCAAGCAAGCCACAGAGGTTCGCCGGGCGCATCTGGTGGCGGCCGCCATCGCACTGGCAGCGCGGCGCAGCCCGGCCGACATCACCACCACCGATCTGGCGCGGATGGTCGGCATCAGCCAGGGTGCGGTGTTCAAGCACTTTGCCAACAAAGAAGCCATCTGGCTGGCGGTGCTGGACTGGACGGCAATCACGCTGATGGCGCGGTTGGAAGCCGCAGCCCAGGGCGTGCGCGATGCGGTGCCGTCTGAGCTGAGCGCCTTGCGCGCGGTCTTTCTGGCGCATGTTGACTTTGTGATGGCCTACCCCGGTGTGCCTCGGGTGATTTTTCAGGAGCTGCAAAGCGCGCGTGACACCGCCTTGAAGGCCCAGGTGCGCAGCCTGATGCAGCGCTACCGAAAATTGCTACAAAACTTATTGCAGCAAGCCCATAAAGAACAAGGGCTACACCCTGATATTGACTTGAATGCCGCCGCCGTATTGTTCATTGGCTCGGTGCAAGGCTTGGTGATGCAAGCGCTGATCTCGGGCGAT
>MNXW01000060.1:0-7198 GCA_001871515.1 Comamonadaceae bacterium CG2_30_57_122
ACGCCCAGGCACTGCTAGACCAATTGCAAGCCAAAGGTGCTGACCATGCTTGAGCTTGCCACGCGCCACCAACAGCAGATTCAACACCTGCTGTTGGCGCGCCTGCCCCATGTCACAGCGGTGGCTTTTGGCTCGCGCGTGACCGGCTGGCAACACGGCGGCTCTCCCAAGCCCTATTCGGACCTCGACATCGCCCTGTGGGGTGTTCGCCCCACCGACGACATCGCCCTGGCCCATTTGCGCGCCGATCTGGAAGAAAGCGCACTGCCGTGGCGGGTTGACATCAGCAATGCCAACAGCCTGTCCCCAACTTTGCGCCACCAGATTGAACGCAGCGGGGTGTGCCTTCAAGGCCCATCCGCACCGTCGCTTGTTGCGGGCTAAGCCATGCCTCACATCCTCACCCTGCCCCGCACCTGCGCACCCAAACTGCCCAAATCCGGCTGCTGGCCGTTGCCGAGCCTCGACTTTTTGCAGCACACGCAATGGCACAGCCGCGCCCAAGCCGAGCATGACGAAGCCTGGCTGCAACTCATACCCTACCTGGTGCTGCACAACGCCAACGGGCATCTCTGGTGCTACCAGCGCAGCGGTGGCGACGCACGCCTTGACGGACGCTGCAGTTGTGGCGTGGGCGGTCACGTTGATTTGCAAGACGCCGAGCCGGTTGTAAAACACAATGAACTTGATAGCACCTTACCCAATAAAAACAAGGGCTACAGCCTAATTTCATCCATAAACTCACAGACCATCCTGCAGCGTGCCCTGCTGCGCGAAGTGCGCGAAGAATTGGCAGCCGATGCCACCCAACTGCAAGACTTGCGGCTGCAAGCGCTGATCTACGAAGGCATGAGCCCCGTTGGCCGGGTGCATCTGGGCCTGCTCTACACCGCCCTATGGTTGCCTGCCCTGGCACCGCATCCCGTCGCGGGTGAAGCGCTGCAGGGTTTGGGTTTTCGCTCGGCCAGTGACATCGCTCAAAACGAACAATTTGAACTTTGGAGCAGATTGGCTGCCCACTATCTGCTACCAAAAAAATGAGCTTTACCCCCAAAAACATCCTCCTGTGCACCCTGGGTGCCAGCTGGGCCGTCATCCCCGAAATTCTGGGCTGGCTTGCGCCGCAAGTGCTGGACTTGTACGCCCACCACCCACAGCGCGCCGCACTGGATGCACTGCGCGCACAGCACCAGCTTCAGGCCCCCGATGAGCTGTGGATTTGCACCACCCAGGGTGAGCAAACCCAGGCCAGTCTGACGGGTTTGCAGACCTGGTGGCAATTGCTGGGCGCGCCCGTGCCGCTGCGCATCTGGGCGGCAGCGGGCACAGACCAGTTGGCCAGCCAGGCAGAGTGCAGCCACATCCGCGAGCTGATCTTGCGCGCCACCTTGCTGGCAAACGAACAGGTTCAAGGCGGGCAACTGGTGCTGTCGCTGGCTGGTGGGCGAAAAACCATGAGTGCCGACCTGCAAACCGCTGGCGGTCTGTTTGGTGCCAAAGCGTGGCTGCACGTAGTCAGCCCCGAACCCTCGCCGCCCAGCCTTTTTGCCCGCACCGCAGATGAAAAAGCAGAGCAGCCCAGGCTTATGGCGCAAGCGCTACCGGCTGATTTGGCCCTGTGCATCACACCCCTCATTGCCGGCACGGGCACGCGCAACGAGCTGCTCGACATTACCCTGGACGGCCAGCGCGTCGACTCGGCCAGCTTCCCGCTGCCGCTGGCAACGCCCGGTCAGCCCCTGGCCTGGCCGCTGCCCGCGCAGGGCGACGCACTGCACCGCGAGCTGATGCGTCGGCAAACCCAAAGCAGCCAGCTCATGGGCAACTTTCTGATGCAACTGGCGCAAACCGAGCACCATGACAACTGGCGCAGCCTGTACCGGTTGCCGCCCGCACAAATTGAGCACTTGCGCCGCACACCGCTGACACCCGCGCACACCGCCTGGCTGACGGCCCTGCCCAAAGCTGACCTGCACCGCCACCTGGGCGGCTGCCTGGGGCTTGCCGCCCAGCGTGACGTGGCAGAGCACATTTGGGCCAGCATTGCCAAAGAAAACCGGCTGGAGCGCCTGGCAGATGTGAGCAGGCTGCTATCAGAAGATGAATGGCCGTGGAACTGGCCGCAACGCTTAATGGCACAAACTGGCTACCCTGGTGACCCCACTCGCGCCATCTTGCGCGCCGAACGCTGCGCCACGCTGCTGCGCAACGCCAGTGACGAACAACTGCAACGCAACCTGTATAGCGCCACCGAGCCGCGCATCGCCCTGAAAACCAGCGCCCACGGCTTTGCCGCTTTTGAGCGCCCGGGCGAACTCAGCGGCTCGGCGCTGCTGGGTCACCCTGCAGCGCTGGCGCCTTATGCCCAAGCCATCGTTGCCCAAGCACGCGCCGAAGGTCTGGCTTACCTGGAGCTGCGCGGCAGCCCGCAAAAATACCGCCCACAAGACCCGGCAGGCTTTGTGCGCAACCTGCAAACCGCGCTGGCCAACGCTGGCGCCCAGGTGCAGGCAGGCAAGCCCCCCAACCCCGGCGCACCGCGCATCGGCTTTGTCTGGATACTGGACCGCCGCACGCCCGAAATGCTACAAAAAGCAGTGCTATCAGCCGTTGATCTGAAAGCGCTGGCAGCTGATTTCATGCTGGGTCTGGACGTGGCGGGCGACGAGGCACAGCCCATCAGCAGCGAGCTGCTGGCAGCCTTTGCCCCGGCTTTTGAAGCCTGCCTGCCCATCACCATTCACGCCGGCGAGGGCGAAGCGGCCAGCAACATCTGGCAAGCCGCTTACCACATGCACGCCGACCGCATCGGCCACGGCCTCACCCTGGCTGACCATCCGCTGCTGGCCGCACGCTTTCGCGACCGGGGCATTTGCCTGGAGCTGTGCCCCAGCTCCAACCGTGAAGTGGTGGGCTTTGCCGACCCCGCCTACCCCAAATCTGCCACCCTGGCGCGCTACCCCTTGCGCACCTTCATGCACATGGGTTTGCCGCTGACCCTGTGCACCGACAACCCCGCCATCAGCCGCACCACCCTGGCGGCTGAATACCTGGCCGCTGCCCGCATGACTGAAGGTGGCTTGAGCCTGTGGGAAGCCCTGGCCCTGATGCGCCAAGCCTATGTGCACGCCTTTTTGCCCAGTGCCGAGCGCGAGACGCTGCTCAAGCAGGTGGATGCGCAGGTGTTTGCATTGGTGTCGGAATTCGATCAAAATGCCATTTTTCAATGATTGTGGAGATTTATTGATGATAAGCATGAAAATGTCAAATGGTGGACGAGTTGTCATTCCATTGGAAATAAGGCAGGCGATGTCCCTTAATGAAGGTGATACCGTTTTATGGGAAATGAAGGATGGCGCTGCCTTCCTGACCACCCGCGAGCAGCAACTGCGTCAGGTTCAGGCCTTGTTCAAGGGGATGGGCAGTCCTGCCGAGTGTTGGAGCGATGAACTCATCAACGAACGCCGCACCGAGGCCACCCGTGAGTGATTCTGCTGCCGTGCTGACCTATGTGCTGGATGCCTCGGCAGTGATTGCCTTTGTACGTGATGAGCCGGGCGCCGCGGTGGTACGGCAGGCGCTGGATCAACGCTGTGTGATCAGCTCGGTCAACCTGACAGAAGTGCTGACCAAACTGCAAGACAAAGGTGCAACGCCAGAGCAGGCCGAGCACGCGATGGGTGTGCTTGGGCTGGAGACTGCCGACTTTGGCGCACAGGCGGCGCGTGCCAGCGCCTGGCTTCGGGGTGCCACCCGCTCACAGGGGCTGTCGCTAGGCGACCGTGCTTGTCTGGCGCTGGCCAAAGCGCACAACGCCCCGGTGCTGACCGCTGATCGACCCTGGCTGCTGCTGAATGCCGCGCTCGGTTTGGATATTCGCTGCATTCGCCCTGAAATTCACTGAACCCACCATGCCCTACCAAACCCACCTCTGTCTGGTCAGTGCCCAAGCCACACCCAACCTGCTGCCCGTGCTTGACGAGAGCTGGCGACCCAAAAAGGTGGTGCTGGCGTGCAGCGTGCAGATGAAGCAAAACGCACTGAGCCTGCGCGCCGTGCTGCAAAGCAAATGCCCTGGCCTGACGGTTGAAACCCTGGAGCTGCCCAACGCCTACGACTACACCGCGCTGTCGGATGTGTTTTTGAGCTACCTGGCAGAGTGCGCCGATGACAACATCGCACTTAACGTTACCGGTGGCACCAAGCTGATGGCGGTAGCCGCGCAAGAGGTATTTCGTTCGGCAGGAAAGCCGGTGTTTTACGTCAATGTCGAAAACGACGACGTGCTGGTGATTGGCGAGCAAGCCGCCAGCCAGCCTCTGCGCGCCAAGCTTAAGGTGCACGAAATGCTGCGCGCCCACGGTTACAGCGTCAGCACGCAAGACCAGCCGCAAATTACACGCGAGCTGCGCGACCTGACGGCCCGTCTGATTGACCACGTGGCCAGCGCCGGGCGAGCACTGGGCGCGCTCAATGGCCTGGCGCGCGCAGCGCGTGAAAACAATCTGAGGGTCAAACTGGATCGTGACCAAAGCTCGCTGGCGCTGGGCGACCTCGTCGCCCTGTTTATGGATGCCGGACTGCTACGTCAACAAGGCGACGAACTCATCTTCAGGGATGAAGATGCCCGCTTCTTTGCCAACGGCGGCTGGCTTGAATTCCACGTTTACGAAGCACTGCAGTCGCTACGCACCCAGCACGAGTCCCTGACCGATGTAGCCATGGGCGTGCGCGTGAGCTTTGGTGGCGTCGACCCGCGCAGCAAGGCGCGCGACAAAAACGAAATCGATGTGGCTTTTTTGTACCGCAACTCCCTGCACCTGATCGAATGCAAAACCGCCAACCTGGCCCAAGGCGGCAAGGGCGACGACAGCAAAGCCACTGAAGCACTCTACAAAATGGAGTCGCTGCTCAAGCTCGGCGGCCTGCGTACCCGCGGCATGGTGGTTGACTACCGAGGCCAACTCAGCAGTAGCGAATCTGACCGCCAGCGCGCCGCCGAGGCTGGCATTGCCATAGTGTCAGGTCACCAGCTCAAAGACCTCAAAGGCGCCATCAGCCGCCTGTGGCTGACCAAGGGGGAATGAAGGTGACAACCACGCAAAGATTGCGCCAACGCTCAAAGCACAGCATCCCGCATCAAGAACATCATGCACTTCGTTCTCAGACATGGCCGCCGCACTGGTCAACACCTGACATCCAAAATGTCTGACAACGCCTTGCCTATCGCCCGCTACCGCCTAACGGCCCGCGTGCAGCAGCCGCTGAGCCTGCCCGACTACGCTGGCTCGCTGTTGCGCGGCCAGTTTGGTGCGGCACTGCGCCACGTGGCCTGCATGACGCGCCAACCCACCTGCCCCGGCTGCCCGCTCATCCCCACCTGCCCCTACACCCGCATTTTTGAGGCGCCGCCACCCCCCAAAGGCAGCCATGCGCTGCAAGACTTCAGCCAGATTCCCAACCCCTACATCATCGAGCCGCCCACGCCGGGGGCGCGCGTGGTCAATGCGGGGGAGCGCTTTGACTTTCACATCGTGCTCATAGGCCACGCCATCGACCAACTGGCGCTGATCGTCTTTGCCCTGCAACGCGCGCTGGCGCACGGTCTGACGCGCCAGCGCGTGCCTGCCGACCTGCTGCAAGTCGACTGGGTTGACCCAGTCGGCCAGGCACACCCCATCTGGCACATCGATCAACCAACCTTGCTGGCGCACCCGGCGCAGCTAGAACCCAGCGCCGCCCTGCCTGAAATGGTGACACCAGTCGAGTCGCAAAATGCTATTGTTAATATAGCTACTAGCGCATATGAAACAAGGGCTACAGGCCAAATTGTTAAAAAAATAACACTGCACATCCAGACCCCGCTACGCCTGCAAAGCCAGGGCAAGCCCTTGGGCGTGGGCCAACTCACGCCGCGCGCCTTGGTGTCGGCCGTGGCGCGGCGCACCGCGCTGCTGCTGGAGTTTCACGCGGGTCAAAACGGCTGGGGTGAAGCTGCCCGGCGCATCGCCCAGCTCAGCCAAAACCTCACCGACAGCCAAGACCTGCACTGGTTTGACTGGACGCGCTACAGCAGCCGCCAGCAACAAGAAATGACGCTGGGCGGCGTGCTGGGCAGCTGGACGCTGCACGGCCCTGCTGAAACCCTGGCCGAAATCGCCCCCTGGCTCTGGCTGGGCCAGTGGTTGCATGTGGGCAAAAACGCCAGCATGGGCATGGGCGGCTACACCCTCTTCAGCCGCTGATTCAGCGGCCTCAGCGGCAAGCTTGCCGCAGCAGACAAATGGCAACAGCCGCCCAACAATAGCGGCCATGACCCAACGCTTTCTGCATCTGGCCTGTTATGACATAGCCGAGCCACGCCGTTTGATAGCCGCCCTGAAACTGGCACGCGCCTACGCCACCGGCGGCCAAAAATCAGTGCATGAGCTGTTTTTAACGCCCGCTGAGCGCAACCACCTGGTTGAAGACATGAGCGTTTTGATCGACTTTGACACCGACCGCTTTTTGCTGCTGCGGCTGGACCCGCGCAGCAAAGTTCACACCCTGGGCAAAGCCATTCAACCCGCTGACCCGGACTATTTTTATGTGGGCTAAGGGCTTGTTCACAAATAACATGCACATTTGGCGTGCCAGCTTTGGGCGCACTACTTCGTTACAAATCGCTTGTGCTGCAGATCTGCACGGCACGCTTTGCGCCTCGCATTGCATCCCAAATCCGGCGGCCAAATGTACAGCTTATTCATGAACAAGCCCTAAGCGATATGTATTCCATAGCTTTCAACCCAATAACGGCAAGCGCTACAGCCATTTTTAACCTCTAAACCATGGCCACCTTACTGCTCGACCGCGCCCAGCTTGAAGTCAGATCCGAAGGCGACACCCTGGCTCTGTATGAGGCCGGTGCACGCCGCGGCACCGTGCCCATCAAGCTCATCGACCGCTGCGTCATCCACGGTGCGCAAACCCGGTTAGACACCGGCGTGCTGTTAAAACTGGCCGATGCAGGCGTTGCCACCGTACTGATGAGCCCACGCCAAACCCGCCGCGTGGCGCTGGTGCTGGGCAACCAGCACAACGACGCCGCCGTGCGCCTGGCGCAAGCCCAGCGCGTCATGGATGACGCCGCCTGCCGCCAATGGGCGCTGACGCTGGTGTGCAGCAAGCTCATCCGTCAGCGGCGCACGCTGCGCACACT
>MNXW01000060.1:7206-12106 GCA_001871515.1 Comamonadaceae bacterium CG2_30_57_122
TCAGCGGCGCACGCTGCGCACACTGCAGCGCGCCCGCCCAGACGCCCGCAAGCCGCTATTTGACGCGCTGCAAACCCTGGACAACATTCTTGACAGCCTGCGCCCACCAAGCAGCAGATCAGCAGAAATCGGCCTAAACAGCCCCACGTTGGCGACCCTGCTGGGCCACGAAGGTGCCGCCGCCCGCGCCTACTTTGCTGGCCTGGCCGGCGTGTTTGCGCCGGCGCTCAACTTCACCGGCCGCAACCGCCGCCCGCCACGCGACCCGGTCAACGTCTGCCTGAGCCTGAGCTACACCATGGCACACCTGCAAGCCGTGCAAAGCTGCAACAGCGCTGGGCTAGACCCGCTACTGGGCTTTTACCACCGCCCCAGCTTTGGCCGCGAAAGCCTGGCCAGCGACCTGATCGAACCGCTGCGCCCGGTGATTGACCTGTGGGTGTGGGAACTGCTGCGCAGTCGCACCCTGCGCGAAGACCATTTCACCCTTGACAAAGGCGCCTGTCTGTTGGGCAAAGCTGGCCGAGCCATCTACTACGCCCAATGGGAGCAAGCCAGCACCCCATGGCGGCGCTGGCTACGCCTGCAATGCCAGCAGTTGGCCCAAAGCCTGCGCGCGCAAGGCTTGGTCTGGCTGGCCCAACCAGACGCGGACGACGAAGCATGCTGAACAGCAGCAAGCCCGCTGGCAGCCTCAAGCCAGGTTCTGGTGCGCGTGCCCTGTACCTGGACGGGCGTACGCACAAGCGCGTCACCAGCACCGAGGCAGCCTTGGTCGTCACCAACGAACGCGCCCAGGTCATGCGCTTCCCCGTAGCCCGGGTAGCGCGCGTGGTCAGCAGTGCCGACGTGGTGGACTGGAGCGGCCCCGCCCTGACACTGTGCATGCGCGCGGGCATTGGCATCACCTGGATCGACACCAGCGGCCAGGCTGTGGGCAGCATCTACAGCCAAACCCGCCCACCGGTGAGCCTGACCACGGTGCTGGAACTGTGGTGCGAGCACCCTGACGGCGCAACGCGCTACCAAAACTGGTTGCGCGCACGGCGCATGGACACGCTGGTGCGCTGGGGCAAAGAAAACGCCAATGTCATCAACCCGCAGCAATGGGAAGCAACCAAACGCCACTACGTTTATGGCGGCCATGTCACCGAGCATTTACCAGGGCCATTGCGTGGCCTGTGTCTGGCATACGTAGCCAGTCAACTCAACGGCTACGGCCTGCCACCGCGCTTGTGGGGGCCACGGCTTGAGGCGTTTGACCTGGACCAGGACCTGTGCCAACTTTTGTGGGCCGAAATGAACCTGACCGCAGGCATATTGACCGACAAGGTAACCGACACCGCCACGGTCACCGCGCTTTTTGAACGCTGGACCACCCGCAACGCCAGTGCGCTGACAGCGCACCTGACGCACCTGCAACGCAGCGCCCTCAAAGCTATGCACAGTTAGCACCCACATGGCACAAAACACCTACGCCCACTACCTGGTCACCTATGACATTGCCAACCCACGGCGCCTGGGGCGACTGTTTCGCTACCTCAAGAAAGAAGGCATCCCGGTGCAGTATTCAGTTTTTCTGGTGGAAACCAGCGCGGTAAAAATTGGCCACATCATGGGCCGCATCGCCAAAATCATCAACCTTGACGAAGACGACGTGCGTGCCTACCGACTGCCAGACAACGGTTGGCAGGTAAGTTTGGGTGCGAGCATCCTTCCAGACGATGTGTTGCCTGGCACGGCGGGTATGACACACACGCGCTCGCAAATAGCCTGACCCGTCATGCCCGAAGAATTGACTCAAAGCAGCGCCGAACACGTCGTCAAGCACAGTTGTAAACTGTTGTCCCACCGCGCTTTTTCGGCCGATGCCAAGTAAATACCAGCCCTGAATTCAAAGGGATTAAGACGGGAGAGAAAAAACTTTTATATTTGATTAATTAAGTAAATACCAGCCCTGAATTCAAAGGGATTAAGACATCGAACTAACTTTATCTGTGTTTCAAACAGCTAAGTAAATACCAGCCCTGAATTCAAAGGGATTAAGACTTCAATTACTTTTGGTGTATCATCAATTAAAAAGTAAATACCAGCCCTGAATTCAAAGGGATTAAGACGGCATTATTTTGAAAACCAGAGCCGATCTAAAATTCTAAGTAAATACCAGCCCTGAATTCAAAGGGATTAAGACACCAAGGGGGTGTAGAATATAAACCCTAAAATAAGTAAATACCAGCCCTGAATTCAAAGGGATTAAGACAACCATTTCAGCCGTTTGTTCGGCTGTGTATTTCAAAGTAAATACCAGCCCTGAATTCAAAGGGATTAAGACCCAAGTGATATTCTACAGTTGATGAAAACCGTAGAAGTAAATACCAGCCCTGAATTCAAAGGGATTAAGACGGTAGCTTCCATAATACATCCTAAAATTTTAAAAGTAAATACCAGCCCTGAATTCAAAGGGATTAAGACCTGCATCTGCGTAGCGGTTAAACCGGCATACTTCAAGTAAATACCAGCCCTGAATTCAAAGGGATTAAGACAGAGCAGTTAGTGCTACTAACGGCGTGTAAAAAAAGTAAATACCAGCCCTGAATTCAAAGGGATTAAGACCCAAGTATTGATAGGCAACAGTTGTTTCTCCAAGTAAATACCAGCCCTGAATTCAAAGGGATTAAGACTAGGCCTATATAAGGGTTTCAAGATATATATATAAGTAAATACCAGCCCTGAATTCAAAGGGATTAAGACCAAACTCTACTGCCTCTGCATAGCGGGTAAACAAAGTAAATACCAGCCCTGAATTCAAAGGGATTAAGACACTATGGACTACAGCCCAAGCGACAGAGCCTAAGAAGTAAATACCAGCCCTGAATTCAAAGGGATTAAGACTTAGTAGCATAAGCTTCTTTTCAGTGCAAGATGAAGTAAATACCAGCCCTGAATTCAAAGGGATTAAGACGTATTTTGATAGTAACCCTCTCATAAGTATAAGTAAATACCAGCCCTGAATTCAAAGGGATTAAGACCTTACAAACTCTACTGCGTCGGTATACCGGGTAAAGTAAATACCAGCCCTGAATTCAAAGGGATTAAGACGTATTGGTAGGCAATAGTAGTTTCACCATTAAGTAAATACCAGCCCTGAATTCAAAGGGATTAAGACCACGTCCTTTAGCATGTAGTCAAAATCCTGTTTTAAAGTAAATACCAGCCCTGAATTCAAAGGGATTAAGACCGTATTTTGTTTAGTGTTGTTTTCATTGTTTTTCCAAGTAAATACCAGCCCTGAATTCAAAGGGATTAAGACTTTGGCATCTCTGAAAAGTCGCGTCCTGGGACAAGTAAATACCAGCCCTGAATTCAAAGGGATTAAGACTTGATCTTTTACCGCTTGATGCGCCCAAAATTCAAAGTAAATACCAGCCCTGAATTCAAAGGGATTAAGACGTGGATTGTCAAAACAACACCATGCGAGTCTAAGTAAATACCAGCCCTGAATTCAAAGGGATTAAGACTGATGCGAAGCGCCTTGGCCGTGTGGCCCGCCGAAGTAAATACCAGCCCTGAATTCAAAGGGATTAAGACTTCAACTAAGTAGGTGACATTATCTGACAAGCCAAAGTAAATACCAGCCCTGAATTCAAAGGGATTAAGACCACCATAGAAACATAATTCTCGATGAACTCAAAAGTAAATACCAGCCCTGAATTCAAAGGGATTAAGACCTGCCAAGCATGTACATATTCATGCGCTATTGTAAGTAAATACCAGCCCTGAATTCAAAGGGATTAAGACTGTATTTAAGTACCAACACAGCGTTGTCAAATAAAGTAAATACCAGCCCTGAATTCAAAGGGATTAAGACCCAAATTTTTGGCAAACTGCTCATCGGTGTAAAGTAAATACCAGCCCTGAATTCAAAGGGATTAAGACCCGCATCCCTCGCCGCATCCCACGCCGCATCCAAGTAAATACCAGCCCTGAATTCAAAGGGATTAAGACCCGTGACACCTTCGCTGATGGTGATCGGCCCGGCAAGTAAATACCAGCCCTGAATTCAAAGGGATTAAGACTAAACTGTAGCCATACTGATACCTTTGAGATTTTAAGTAAATACCAGCCCTGAATTCAAAGGGATTAAGACAGAAAATAATAATCAAAGAAATAATCAAATTGAAGTAAATACCAGCCCTGAATTCAAAGGGATTAAGACGTATGCTTTGGATTTCATTTCTTTTGTTTTGAAAAGTAAATACCAGCCCTGAATTCAAAGGGATTAAGACAAAATAGTATCGATAAACCTATAGTCCGGTTCAAAGTAAATACCAGCCCTGAATTCAAAGGGATTAAGACTTGTATTGTCAACCACAACCCAGGTTGTGGTAAGTAAATACCAGCCCTGAATTCAAAGGGATTAAGACATATCGTAGATTCTAATCTTTTTAATCATTTTTTAAGTAAATACCAGCCCTGAATTCAAAGGGATTAAGACGCCACTGTATCGGCCATTGTCGTTTCTGTATCGAAAAGTAAATACCAGCCCTGAATTCAAAGGGATTAAGACACATCCAGGATGTATTTCACACTGTTGCGCCACAAGTAAATACCAGCCCTGAATTCAAACGGCTCCATGCCGTTCTGCAAGGAACTTGACGTCTTTAAGGAACCAGGCTCAGACTAAAGCGGCAAGCCGAGCTGAATTTTGACGACGTGCTCGACGCCTTTGAGTTCAGCACGTGACAGTTGACCCACTTTGCCGGTCAACCGCTCTTTGGCGACGGTAGTCAGCTGGTCTGCCATGGCTTTGCTGGACTGGTTGCCAACGGTGACGACAACTTCGCTGGGGTAGAGGCGACCGGTGTTCGAGGTTAACGGCACCACTTGCAAACGATTCAAA
>MNXW01000046.1 GCA_001871515.1 Comamonadaceae bacterium CG2_30_57_122
CACCAACCGTGGCCTGCAGTTCCTCGACTTGATTCAAGAGGGCAACATCGGCCTGATGAAAGCTGTGGACAAGTTTGAATACCGTCGCGGCTACAAATTCAGTACCTACGCCACCTGGTGGATTCGCCAGGCCATTACCCGCAGCATTGCGGACCAGGCGCGCACCATCCGCATCCCGGTGCACATGATCGAGACCATCAACAAGATGAACCGCATCAGCCGGCAACACTTGCAGGAATTTGGTTATGAACCTGATGCCTCGGTGCTGGCCGAGCGCATGGAAATCCCTGAAGACAAAATCCGCAAGATCATGAAAATCGCCAAGGAACCCATTTCGATGGAAACCCCGATTGGCGACGATGACGACAGCCATCTGGGTGACTTCATTGAAGACGGTGCTAACACCGCCCCGATGGAAGCGGCCATGCAGGCCGGTCTGCGTGATGTAGTCAAAGACATCCTCGACAGCCTGACCCCGCGCGAAGCCAAGGTGCTGCGCATGCGTTTTGGTATCGAGATGACCAACGACCACACGCTCGAAGAAGTGGGCAAGCAGTTTGACGTGACGCGTGAGCGCATCCGCCAGATCGAAGCCAAGGCCTTGCGCAAGCTCAAGCACCCCAGCCGTTCTGACAAACTGCGCAGCTTTACCGACAATCTGTAAAGCCCACAAGTTTTAAACAAAAAGCGCCTCTAGCCCTTATAGATTAAGGGTGAGGCGCTATTTTTTTGATAACTTTTCCGGAGCCACCACCGGATGAATAAAAGAACCTCATCAAGCACAATGTGCGCATTCTTGATAAGTCAAGCTGGCCAACGATGGTTTGCCAAGAGCTTGCACTGCGGAACGCTTGCCAAGCATTCAGGCACAGCTTGTCAATCAGGTAAAAACACTACAGTTAGCGCCATACACCACTATTGCCACTACCTATGGTGTTTTTTTATTTATTTTGTTGTCCATTTTTGTGCCAAATCAATGAAAATACAGATTCTGCGACCTACGATCGCACCTCGTTTTTCAGAAAGCACACATGTCACAACAAACCCTTCTCCCCACGTCCGCAGCGCTTGCCCCGCAACCCATCAGCGAAGAAGTCCTGATTGAAAAGTACAGCAAAGGCACTGAGAAAACCATTGCTGACGTGAACCACCGCGTGGCTCGCGCCCTGGCCAAAGTGGAAGCGCCTGAGCAACAAGCCCAGTGGGAAGCCAAATTTTTGACTGCACTGGAGGCCGGTTTTTTACCCGCCGGCCGCATCCAATCTGCCGCTGGCACCGACCTGGCCGCCACCCTCATCAACTGTTTTGTGCAACCTGTGGGCGACTCCATTGCCCATATGGAAGACGGCCACCCCGGCATTTACACCGCACTGACCGAAGCCGCTGAAACCATGCGCCGGGGAGGTGGTGTAGGTTATGACTTTTCCCGCATCCGCCCACGCGGTGGCTGGGTAGGCAGTACACAAAGCAGTGCCTCTGGCCCGGTCAGCTACATGCGGGTGTTTGACCGGTCTTGTGAAACCGTCGAATCCGCCGGAGCGCGCCGTGGTGCACAAATGGGCGTGCTGCGCTGTGACCACCCCGACATTGAAGAATTCATCCACGCCAAAGACAAGGGAGATCTGAAAAACTTCAACATCTCGGTGGGGGTTTCGGACGAATTCATGAATGCCGTCCAGGCCGACACCGACTTCTGCCTGATCCACAAAGCCGAGCCCGGTGCAGCCCAAAAAGCGTCCGGCTCTTACCTGGATCAAGACCGTGGCGTGTGGGTCTACCGCAAACTCAAAGCCCGTACGCTGTGGGATCAGATCATGCGCTCCACCTACGACCATGCCGAACCGGGCGTGCTGTTTCTAGACCAGATGAACCGCGACAACAACCTGTCGTATTGCGAAACCATTGCCAGCACCAATCCCTGTGCCGAACAGCCCCTGCCACCCTACGGCTGCTGCTGCCTGGGCTCCATCGACCTGACGCGTTTTATCAAAGAACCCTTTTCCGAAGCCGCCAGTTTTGACCGCAAAGCCTTTGCCGACGTGGCCAAAGTCGCCATCCGCATGCTCGACAATGTGCTCGACGCCACCGTCTGGCCCTTGCCCCAACAGCATGCCGAAGCCGCCTCCAAACGCCGCGTCGGGTTAGGCTATACCGGCTTGGGCGATGCCCTGATCATGCTCGGCCTGCGCTATGACACCCAGCCTGCACGCGATATGGCACGGCAAATCTCAGAGCTGCTGCGCGACACCTCTTATGACGCATCCAGTGACCTGGCCAAAGAACGTGGCGCATTCCCGCTGTTCAACGCCGACCTGTACTTCAGCGGTCAAAATTTTGCCTCGCGCCTGCCCACCAAACTTCGTACCAAAATCCGCCAGCAAGGCCTGCGCAACTCCCACCTGTTGTCCATTGCACCCACCGGCACCATCAGCTTGGCCTTTGCCGACAACGCCAGCAACGGCATCGAGCCCGCTTTCAGCTGGACCTACAACCGCAAAAAACGCATGCCCGACGGCAGCTTCAAGGAATATGCGGTGGAAGACCACGCCTGGCGTCTGTACCATCACCTCAGGGGTGTTGACGCGCCTTTGACCGATGCCTTTGTGACCGCGCTGGAAATGAGCGCCCAGGCGCACGCCGAAATGGTCGCGGCGGTAGCGCCATTTGTGGATACAGCCATCTCCAAAACCGTCAATGTGCCCGCCGACTACCCTTATGAAGACTTTCAGGGCTTGTACACCCAGGCTTGGCAAGCCGGCCTCAAGGGTTTGGCCACTTACCGCCCCAATTCGGTGCTGGGCTCGGTGCTCAGCGTCACACCCACCACCACCCCCGCCAAGCCGCTGGAAATTGAAGGCACTAACCACCGCCTCAAGCTCGACCGCTTGCCCACCGCCGTGCTCTCCAGCCTGCGCTGGCCGGGTCGCCCCGCCCTGCCCGGTGGCAACACCGCCTGGACTTTCATGGTGCACCATCCGTTTGGCGACTTTGCGCTATTTATTGGAGAGCTACCAGCCCAAGATGGATGCGGTCTACAGCCCTTTGAGGTTTGGGTCAATGGAGCCGAACAACCGCGTGGCCTGGGAGCTTTGGCCAAAACCTTGTCGATGGACTTGCGCGCCAACGACCCCGCCTGGCTGGCCCTCAAACTCGATGCCTTGACCACCGTCACCGAAGAACACCCGTTTGAGATGCCGTTCCCGCCGCATGGCGAAAAACGCCCCTTCCCGGGGGTGGTAGCAGCCACTGCGGCCGTGATCCGCTGGCGCTGCGACCAGATCGCCGCGCAGGCCGGCAAGAAGGCAACCGATGCCGCAGGCGTGGCCACCCCAGTGCTGGATGCCATGTTCAGCCGCAATGAGCCCCTGACCGGCCCGTCCGGCACCCTGGCCTGGGCCGTGGATGTGGCCAACCCAGCCACCGGCGAAGAATTCACCGTCACCCTCAAAGAAGTCAACCTGCCCGGACCTGACGGCAACATGGTCACACGCCCCTGCGCTGTGGGTTTCAGTGGCAATTACCCCAAGGCCATGGACGGTCTGGCGCGGTTGTTGAGCCTGGACATGCGCGTGATAGACCCGGCCTGGATTGGCATGAAGCTGCGCAAACTGCTGAATTACGCCGAGCCGCTGGGCCACTTCATGGCCTTTGTGCCAGGTTTGCCCAATGGTGAAAAGCGTCAACAAACCTGGCCCTCCACCGTGGCCTACATTGCGCGCCTGATCATTCACCGCTATGCCATGCTCGGCATCCTGAACGAAGCTGGTTTTCCACTGCGCGACATGGGTGTACTTGACACCCCCGAGGCCAAAGAAGCCAGCAAAACCATGGCGGGCAAAACCTGCCCCGAATGTGGCAACCCTGCCGTGATCCACAAAGACGGTTGTGACTTCTGCACCGCCTGCGGCTACGTTGGGCAGTGCGGCTAACGTCCATGTTCAATAAGGGCACCCCAAAGCATGAAACATGCGTGCCCTGCGTAGGGCGGGTTTCAACCCGTCATGGCCGACTGAAGTCGGCCCTACGACACGCCATTCTTGTCGGCTGTGGGCGTTGTTTCACGTTAACCTGAAGTTCCTACGCCACCAACCCGCGGCGTAGCTCCTTCACCTTCATGCGACAAGGCAAAAAGGCTTGTCGCAGTGTGGGCAAGCCGTCGCGCGGGTCACAGGCGGCACACATGAACACGTCAATGGCGGCAAAGCGGCGCTCGGGCCAGGTGTGAATGCTGATGTGCGACTCTGCCAGCAGCAACACCCCGGTGATACCGCCGTGCGGCGTGAACACATGAAAGTGACCATGCAGCACAGTAGCGCGGGCGGCTTGGGCTGTGGCGCGCAGCGCGGCTTCTATGTGGGGCAGGTCGTCGAGTCGGTCTGCATCCCACAAATCCACCAACAAATGCAGCCCAGCGCTTCTGATGCCGTCGTGTGAGCTAAAGTATTTTTCGTGGTCTGGCATGCAAGCTCAGTCACGCACCACCAGCACCGGCAGCTTGGTGTGTGACAGCACCGCCTGAGCCACACTGCCCAGCATCAGTTTTTCAAGGCCGCTGCGCCCGTGTGAGCCCATCACAATCAAATCGGCCTGCAGCGACACCCCGGCTTCTACCACGCCACGCCAGATGGTGTGAGCCTCAATGACCGACGTATCCACGGTCACCGTGGCACTGGCAAACGCATCTTTGGCCGTTTTAACAGCCGCATTGGCTTCTGCGGTGGCAGCACTCAGGTACTCTGCCTGACCATAGGCAAAATCGGTACCGACCCCAGTGAACGGATAGGGATCAATCACATAAATCACCGTCACCCGGCTGCCAAAAGCCTTGGCCAAACCAATCGCCTTGCCCACAGCCAACTGCGCAGTGCCTGAACCATCAACCGGAACCAAAATATGCTTGAACATGGTGAACTCCTAAGAATCAGAATATGTCCAGATTGTGACCCAATCAAATATCTTCAGGCACCATCTTGATCGAGCCGCAAGGACATTCCGACACGCAAATGCCGCAGCCCTTGCAATAGTCGTAGTTGAACTCAAAGCCTTTGCCGGGGCCGAGCTTGATCACCGCGTTGTCCGGGCACACGCCGTAGCAGTTGTCGCATTCAAAGCAGTTGCCGCACGACAAGCAGCGCCGTGCCTCAAACAAGGCGTTGGTTTCGTCCAGGCCACCCTGCACTTCTTCAAACGTGCTCTGGCGGCGAATGATGTCGAGTACCGGGCGCACCGTCTTGGGCGCGTCGCTGTAATACCAGGTGTTGAGTTTGTCAAAGCCCGCCAATTCGCTCTGCGGTGGTGGTGTGTAAGCACCCCCGCGCAACCAGGCGTCGATATTGCGCGCGGCTTTTTTGCCGTGACCAATACCGACGGTGATGTTGCGCTCGGCGGGCACCATGTCGCCGCCGGCAAAAATGCCGGCGTGGCCGGTCATCATCTGCGCATTGACCTGCACCACACCGTCTTGCACCGTCAAGCCGGGTACGCCTTCAATCAGCGACAAGTCCACGTCTTGCCCCAAGGCCAGCACCACCGAGTCGGCTTCCAGCGTTTCAAATTCACCGGTCGGTTGCGGGAAACCTTTGTCATCCAAAGCCATTTTTTCAACGGTGATCGACGACTCGCCGGCCTGTTTGATGGTCGAGAGCCACTTCACCAGCACGCCTTCTTGCAGCGCTTCTTCAAGCTCAAAGTCGTGCGCCGGCATTTTTTCGCGGTTGCGCCGGTAGACGATGATCGACTCGGTCGCGCCCAGCCGTTTGGCGGTGCGCGCCACGTCAATCGCCGTGTTGCCGCCGCCGTAAACCACCACCTTGCGCCCCAGCAGCGGTTTGTCTGCGCCTTCCATCGAGCGCAGCACCGACACCGCGTCAAGCACGTGTGCCGAGTCGGCGGCCGGGATGTAAGCGCGCTTGGCAATGTGCGCGCCCACCGCCAGAAACACCGCGTCAAAGCCACCTTGCTGCTTGGTCTCCAGGATGTTGCTGACCTTGGTGTTGTAGACAATTTCCACGCCCAGTTCGGCGATGCGCTGCACCTCGGCGTCGATCACGTTGCGCGGCAGCCGATACTGCGGAATGCCAAAGCGCATCATGCCGCCTGGCAAGGGGCCAGCCTCAAAAATGGTCACACTGTGTCCCAGCATGGCCAGGTGATAAGCCGCCGACAAGCCCGAGGGGCCAGCACCCACCACCAGCACTTTTTTGCCGGTGACAACTGTAGGCTTGGTGAACTTCCAGCCCTTGGCAATGGCCTCATCGCCCAAAAAGTGCTCGACCGAATTGATACCCACCGCAGAATCGAGCTGCCCGCGGTTGCAAGCGCCCTCACAGGTGTGGTAGCAAGCGCGGCCCATGATGGCGGGAAACGGGTTTTCTTCGACCAGCTTGCGCCAGGCACCTTCGTAGTTGCCCGATTCGGCCAGAAACAGCCAGGCCTGAATGTTCTCTCCGGCCGGGCATTGGTGGTTGCACGGCGGCTTACGGCTCAGGTACACCGGCCGGTTGGTCCGCCAGGAACCGGTGTGGTTGGCCAGCGAGGTGCCAACATCGAGCGTGATAGCAAAAGGTTTTTCCATTTTTATCTCCTTGTGGGACAGACCGCAGCTACACACAGTGAGCCAGCTCTGTCCTCAACTGATTAACCAAGCAAACCGAAGCGGCGGATATTGCGATCGGCACGCGCTTGCAGCAAGGCAATGGTGGCCACGTCCGGGTGTTTACCAAACAAGTGGGCAAAGCGTCTTTGTGGACGCAAATAGTCTTCAATCGGAATCTGGTGACGGATTTTGCGCACCCCCGTCACCTCACCACGCTCGGCCTCAAACACCGGGAAGACACCGCTTTCTACCGCCATCCGGGACAACTTGATGGTGTCCTGGGAAGCGGCGCCCCAGCCCAGTGGGCAGGGCACAAAGATGTGGATGTAGCGCGCGCCGTGCATCGACATCGCCTTGGTCACCTTGTATTCCAGGTCACGCAAATCAGCCACCGTAGCGGTTGCTACGTAAGGAATTTCATGCGCCATGGCGATCAGCGGCACATTCTTGCCCTGACCAAAGTCGTTGCCCGGATGCGGCCCCACCGGCATGGTGGTCGCGGTGCGTGCTGCTGGTGGTGTGGCGCTGGAGCGCTGTACGCCGGTGTTCATGTAGGCCTCGTTGTCGTAGCAGATGTAGAGCACATCGTCATTGCGCTCAAACATGCCCGACAAGCAGCCAAAGCCGATGTCGGTGGTGCCCCCGTCACCGCCCTGCGCCACTACGCGCACCTCGCTGCGGCCCTTGGCTTTCATGGCAGCGGCAATGCCGGTAGCCACTGCCGCGGCATTGCCAAACAGCGAGTGCAACCAGGGCATTTGCCACGAGGTCTCAGGATAAGGTGTGGAGAACACTTCCAGACAGCCGGTGGCATTGGCGGCGATCAGCTGGCCGTTGGTGGCGGCCATGGCTGCATCAATGGCGTAGCGTGCGCCGAGCGCTTCGCCACAGCCCTGACAGGCGCGGTGGCCGGAGTTGAGTGAGTTGCGACGCTGGTCACCGGCCTGCACGCTGCGCTGCTCGGGTGCCAGCAAGCGGTTGCCGACGGTGAAGGTGCCGGTCTGGTAAAACTTGACGGTTGATTGTTCCATTTTGTCTCCTAATCAGTTGAGGACAGAGCACGCCCACTGCGTGGGCTTTGGTCTGTCCCGCAAGGATTTAAGTTGTTGAGGACAGAGCAAGCTCACTGTGTTTAGCCTTGGTCTGTCCCGCAAATCCTTAATCAGTTGAGGACAGAGCAAGCTCACTGTGTGTAGCCTTGGTCTGTCCCGCAAGGTCTCAGACGGCACCTGAGGCCACGGTGCCGATGTCACGCAACACGCCTTCGGCCACCGGGCCCGAGCGGCGTTTGCTCTTTTCGCGATCCAGCACGCGGTTGACGATGTCCCAGTCCAGATCCAAAAAGGTGAGCAGGTCGAGCTTGTCATTAAAGGCCTGCAGCAACAATTTGTTGACAGAATCTTTGGTGATCGCACGCCCACCCAAACCTGCAACCACCGTATAGACCGGTTGTGGCCGGTTGCGTACGGCGCTGCGCACGTCCCGCGACACAATGCCACCAATGCCCACAGCAAAGCATTTCTCAATCACCACAATGCGCTCCGCTTTGACCGTTGCGTCACGAATCGCCGAGATGGGAAACGGCCGGTACGAGGTGATACCCAGCACGCCGACCTTGTGACCTTGCGCGCGCAAGTCGTCCACCGTGTCTTTGATCGTGCCTAGGACGGAACCGAGGGCGATGACGATGGTGTCTGCATCTTCGGTCATGTAGGTCTTGATCAGCCCGCCGGAGTCGCGGCCAAACTGCGCTTTGAATTCAGCTGCAATTTGCGGAATCAGATCAAGGGCCTGCATCTGCTTGGCATGTGCCAGGTAGCGCACTTCAGTAAAGGCTTCGGGGCCGACCATGGCGCCAATCGTCACCGGGTCGTTCGGGTCCAGCACCTGGCGCGGCTCATAGGGCGGCAAAAACTTGTCGACCTGTTCCTGGCTGGGCATGTCTACGCGCTCGTAGGCGTGCGTCAAGATGAAACCATCCATGCACACCATCACCGGCAGCGAGAGCTCTTCGGCAATCTTGAAGGCCTGAATGTGCAGGTCAAGCGCCTCCTGGTTGGTCTCGGCAAACAGCTGCAACCAACCCGCGTCACGCATGCTCATGCTGTCGGTGTGGTCGTTCCAGATGTTAATGGGCGCGCCAATGGCACGGTTGGCCACCGTCATCACAATCGGCAACCCCAAGCCACTGGCGTTGTACACGGCTTCGGCCATGAACAG
>MNXW01000006.1 GCA_001871515.1 Comamonadaceae bacterium CG2_30_57_122
CGGCGAGGTGATCCGCCGCCGCCAGGAGGATCCACAACTGTCGCGTCTGCCGGTTGAGGAAGTAACCTTTGATCTACTGGAAGAAGATGGCGGTCCGCTCATCTGGCCACGAATCACGGAACAGGAGCAAGATGCATTTGATGCTTCATGCCGCAAGCTCTATCGTTTCCTTACGACCACGCATAAAAATCAAATCCAACAGAATTCCAAGTTGGAAACCGGCTAAAATCACCCACTGATTCCCCCGACGAAGCATTTTTGGAGACTCGCTTCGCATGAATATTACGATGGGGCGTGATATTTCAGATGGATACATCCACTCAATACTGGAATCACTTGGTTGGGAATCATTGATGTCAGAATTCTGCCATGGATTAGATGCCATTATTGCCGAGAATGGGCGCGATCTTTCTGGTGGACAACGACAAAAGATCGCAATTCTGCGGGCGCTGGTGAATCGGCCTTCTGTTCTGATAATGGATGAACCTGAAAATAATTTGGACAAGAGTTCCCTTGAAAAACTGGTTATCTACCTTGAAAGAATTAAGGGGAACTGCACTGTTATTCTTGTAACGCACGGCAATGCCTTCAATAGAATTATCGATGTGACATTGAATGTTTCGATGCCATATCGGCTCGATGAGCGGATATGAGATTGAGTATATTTCAACGGTCATATGCATAATAAATCTGTAACTTTGAAAGTTTGATTATGATCTTGTTTCGATTGACTGGTTACTGCAGAAATATATTTTTGATCGTGTTGGTTGGGCTGTTTGTCGGCTGTGCCAGCGTTCAGCCTTTGCCGCCATCGGCGACACCTGCAGAGCGTCAGACTTACCTAGCCTCGCAAATCGATCATCTGCTTGATTCCAAGTTAAGTAGCTCTGAGCCAGGAATCAGCGTGATGATTTTCAAAAATGGGAAGCCCCTCTATAGCCGAGGCAGGGGGATGGCGGATATCAATCGTTGGACCCCCATCACTACAGATACTTCCTTTGCAATTGCTTCGATATCGAAACCCATTACCGCAGTCGCTGTGATGCAACTTGTAGAACGGCGACGCTTGTCTTTGGATGATTCCGTATTGAAGTGGCATCCTGAGTTACCTGCTAGCTGGCGCGGCATCACCATCCATCACTTGTTGTCACATCAGTCTGGAATACCGGATTGTTGTTCAGGCATGTCTTTGCAGAAGTTTCGTAAGCTGGATGGCCTTGGAAATCAGCAACTGCTCAAACACTATATTTCAGATGACACTCTGTTGTTTGCGCCTGGAACGGATGCTCAGTACTGCAATAGCAATTATCTGCTCTTGGCGGAGATTATCGGCAAAGTGTCAGGCAAGTCCTATGCGGATTACCTGCAAGAAAATATTTTCATCCCATTGGGTATGCAGTCAACCTATGTGTTTGGTCATGATTCGATCATTGGAACTTCTGCTGCACTCAACTATGGGCGAACCAACAAAATATTTGGTATAACCATCGCATGGACCGGGGCTGTTGGAGTCTATAGCTCGGTATCCGATTTAAGTGCATTTACCACTGCTCTGTTAACAGGGAGGCTTGTATCGAGTGATACATTGCGACTGATGACCACAAAACAATCAACTATCATGATCGGTGGTTATCAAACTGGTTACGGGTACGGCTGGGAAGTGGCAGAGAATAGCGCTGGATTAAGTATTTTTGGGCATAGTGGTGACGAGGATGGTTTTGTATCTTTCATCCGAATCAATTATGAGAACGGCAATTCAACTATCCTGCTTGCAAATGGAGGTAAGAGAACTGCACACGTTCTTAGAGATATCAAGTGGGTCGCGCAAGTGGCTTATGATTGAACCGAATCTGAAATTCCTTGCATGTTTTCATGCTGATGTTCGTCTGCAAATGCATGCTTATCAAGTAGAAATTTCTGAATGGGACGTTCCTTCCGGGTAGATTTGATAATTCGAGTGAATTGTTCAATTTGAGAAATTTCGACAGGTTTCCTTTGCAATTTGGAACTTAGGTAATTGTCGCGTGAGTGGTGAATAGTTCGCAAGATATAGCCTTGTCCAACGTGGTATGAGCCTGAACGAGGGCTGTATTTCCAACGAGGAATGAGCCTGAAGCGAAGAATCTGAGGTCGAATTGAAGAAGTGGGTTGATCATCTCAAGGATGGTGATCAACATGAACGAAACACGGCTTTGTACGATTGAACAGATCGAGCAATTTCTCAGCGCCAGTGCGCAGATCGAATTTTCGGCGCACGGAAACGACACCCAGCGTTATGAGCACATCAGCCGCGTGCTCAAGCGCTTTGACTACCCCAGGCGACCCAAGCGTGAGCGAGGCATACTGCTGAGATACCTGCGGCACACCAGCGGCTACAGCCGCGCGCAAATCACCCGCCTGATCGCCCATTGGCACGGCAACCGGTTAGCCACCATACCCCTGTCCAAACGCTATCGTGCGCCTGCGGCCCCCTTTGCGCGCAAATACACGCCTCTCGATATCGAACTGCTCGTCGAGATGGACAAAGCCAACGAGGATGTCTGTGGCCCGGCCATAGCGCACCTTTTTCAGCGCGCTTACAGCGTCTATGGCGACACGCGCTACAAGCGACTGGCGGGTATCTCGGTCTCGCACCTGTACAACCTGCGCAAAAGCGCGGGTTACCGGGCCAGGCGGGTGGTTTTTACCAAGACACATCCCGTGTGCAATTCCATTGGGACACGCAAAGCGCCACGGCCCGACGGGAGGGCTGGTTTTATACGCGTTGACACCGTCCACCAAGGCGATCTTGACGGCATCAAGGGGGTGTACACATCACTTGCGTTGACGCAGTGTGCCAGTGGCAGATCGAGGCGTGTGTGCAAGGCATCAGCGAGGCATTTCTGTTGCCCGTGCTGGAGTTGATCATTGAGCAATTTCCGT
Organism: Comamonadaceae bacterium CG2_30_57_122; assembly: GCA_001871515.1. GTDB lineage: Bacteria > Pseudomonadota > Gammaproteobacteria > Burkholderiales > Burkholderiaceae_C > Rhodoferax. The sequence continues at coordinate 2,923 of MNXW01000006.1, forward strand.
TTGTGATTTTGGGCTTTCACTCGGACAACGGCTCCGAGTTTATCAACGGCCCGGTGGCGAAGATTCTCGAGAAACTGCGCATCGAGCAAACCAAATCGCGCTCGCGCCAAAGCAACGATAATGCGCTGGCCGAGAGCAAGAATGCCAGTGTGGTGCGCAAGCACATGGGCTACGCACATATCCCCCAGCAGTACGCTAAGCCCATCAATGAGTTCTATCAGGAAACGTTCAATCCATGGCTCAATTTTCACCGCCCGTGCATGTTCGCCACCGAGGTCATCAGCCCCAAAGGCAAGATCATCAAGCGCTATAAGCACGAGGAGGTGAAGACCCCGCTGGAGTGTTTGGCGCAGTTATGTGAAAAGGGTTTGGTCACACTCAAAGAGGGCACCACGCTGGAAGCTTTGCAGGCGCAGGCAAAGTCAAAAACAGACCTGGCTGCGGCTCAGGAAATGCAACGTGCCAAGAGTGAATTGTTTGCAAGCTTTGTAAAGCCAAAACGCCGGGCCTGACTGATCAAAAATCAACACCAAAAAAGCACCAATCTTTTAGACTAAAACCAGTAAAGAAATAAACTCAAAACAGATTAGCAAGAATCCATTAAACTTCGTTTTTAACCAGGTCAACTCACTCTCGCAAATCATCCAATTTTAATTCGCTTCAGGCTCATACCTGAATTGGAAAATACTCAAGGTGCATATGCCGATGCCGATTCGATTTATGGCGATGTGCTGACCTACACCGCAACACTGGCGAATGGTTCGGCACTGCCAAGTTGGCTCACTTTCGACGCAGCCTCTCGGACCTTCAGTGGTGTTCCGGGTAACACGGACGTCGGTTCGCTCAATGTTGTGGTCACCGCGACGGATACAAGCGGCCTCTCGGCTTCCAGCACTTTTGCGCTCAACGTTGCCAATGTCAATGATGCACCGACAGTCGCCCAACCATTGGCCGCGCAAAACATTACCCAGGGACAGCTGTATCAATATACGATCCCGGCAGGTGCTTTCGCCGATCCGGACAGTGTGCATGGCGATGTGCTGACCTACAGCGCAATGCTGACGGACGGCAGCGCTCTGCCAGCATGGCTCACCTTCGATACGGCGTCACGTACCTTCTCGGGCACGGCGGGTGATCCGGGCAGCTTGAGTTTGCGCCTAGTTGCAACAGATGCCGCAGGCGCATCTGTTGCAACGACTTTCGATCTTGATGTTGCCTATACCTCAACACCTGGACAAATGCTGGTCGGCACGTCGGCCAATAACACGCTGACAGGCTCAGCGGGTGATGACACGCTGGATGGTCTGGCTGGCAGCGATACGATGACCGGTGGTCTGGGTAACGACACTTACTTAGTTGATCGTGCTGCCGACAAGGTGATCGAGAATGCTTACCAAGGTATTGATACCGTTCAATCGACGGTGACTTACACGCTGGCGGCCAATGTCGAGAACCTGGAGTTGCTGGGCACATCCTCTTTGGCGGGTTACGGCAATGCTCTCGACAATATCATCACGGGCAACAGTGGCAGCAACACGCTCGACGGTGGTGTTGGTGCCGACACCCTGGTTGGCGGCATGGGGAACGATGTCTACGTCGTCGACAACAGCGGTGATGTCGTCACCGAGAATCCGGGGGAAGGCACAGACCGGGTGAATGCATCAATCGATTACACCTTGGGATCCGATCTGGAAAACCTCACCCTGACCGGCACCACGGCGATCACCGGCACCGGCACCGAACTCAACAACGCCATCACCGGGAACGCACTGGACAACGTGCTTTACGGCATGGACGGCAACGACACCCTGAACGGAGGCTTGGGTGCCGACACCCTGGTTGGCGGCATGGGGAACGATGTCTACGTCGTCGACAACAGCGGTGATGTCGTCACCGAGAATCCGGGGGAGTTAGTGCAACATTGTTTCTGTAAATTCGAATTCATCCGACCTGGCGCACGCGCAGAACGGCTCGCCAAAGTCAGCGAGGATCGCAGGCGGGTTCTTCGGGGTTATATTACCAGCAACCTTGAAGGAGTAAAATCGCTTCAGCGGATACCCTTTATGGTCGCGTTGTAGGCATGGCTGATGGCGATACTGTGACCGTTCTTGATGACACCAACACCCAGTTGAAGATTCGACTGAT
>MNXW01000113.1 GCA_001871515.1 Comamonadaceae bacterium CG2_30_57_122
CATATGCCGCATCACCTCCGGGCGAGGGCGAACCATAAAACCACTGGCTTTTCCCGTGTAGTAACTGTGCCGGACATCAAAAGGCCGGTACAAAATTGGCTGTATTAGTTTTTTGTTTGGCCCACTATCGTTGAGGTCTTTTTGCGCTAGCGTCACCTGCCAGTCCTGTGCGTCAGTCCCCAAGGCATACACCTGCCGTGCATCCTCTGCGTCCCGCTTGGCAAAGTCGCGCACCGTGTCCCAGGCCTGCTTTTCAGTGAACTGGATGCACAACGCATCACGGGCGGTGACGATGCCCACTGAATTCACCAGTGCAATCGTTGTCAGCGGCCAACCGCATTCGTATTCGGCCACGCCCGCGCTGTCGCTGCGCACCAGTTGCAGCCGCTCACCCGACGGGGCAAAGGGCGCCAGCAACTGCAAGCCTTTGGCCATCAGGGTGTCGTATTTGGTTTGGCGCGGCCCGATCAGATCGGCGTGTTCGACCTGCAGCGCCAGCCCAGGCTGCAAGTTGCCCACCACAATGGCCACGCCTTCGGTGATTTCAAACACGTTTTCATCGCCGCCAGCGGTTTCGCCGCGCTTGGAGTTGCCGTGCAAATCCACAATGCGCAGATGCGGCAAACTGTGCAGCAGGCTTTGGCGCACACCGCGAAAGGTCGGGCTTTCCAAGTACGAATTGCTGGTAATAAAACCCAGCACGCCAGTGCCCACGGTAGCCAAGCGGGACTGCGCCAGCCGGATAAATTTGACGTAATCGTTGTTGACCCACTTGGGGTTGCGCTCACCCAGGTCGGCATCGTTGAAGCGAAAGTAACTGTCAGCACCATCAGGCAAACGGGTGCGCATCAGTTGGGTGATCCAGTCGCCCTGGTTGCCAGAGTCGCCCGAATACGGCGGGTTCCCCACCACCACCGTCGCCGCCAATTGCTCCTTGACCCGATTCGCCTCTGCAGCTTCTGCGGCGAGCATCGGCGCCTCAAACGCCAGCCCTGGGTTGATGGCGTGCGCCGGTTCCAGCGCGTTGGTCAAAAACACGTTCACGCGTGGCCCGTCTTCAGGGAAGGTGTAGCCGGTCTCGGCTAGCCTCAGGCCGATCTTCATGTGCGCAATGGCATAGGGGGCCATCATCAACTCGAAGGCGTATAGGCGCGGCAGCAGGTGCAGTTTGACGTAGTCCACCCACAGCGGTTGCCAATTCGCCTTGCCAACGATGCCCTGCTTGGCCCACTTCTGCAGCATGTGGGCGTGGATCTGGGTGATGATTTCAACGATGAAAGTCCCGGTGCCGGTGGCAGGGTCCAAAATTTGGACGAAAGGAGTTTGCGCTGTGCAGTGTTTGGGCAGGGACAGACTGGGCTGGCGCGCCATCATCTCGCCCCAAGTGATGGTGCTGGCTAAACCGTCTTCAATGCCGAATTCGGTTTTCAAAATCTCATCAACGCTCTTCACAATGAACTGCACCACCGGCGAAGGTGTGTAGAACACCCCACGCTTGGCGCGCATGGCTTTGTCGTAGGCTTTGAGAAAGCCTTCGTAGAAATGGATGACCGGGTCGTCGCCCGGTTTTTGTTTGCTGAAGTCGCGCAGCACCGCGTCCATGGGTATCCCGCGCAGGGTGGTGACCACGTCGTTGATGCCCAGCTCGTCAAAGTCAACCCGACGGCTTTTTTTGCGATCACGCCCAGCGGCGCTTAAAAAGTCGTGCAGCAGCTCTTTCAAAAACGGGTTGGTGCTGGGCACCATCAGCGCCACGTCGTCAGCCACCAGTGCGCCACTGCCCCGGCTGGCGTGGGCGGTGAACAGGCCGTAGGTGATGGTTTGCGCAAACATGTCGGCAAAGCCGTCGGGGGTCAGGTCGGCAATCAGGTTTTCTTTGAAGGCTTTGTGCAGTTGTGTCAGGTGGCCTTTGGGGCTTTCCAGCGCCAGCACGGCGTTGGCTCTGCTACGGATGCGTTTGGCCAGCTCGGCCAGCGCCAGTGCCAAGGTTTTGCTGTCGTTGATCGGCTGGCGGTAGCCCAGGGTGAAGGCACTGGCCCATTGTTTGCGCCACGCTGCCTGGTCGGCAGCACCTGTGGTGTGCAGCGGCCAGCGCAGTTTGCTTTTGAGGGTTTGCGCCACATAGCCCAGTTCCAGGCCGGTGTCAGATTCGTCCCAACCCAGCACGCGCAAGGTGGGCAGGTCGCCCAGGTCAGATTCGTCGGTGAAGTGGGCTAGCGCGATTTCTCGCGCACCGGCTTCGCCAAAGCTCGCCACAAACAACAGGTCGCGCGCGTGCCAGCTTTGGTGTCCGCCGCTGCTGGTGCGGCTTTTGGGCACCAGGCCATTGAGCACTCGGCGCAGCACCACAATCGGTAGGCTGCCTTTGTCAAAGTCGACAAAAAAGATGCCCCAGGGTTGGCCGCTGACCAGCGGGCGCAGTTGTTTGATGCTGTGTATAGCAACCCGGTGCTCGTCTTTGAGGTTGAGTTCTTCGGGCTGCCAGTCAAAGACGGCGTCCTCCCAGTCATCCACATCAATAGGCCAGCCCAGCTCAAGGTGCAGGTACTTGACCAGCGCCGGGATGCTGTGAATGTGGCGCAGTTGCTCGGCCTGGGGGGCGAGCGCGGGGGGTGGCGTTGCCATGTTGTTGTCTCCCTGATGATTGCGACTGGTCTTCGGGCGGCCAAGATACCCCTGCGGACACCGTTCTCAAGCGGTGAATAAATTACAAAACGGATGCTGATTTTTCCACCGATACGCATGGAAGTCGCGCTCGTCCGTGCTGACGATGCGGCCCTCACCCAGCTCTTCTGCGACAAGTACCAGGGACGCATCAGCCAAATCCATGGGTAAATCGCGGTATTGATGCATCAAGGTCGTGATGCGCGGCACATGGCCAGCTGTCATCGCAAAGACACCCACTTCTTGGGCATTAAGCGCATTCATCCATGCCAGTGTTTTGGTGACACCAATGCGCTTGTACATCAGGTGAACACACTCCACCAGCACGGGGTAGGTGGTCATCAGTGGTTCGCAGTTGATGCGAAAAAATTCCCGGCTGCGGGCATGATAGCCATCGCCACTGTCAGCCAGTGCCAACCAGGCACCCGTATCGACCAAAATCATGGACGAGACCCGGTTTTGTCAGAAAAATCGAGTTGGCTTTTGTAGTGGGTCGACAACTGCTCATTGGTTTCGATGCACCCCACAAACCCAGCATCAGTCAACGCCTGAAAAAAGGGCGAATGCCCACTGACAGGTGAGCTGGATACCGCGATTGGTGCGCGCTGCAAACCATGGCGTTGCTTGACAAAGTGGACAAAGTCAAGCACTTCAGCTTGCAGATTGACGGGTAGCGAAGCCATTTCAGATTCAATTTGGCGCAGTGTGTTCATCATGGACTCCTTCGTTTCATTGTGCCATTTTTGTCAATTCAATTCCATCCAGCCGATCAGTTGTGGCAGTACGCCCAGCGGGGCTTGCACCTGGCGCAGGTAGCCGTTTTTCAGGTGTTTCTCGATTTTGCTGCGCGCCTCTGAAAGTGATGTCGGGGCTATTTGGCACTGACGCGTTGTGGTGGGTTCGCAGTGGATGACGGCATCAATGGCAGCTGCGTCTTCCAGGACTTTGCCAGTTGACAAGTCCAGCAGCAGCCAGGCGGTTCGGCCAGCGGCTAGCGTCCAGGCATCAGACTCCACCACGGGCGCAGTCACGCTGTGGTCAATGCCAGGCAGGCCGTAGCAGAAAAAGACCGCTTGCGTGCCAGGCTGCACATGGGCTTTGCCGCTAAAAACCCGCCCTGGCAAGGCTTGCAGGCGCGCGCCCAGATCGGGGTGGGCTACCAACAGGCGCTGGTATTCAAGGTGCATGGTTTCCAGCGCGGTGGGCTCGCCTTCAAACTGGTGGTTGAAGTCCACCAGGGCGGCAAAGTCGTCTTCGGGGCGCAGTAGTTTTTTGCCTTCAATGCCCAAGGTTTTGGAGATTAGCAAGGTTTTGTTGGAGACTTTTTTAAACAGGTTAAGCAACTCGTCCAACTCACCGGGGGGCAAAAAGTTCCAGTACTCCACCGTGCCGCGAATGGCTTTGACTTGCGGGTGGTCGGCCATGAGTTTTTTCTCGATTTCAGGATTCATGCGCCGGTCAACCCGGCCAATGCGCTGCATCAGGCGCACCGGGTTCCAGTGCAAGTCGTAATTAATCAAGCGGGTGGCATCTTGCAAATTGAGGCCTTCGCTGAGCACGTCAGTGGCGATCAAGATGCGGGTCTCGGCATAGCCCTGGTCTGCCAGACTTTGGCTGGTCTGGCCGTTGTAGTATGGGGAAAATTGGCGAATCACATCGCTGCGGCTACGTTTGGTACCTGAGTCAATTTGATCGACACCTTGAATGTCGGCTTTGACCAGCTCACACGCCAGATAGCGGGCGGTGGCCGAGAACTCGCTAAAGATCATGACCTTGTGTTGTTTGAGCACCGGGTCGGTTTTAAGCAGCTTGATCAGGGCTTGAAGCTTGTTGTCCTGGCTGGGTTTGAATTGACGCAATTCGTTCAAGAACTCCGCCAATTGATTCAGGTCTTGCAACGATTCGGACAGGATTTGTGGCACGTCATAAAGCCTGCGGTCAAGCGGCTCAAAGGTGGCCAGCAGTTCTTCGGAGATAAAGTCTTCTTCTAGCGCAGCATCGTCTTCAGGGCTGCCGCCAAACATGTCGTTCTGGCGCATTTGCACCGCGTCTGTCAGCTCTTCCCAATGAATGCGCCAGCGCTCTAATGCCGCCAATTCATGTTTGCTGATGCTGTTGGCTTGTACAAAAGCCAGCACTTTTTTCAGCAGCTGCTGACACGATGACTCAAACGCGCAAGCCGAGCTCTCAAAGCGTTTCAAAAACAAAATCCGGATCAAACCCACCACTTGCTTCTGTCGGTTTTCTTCAAAGTCGTCTTTGGCCAAGCCGTCGGCATCCGGGTTGGGGTAGGCCAAGGGGTAATACATGGGCAGGGTAAAAAGGGGCTGCTTTTTATTAAAGGCTTTTTCCACCAAACCGAGCAACTTGCCGTAGGTTTTTTTGACCGAATAATCCGCCACTTTGGGCGCTGCGCGTTGGGGGAAGAAAGCGGCTTTGGCACCGGCCGTCAATTGGCTTTGCTTGACATAGGCACGGCTACGCTGCACCACCAGCTCACGCAACAGACTGTCTTGCGAGAGGATGTCTGTGGTCTCAAATCCGGCCAGTTCACCTTGCACCAGCTCGCCACCCATGCGCTTGATGAGTTCTTTTTCAAGCTTGCGAAAGTGGCCGGGTAGCGAATGGATGCCCAGTGTGTCTTTGAAGTGGCCTGGTTCGCGCTGGGTAAAGTGTTCTATCAAGTGCTGAAGGTCCAAAAGGCTGTTGTTGATGGGCGTGGCAGTCAGCATAAAGACTTGCTTGCCTTTAGCCAGGCTCTGCATTTGCCAGTAGCGTGAGGTGTCGGCCTGAGTGCCCGGGTTGCGAAAGTGGTGCGCCTCGTCAATCACTAGCACATCGGCCTGGTCTTTGAGCCGCTGCAGCTTTTCAAGCCACTCACCACCGCGCTGCAAGTCGGTATGGTTGATGACCACCAGGTTGGAAAAGTCACCAAACAGCTCAGGCAGGTAGCTGCGCAAGCTCGATTCCCACACCGGTTCCCGACCCGACTTGGGCACCACCAGCAAGACTTTTTTATGATCAAACTTGACCAATCGCTCTATCAGCATCAGGCCAACAAAGGTTTTACCCAGGCCAACGCCGTCGCACAAAAATGCGCCGCCGTATTTGGCACCGATTTTGAGCAGTGCCGCATAGCCATCGCGCTGGTACTGGTCGAGCACCGAGTACATGCGCGAGTGTTTGCGCTCCCAATCGCCAGCGCTTTCTTCCACATTGGTGAAATAGGCTTGCAGTGCTTTGGCATAAACCTCGAATGGCAGGTAGTGGCGAGTGTGGCGCTCGATGACCTTGAGCACTTCAGCGCTGACATCTTGCGCTTGGCTCCAATGGTCTTCATACCACTGCTGCAGTTTGGCGACTTCGCTGGAGCTGTCCACCTTGACGTTGAGCTCTACATTGCCGGTCAGGCCCGGGTAGGTGAAGTTACTGGAGCCCACCAGCGCCGATGAGCCCACCACCGAGAGCTTGCTGTGGGTGACGTAGGCCTTGGCATGAAATTTACGTTTGGTATAGACGCGGCACTTGATTTGACCGATGGCAATGGCTTGCACAACGGCGGCCACACCGGTCAGAAAATCATTTTTAAGCTTTTCGCGCTCAATGCTGTCATCCAGCAGTCCCTGAATACGCCCCACGCCATCGTTCAAGGTGCGTTGCGTGCGGCGTGTCACCTCGTCACCCATCAGGATGCGGATTTGATCGAGCTTTTGCCATTTGCCGTCAAGCGCGAGCAGCGAGCCAATTTCAAAATAACCGGTAGCAATGTCAAATTTGTTGGAGATATCAGTCCACTCGGCCAGATAGTTCAAGACTTTCCAGTCATCGTCGCTGTTGTCAACGATAAAAAGGTCGTTGCCGGATTTTTTAGTCATGGTGTGAGTTGCTGCCACTGCACCAGCACATCGTCCCAGCGCCGCTGGGCAGCTTGCAAATGGCTGATTTTGACGTGGCCATAGCCGCGAATGTCGTTTGGAATTTGCGCCAGTTGACAAGCAATTTTGTAGCACTCTGCGCTTGATTCAAAAGGGCTAGAAGCCAATTTATCCATACATTCTTGCAGCTGGTTCTGGTAGCGCTCAATCCAGGCGCGCTCTTGACGACGCTCTTGCGTGCGGCCAAACACATCCAGCACCCCGCCACGCAAGCCTTTCAAACGCGCCAGCAGCCCAAAGGCTTTGATCATCCACGGGCCAAAGCGTTGTTTGACCAGTTCCCCCTTGTCATTGGTTTTAGTCAACAGGGGCGGCGCCAGATGAAAGTGCAGTTGGTAATCGCCCTCAAACTGCTGCGCCACCTGGGCGGCGAAGCTGCCGTCGGTATACAGCCGCGCCACTTCGTACTCGTCTTTGTAAGCCATCAGTTTGAACAGGTTGCGCGCCACCGCTTCGCACAATGCGGTTTTGCCCAAGGCCGCATCCAGCTGCTGCACCTGATCCATCACTTTTTGATAGCGCGCCGCGTAGGCGGCATCCTGGTAAGCGGTCAAAAATGCCACACGTTTGGCAATCACATCCGCCAATGCCGGTTTTTTGACGAATTCGATGACCTGGCGTGTTTGCAGCAAGGCCAGCACTGCAGCCAGGTCATGCGCGCAGTGCCTACCCCACTCAAACGCGGCCTGGTTGTTGGCCACCTGCACACCGTTGAGTGCCATGGCGCGCAGCAAGGCGGCGCGGCTCAAGGGCACACGACCCTGTTGCCAGGCGTAACCCAGCAGCAAGGGGTTGGTGTAGATGGCGTCGCCCAGAGCCAGGGTGGCCACCTGCTCGGCATCGAACACGCCCAGCGCCTGCATGCCCACCTGGGCGGCAATCGCGGCCTCGCAGCCACCTTCAGGAAACTGCCACTGCGGGTTGTGCACAAACGCGGCGGTGGGCGTGGCATGGCTGTTGAGCGCCACATAAGTGCGCCCCTGCTGCATCACGTTCAAGGTGATTTTGCTGGCGGCCACGATGGCATCGCAGCCAATCACCACATCCGCTTTGGCGGTATCCACCTTGCTGGTGTAGATCGCCTCTGTGCTGTTGGCCACCTGGACAAAGCTCCAGGTGGCGCCGCCTTTTTGCGCCAGGCCACCGGCATCTTGTGTGACCACGGCCTTACCTTCGAGGTGCGCGGCCATGCCCAGCAACTGGCCGATGGTGATGACCCCCGTGCCGCCGACCCCGCCCACCACAATGCCCCAGGCCGTATCCGTAGCGGGCAACACCGGTTCAGGCAAGCGTGGCAAGGCACTCAAACTGCCTTGCTGGTCTTTTTTGGGCTTTTTGAGCAGCCCACCCTTGACAGTGACAAAGCTGGGGCAGAAGCCTTTGACACATGAAAAGTCTTTGTTACAGCTGTTTTGGTTGATGGCACGCTTGCGGCCAAATTCGGTCTCCAGCGGCTCGATGCTCAGGCAGTTGGACTGCTCGCCGCAGTCGCCACAGCCTTCACACACCAGGGTGTTGATCACCACCCGTTCATCGGGCTCAGTCAGTGTGCCGCGCTTGCGCTTGCGGCGTTTCTCGGTGGCGCACATCTGGTCGTAAATGATGGCAGTGGTGCCGTGAATCTCACGAAACTCGCGCTGGATGCGGTCGAGTTCATCGCGGTGCTGCACCTTTACGCCAGGTAACAGCGCTACACCGGCGTATTTTTCAGGCTGGTCGGTCACGATCACCAGCTTGGCCACGCCCTCACTGACCAGGCTGGCCATGATTTGCAGCACGCTGTGGCCTTCGGCACGCTCGCCCACGCGCTGGCCACCGGTCATGGCCACGGCATCGTTGTACAAAATCTTGTAAGTGATGTTGACCCCGGCGGCAATGCTCTGGCGAATGGCCAGCAAGCCGCTGTGAAAGTAGGTGCCGTCGCCCAGGTTGGCAAACACATGGGTGTCGGTGGTAAAGGGCCGTTGCCCCACCCAGGCCACACCCTCGCCGCCCATCTGGCTGAAGGTGCTGGTGCTGCGATCCATCCAAACCGTCATGTAATGGCAGCCAATGCCAGCCATGGCGCGGCTGCCCTCGGGCACGCGGGTGCTGGTGTTGTGCGGGCAGCCACTGCAAAACCAGGGGGTGCGTTCACCGGTGTCAGACTTGAGTTCTAACGCACCGCGTTCTTTGGCGGCCAGCAGGGCCAGGTGCTGGTCCATGCGCTGTGCCACATCGCCCGGCACGCCCAATTTTTGCAGGCGCTTGGCAATCGCTTTGGCTACCAAGCCCGGGTTCAGGTCGGCATTGGCACGCAGCAAGGCACTGGCACCGGGGTTGGGCTGGCTCCACTCACCACCGCTGCCATTGCCTTCACTGTCACCATCGCCATCAAACTTGCCCACCACATTGGGGCGCACGCGCCAGTGGTACAGCTCTTCTTTGAGCTGGTATTCAATGACCTGGCGCTTTTCTTCCACCACCAGTATCTCTTGCAAACCTTGGGCAAAGTCGCGTGTGCTGCTGGCTTCGAGCGGCCAGACCACGTTAACCTTGTGCAGGCGCAGCCCAATACGTTTGCTTGTCGCTGCATCCAGCCCCAAATCGGCCAGCGCCTGGCGCGTGTCGTTGAAGGCCTTGCCGCTGGCAATGATGCCAAAACGATCATGGTTGCTTGCGATGACGTTGTGATTGAGCTTGTTGGCACGCACATAGGCCAGCGCGGCGTACCACTTGTAGTCCATCAAGCGCGCTTCCTGCTCCAACGGCGGGTCCGGCCAGCGGATGTGCAGGCCACCTGCGGGCATGGCAAAGTCTTCGGGCAGCACGATCTTGACACGCTCTGTGCTGACATCCACCGAGCTGCTCGACTCCACCACCTCCTGAATCGTCTTCATGCCGGCCCACACGCCCGAGAAACGGCTCAGGGCAATGGCGTGCAAGCCCATGTCCAGAATGCCTTGCACGTCGGACGGAAAAAACACCGGCAGCCCGCAGGCCTTGAAGATGTGGTCGCTTTGGTGCGCGGCGGTCGAGCTTTTACTGACATGGTCGTCGCCCGCCACCGCCACCACACCACCGTGCTGGGCGGTGCCTGCCATGTTGGCGTGTTTGAACACGTCCGAGCTGCGGTCCACCCCCGGCCCCTTGCCGTACCAGAGGCCAAACACGCCGTCATATTTTTTGGTTTGGGGGTACAGGTCCAGCTGCTGCGTGCCCCACACCGCCGTGGCGGCCAGCTCTTCGTTGACACCCGGCTGAAACACGATGTGCTGGGCATCCAGATGCTTGCGCGCCGCCACCAGCGCCTGGTCATAGCCACCCAAGGGCGAGCCCCGGTAGCCACTGATGAAACCGGCGGTGTTCAAGCCGGCCAGCGCATCACGCTGACGCTGCAACATGGGCAAGCGCACCAGCGCCTGCACGCCGCTCATGAAGGCGCGACCCTGGGTTTGGGTGTATTTGTCGTCCAGGCTGACAGCTGCTGTGGGCACTTGTGCCGCCAAGGGTAAAGGTGCGTTCATGAGCCACTCCGGTTTTTCATCAGGCGTCTCGTGAACACCTGTGTGTTGAAAGTTGAAACCTGCAAAAACGCCACCCGATGGATACAACATGAGGTGGCGTCAAATAAAGATACTTTTTGGCTTCTAGCCCTTATTTAATAAGGGCGAATAGCTCTTTAAAGCATAGCAAAAGAATAGCTATCGCATCAACACCTTGCGAATAGTCTCGGCCAGTTCATCCGCAACAAACTTGGCCACGTAAGCATCGGCACCGACTTTCTTGACATGGTCTTCGTTGGTAGACCCGGTCAGCGAAGAGTGAATCACCACCGGGATACCGCTGTAACGCACATCCTGCTTGATGTTGCGCGTCAGGGTAAAGCCGTCCATCTCGGGCATTTCAAGGTCGGTCAACACCAGCGCCACTTTGTCCTTGATGGTTTTGCCTTGTGCCTCAGCTTCTGCAGCCATGGCTTTCAAACGATCCCACGCTTCCTGCCCCGACTTGGTCATGATGAAGGGCACGCCCATGGCTTGCAAACCCTGCTCGATCATCATGCGTGCCACCGCAGAGTCGTCTGCAGCCAACACCACTGAACCTTCAGGAATATGCAGCTTGCTGCTGGGTTCAATCTCCACCTGATGCTGCTCAGGGAACACATCGCGCAGAATTTGCTCCACATCCAGCACCTGTGCCAGGCGGGTGTTTTCGGCAGCACCATCCAGACGCGCAATGCTGGTGACCAGGCCACCGCCACGACCTTCAGCGGACAGCACGTGCTTCCACTCCAGACGCACGATTTCATTGACTTCTTCAACGGCAAATGCCTGCGTGGTGCGGGCAAACTCGGTCACCAGCAAAATGCCCAGCCCCTTGGTGGGGTTGGTACCCACCAACTGTGGCAGGTTGATCACGGTGATCATCTGGCCACGGATGTTGGCCACGCCCATTACCGACGGTGGTGAATTGACCATGGCGGTGATTTCGGGCATGACCAAAATTTCACGCACCTTGAACACATTGATGCCAAACAGCTCGCGTTTGTCGGTGCCAGGGGCTTCACCCAAACGAAACAGCAGCAGCTCAAACATGCTGTTACCGGCCAGATTGGTGCGCTCATCAATGTCGCGCATGGTGGATTTGCTGCTTGCTTTGTTCATGAGTCGGTCCGGTTAGAGCTTAAACAACGGGTTTTCAAGTATCTATGGTAACGCCTTCAGAAGGGTTTGGGCCACAGCACCCACAGGCGCAAGGGTTGCTTGAGCCGTCCGGCCAATTCACCGGCAGCCACGCCCCAACCAGCAAACAGATCGGCTCGGACTGCCCCACGAATGGCGCTGCCCGTGTCTTGTGCCAGCACCAAGCGCTGCAAACTCACTTGCGCGCCCTCAGAGGCCAACCAGACCGGGGTGCCATACGGAATGCTTTGCGGATCCACCGCAATAGACCGGCCCGGTGTCAGCGGCACGCCTTGCGCACCGCGTGGACCAAAGCCACTGTCAAATTCACTCAAAGCCTCTTCCTTGAAGAAAACCACCCTTGGGTTACGCCACAGCAACTCACGCACGCGCTGCGGGTTTTGCAGCATCCAGGCTCGAATGCCAGGCCAGGAGGCATCACGCACTTCACCCTGATCCAGCAGCCAGCGGCCGATACTTTGGTAAGCATGGCCGTTGTGCCCCGCATAGGCCAGGCGTACCAGTTGCTGGCGGCCATCGGGCTCGGTCACACGCAAGCGGCCAGAGCCCTGGATTTGCAACAACATGGCTTGCACCGGGTCGGCCAGGTACAGCAGGCTGCGGCCTTGCAGCGCCGCTTGCGCTTGTGGCAGTGTCTCCATGTCCTGGCGGCTGAACCAGGGTTGGCGCGCCAACAGGCCCGCTGGCGCTTGGTATAGCGGCACCTCAAACCCTGGCTGACGCACACGTTGGGCTTCAAACTCGGGCTCGAAATAGGCGGTGAGCAAGCCCTTGTTTTCGGCTTGCAGCGACTCCACACGGTAGGGTTGCAGGCGTCCCATAAGCCACTGGCGTTGAAGCGCTTCACCACCAATGCTCAAGCGACGCACCTCCGGGCACAGCGGGGCAAACACGGGGCCGGGGCGCTCACAACTTTTCAGCCAGGCGTTCCAGGCTTCATACAAGGCATCCGTTTCAACGCCGGGCAACTCGCTCCAGGGCACAGCCACCCAGCGGCTATTGCCCTGCTGCAGGTTGGGCAAACCCGAAACACTCTGCGGCAGCGCAGCCGCAGAAGGATCGGGCATGGCCACGTTGGTCGGCGCGGCCGGCACAGACGACACCGGTGGCTTACTGGCACAGGCGGCCAATAGCAGCGTCACCGCCGCCATTAAGTTGTGCAACAAACTGTAGTGAACGCGCTTCATACCACGCGGTGCTGCAGGGCCGGCAAGCGGCTACGGCAAGCTTCAAGGGTTGCAAAATCAAGCTCTGCCAGCACCACGCCAACGCCGTCCTCGCGCTGCGCCAGCACCTTGCCCCAAGGGTCAACCAGCATGGCATGGCCCCAGGTGCGGCGCTGGTTGTCGTGCAAGCCGCCTTGCGCTGCAGCGGCCACAAAAGCCAGGTTTTCAATGGCCCGGGCTCGCAACAATACCTCCCAGTGGTCTTGCCCGGTGGTGTAGGTAAAGGCGCTGGGCACCAGCAGCAGATGTGCCCCGGCTGTGGCATAAGCCCGGTACAACTCGGGAAACCGCAAGTCGTAGCACACGCTCAAGCCCACGCGCCAGGTGTGGCCGTCTTTGGAAGGCAGGTCAAAGCTCACCGGCACGCTGCCCGGCGCAAGCACCACAGACTCGTCGTAGCGTTCGAGCCCATTGTCAAAGCGGAATAAATGAATTTTGTCGTAGCGCGCCATGCGAAGACCTTGCGGCGAAAACACCAGGCTGGTGTTGCAAACCCGCGCCACGTCAGTCGCACTCTGTAGCGGAATCGTGCCGCCCACCAGCCAGACCCCGAGGCGTTGTGCAGTCTGCGCCAAAAATTGCTGCAACGGCCCCTGCCCCTCAGGCTCGCCAATGGCCAGCTTGTCGGCATCCTGTTGCCCCATCAGGCAAAAATATTCTGGCAGCACCAGCAGCTCGGCTCCGGCCTGGGCGGCTGACTGCAGCAGCGCACTGGCTTGCTGCAGGTTGGCCGCGACATCTGCGCCCGATACCATTTGAATCACAGCAACTTTCACGGCTTGGTCTCCTTGGGAAGAGGGGTGGAACGGGGCACTTTAGCCACCTGCGGGTCAGTCCAGCTGCCGGTGACATGAAAGTTCTGGGTATTGGATTTAATTAAGGGTTGACGCAAAAAAATCTGTGCCAGAAAAGTACCCAAGCCCACTGCCGGATTGATCACCGAGGCAATCAAAGTGGCAGTACCCGCATTGATCTCGGGCACCACCACCACATTCAAATCCTGGGTTTCTTGTGCAAGATCCGTTTGGCCTTCCATCAACACCACCGCACTCACGCCTTTCATTTGCAAGTTATTGGTGCGCGCTATGCCTTGCTCCACCTGCACATCACCACGCACAAAATCAAACGCAAAACCTTCGCTAAAAACATCCCGAAAGTCAAGCGTCAAGCGCCTAGGCAAAGCTTGCAGGCTCAACACCCCAAAGAGTTTGGCAATGCCTGGATCGGCTTTCAAGAACTGACCCGATGCAATGTTCACGGTGAAGGCTCCGCTCAAGGTTGGGTAGTCCAGCTTCAAGGGTGATCCTAGCCAGGCCACTTGGCCTTCGAGCTTGCCACTGGCTTGGCGCACAACACCTGGCATTTCCAATCGTGTCAGCAAAGCACCGCCATCGCGCACATCCAGTTTGAAATTGAGCACGGTACGGCGGCGCTCAGCCACCTCAGAACGCATCCCCATCTCTGTCACACCAGGCGCACTCAAACGCGTCCAGTTGCCACTGGCCGTGAGTATGGCCTCGGGCACACTCAAGTTGAATTGATTCAGCCGCCATTCACGCACGCCCCCTGCACCCGCAGCCATACGGTTAAGAGCCTGCACTTCAAGACGACCCAAATGTCGGCCACTTAATTCAAAGTCATCAACCGCAATGTCCAAAGCCGGAATACTGGCCGGTTGCGTATCCAGCAATGCCTCCACCTCAGAGGCCTGGGACGGCGCAATGGTTAGCCGAGCCAAGCGTGCATACACCCGCCCGGCATGGCTGTCCAAAACGCTACCCGAACCTTGTCTGAACTCCAGATAGCCATTGAGTTCACGGGCATCCAGGTTGGCACGCCACAAGCTGCCTTCACGACCGCCACCCACCACTACCTGATTAAACTGTCGCCCAATAAAGTGCAGCGCTTCAGTGCGTACTGCGAGCACTGTTGGCAAGTAGGTCATATACGCTTTGTCAAAATTATCCATGGCCGCTTCTTGCGAGCCGCCTGTGACATGTGACAACATCTCTTGCCAGGCATCCATATCCAGCATTGGCAACTTGACGTTGGCACTGACACCGGTTGACGGCAAGGGTGCAGATTCCAGCTCTGATAATCCCACTGCAATCGCCCCTCGTAACACACGTGGTATCTCACCCGACACGTCGCGTTCAAAAACAGCACTTCCGATGTTGCCCATACTCAGGCTTAAGCGGTCTTGCAATGGCTCCGCATCGCTGCCCTCACGGGCGTTGTTGAGCACTTCTGACTGCAAACGAAACGGCATCACAGTAGCCGCCGTTTTTTGCAGCGGCTCGGGCAAGTTCAGCGCCAATCCCTGCAAATTGCTCAGCACCAACAATTCTGGTCGGCCACGTCGCAACCCCAAGGTGGCGGTATATGCCGCGTTGCCACTGGCGCGCTGCGCCAGTCGAGCCACGAACCCAAGTTCTTTGGCTTGGCGCAACCCGTCGGCACTGGCTGTGCCAGTGGCACGAATCACGCCTGGTGTCATGCGCGCCATCGCCTTATCAGGGGCCAACACCAGGCCGCCTTCTAGGCGCACGTCGCCCCCCAGCATGCGCGCCTGCACACCTGTCAGGCTCAAGCCCGTCTGGGTAAAGTTCACCACGCCCCGGGCTCGCGTGAGCTTGGGACTGTCGGGCGTGATCTGCAGCTCATTGCCCGCCAGGGTCACACTGCCCTGAAGCGTCGTTTTATCCAGCTGGACAATGGGCAGGTTCAGTTTGAGCTTCACATCGGCCACACCACTGGCGGTGGTTTGTGCCAATGCACCGCCGGTGAGCGCATTCAAGGGTGAGGTCTTGATCACGCGCAACGCATCCGGCCACAGGCCTTTGAGGCTGGCCTCGACTTCGACCACCGAGTGAGCCATGTCAGAGATCATCACGTCGACCTGTGTCACCTGCACGTCCGGCGCTTGTGCAATATGCGCCCGTGCGCCTTTCACATGCAGTTGCATGCGGTCAATCAACAGCTGACCATTGATGCCGCCCAGCGTCGGCCAGGGCATCTCTTGCTCGCCCTGCAGGGTGCGCGGCGCAAAGGCCAAGGCTGCGTTTTTGACATCAGCCCTGATTTTGAATGCCCCTTGGCGCGGGTCAATCAGAGGGAGTTGATTGATGTCGCCCCGGATGTCGAACCGCACATTGCTGGCTTGCCCGGCGGTAATGGCAGCACGCACATAGTCGCGCGCCCGCTGATCGATCACCAAGGGCAAATAACGGTGCACGCGGACACCATCTGCGCGGCTGAGGTTGGCCTGAACATTCAGCACCCCGGGAAACCGACTGTGGCTGGGCGACTTGGAGGCATCCGAGGTTACCCATTTGATTTGCGCCTGCCCCTGGGTATCGGCATTGGAAAAGTTCACATCAGAAAGTTGCACGGCAATGCGCTCGCCCTTGACCTGCCAACGCGCCAGAGCCAGCAAGTTGTCAACCGGAATCAGGCTTTCCTGAAAGACACCTGGCAGATCCACACTGCCGTTGTCAATGCGCAAATTGGCCCGCCCGGCTTGTTGGTCAAACTCAAAATCCACCCCCAGTCCGCTGACGCCGGGCAGAGGCGACACGGCGGCTATTTCAAGCTGACTCAAGCGGCCTTTGGCGGAGTAACTTTGCAATGCATCAGCCGAGCCTTGCCAACTCAGTGAGAGCTTTTCGGCCAAGCCTTTGGGTGCATAGGTCAGCCAGGGCGCGCGCATCGCATCGGCCAGGGGCAAACGTTGCACCAGTTGTGCCAGCGCCGCCAAATCGAGCTTGTCAGCCTGCACCTCACCACGGGATGCCGCCCCGGATTTACCAGCCAAGAACTGCACGTGTACATTGCCACCCGGCCAGTGCAAGCCATCTTTGGCATCAAATGAAAGCTCGGTACTGAACGCCTCAAAACCCCCCGTCAACCTGCGCCCACCCACGCGCCCCTGGATTTGCATCAGGTCCAGTGCTGGCAAATTTTTACCCAGCGTCACGTCCACTTTAGTCAAAGCCACATCAGCCGTGACACCGCTGGGGCGTCCCCGCTTGACATCCACCCAGGCTCGCATTGCGCCTCGCCCCTGCCGTACGTCCACGCCCAGATTCACATAGCGGCGCAATTCAGACAAATCTACCCGATCAAACAGGGCATACAACTGGCCGTCCCAGTCTTGCCAGCGCCCCTGCTGCCGAGATAAAAGTGGCTGTAAAAATTGCCCACGCAACCCAAAGCGGTCACCCCAAATTTCGGGGGGCGTGGCATCCAACCGCAAGTCATGATGACGGCCCGCGTTGCGCACCACCACTTCAATTTGCTGCAGCACCACGGGTTCGGCTCCACGTTGCTCGTCCGTCCAGCGCAGCACACCGTCGTGAATGACAAACTCGATCTGGGAAAAAAACCAGTCCAGTACTGCAGAATCTGCGCCATCGGCAAATGCCATCTCCAGCCCAGCTACGGTGATGCGACCGTCTGCCAGCCGACGCACATCCAGCTTGGGGGCATCGATATAAATTTGCTCAAAACCGAGTCGCCACAAAGACCTGGACGACAGCGCCACCAGCACCCGGGGCAAACTCAAGGCCACCCGTTGCTCAGCATCTAGCAAGGTGACATCCGTTAACTCGACTGAGGGCACCAGGCCATTGGAATTGGCAACGATGGCACCAATACGCACCGGCGTACCCAAGGCTTGTGAGGCTCTGGCCTCCAGCTGCGGACGGAAATCGCCGATTCGCGGCACAATCCACCAGTGCAACGCGCCCCACGTCAGTCCCAGCAGCACCCAGGCCAACACCACCAGGCCGAGTAGCCAACGGGTCAAACCAGACCAGGTTTTAAGCAATTTGGAGGGGATGGGCGACACTTTGAATGAATAAGTTGACTACCTGATAATTATGACCCGCTCACCCTTGGCTCTGCACTCCCGGTTTGCCCAGCGCATCCACCGCCGCTTTGACACCCTGCTGGACTTGCTGCCGCCCGGATGCCCAGGCCCGGCTGAACTCGAACACGTCTTTTCCGCCCTTCAAACCCAGGGTAAAAACTGTGCCGAGGCGCTGCGTATCACCCGGCAATTGACGGTAGCGCGTGTGCTGACTCTGGACTGTGAACAACAGCTGCCCCTGGCGCAAGTGACTCAAGCCATGACTGACCTGGCTGAATTTGCCCTGAATGTGGCCTTAACCGAAGCCCTGGCCCTGCTTGACCAGACCCATGGAGCGCCCATGACCCCGCAGGGTCAACGCGCCCAACTGTGGATTGTGGGCATGGGCAAACTCGGCGCACGCGAACTCAATGTCTCTAGCGACATCGACCTGATTTATGTTTATGACGAAGACGGCGACACCGCCGGTGACCCAAAGGGGCGCGGGCGCATCACCAACCACGAGTACTTTGCCAAGGTGGTGCGTGCCGTATATGCCCTGGTAGGCGACACCACCGAGCACGGTTTTGTGTTCCGGGTTGACCTGGCGCTGCGACCCAACGGCAACTCCGGGCCGGCCGCTGTGTCACTGGACGCACTTGAAGAATACCTGCATGTGCAGGGGCGTGAATGGGAGCGCTTTGCCTGGCTCAAAAGCCGTGTGGTCGCTCCAACCGCGAGCGTGACCAGCGGCGCCACCCAGGCACTGCGCAAAGTGGTGATGCCGTTTGTGTTCCGGCGCTACCTGGACTACAGCGTGTTCGATGCCCTGCGTGTGTTGCACCGACAAATCCGCGAACACGCGGCCAAACGCAGCGCCGGTCACCCCGAACGCGCCAACGATGTCAAGTTGTCGCGCGGCGGTATCCGCGAGATTGAATTCACCGTGCAGTTGCTGCAAGTGGTTCGCGGCGGCCAGTTTCCCGAACTGCGCACCCGCCCCACCCTGAGCGCCTTGCCGCGCCTGGTACGCGCCGGACTGATGCAGGCCGCTCCAGCCGAGGCGTTGGCCAAGGCCTACGTGTTTCTGCGCCAGTTGGAGCACCGCATCCAGTACCTGGATGACCAGCAAACCCACGTGCTGCCCAACCAAGACCATGACCTGCAATGGATCGCCCTCACCATGGGGTTTGAGACCGAGCAGCAACTGCTCAGCCAGCTTGATGCACACCGCGAGGTGGTCGCCCAGGAGTTTGACAAATTACTCGGCGGACCACAACCCGAATGCAAGGCGTGCCCGGGCAACCAATCCCCGGACAGCAGCATCGAAGACCTGTTGCCCCAGCTGGGTGAGACCCTGCGTCAGCGGCTACAAGCGTGGCGCGAGCACCCGCGCGTGCTGGCCCTGCGCGACGAAGCCCGCAGCCGTTTGCTGCGCCTGCTGTCACGCACCGCGCAATGGGTCAAGGAAGGTGTGGCCAACGAAGCCGCCGCCGTGCGCCTGGTGGACTGGATTGAGCCCCTGTTGCGCCGCGAAAGCTACCTGGCGCTGCTGTGGGAGCGGCCCAATGTGCACGAGCGCCTGCTGCGCCTGTTGGGCGCGGCTCGCTGGCCCGCCCGCTACTTGATGCTGCACCCCGGCGTAATTGATGAATTGGCGGCTGCCGACATTTTTTACGAGCGCTTTAACGCGCAGGAATTTGAAGCCGACCTGGATCACCGCCGCAACGCCCTGCTAGGCACCGGCGAAGACGACGAAGAGTCGTTGTTGAACCTGTTGCGCCGCGCCCATCACGCCGAGGTTTTTCGTACCCTGGCGCGTGATGTGGAAGGCAAGCTCACGGTGGAGCAAGTGGCTGACGACCTGAGCGCGCTGGCCGACGCAGTGCTGTGCATCACCACCCGCTGGTGCTGGGCGCTGCTGAAAAAAGCACACCGCCCCGCACCTCAGTTCGGCATCATTGCCTACGGCAAACTCGGCGGCAAAGAGCTGGGCTATGGCAGCGACCTGGATCTGGTTTTCGTGTTTGACGATGCCGATGACAATGCCCCGGAAATTTACGCTGCGCTGGTGCGCAAACTCATCAACTGGTTGACCGTCAAAACCGGTGAAGGAGACCTGTATGAAATCGACACCGCGCTGCGCCCCAACGGCAACGCTGGGCTGTTGATCACCAGCTTTGAGTCTTACGCCAACTACCAGCAGCAACGCGGCTCCAACACCGCCTGGACCTGGGAACACCAGGCCATGACGCGCGCGCGCTGCGTGCTGGGCGATGCCAGCTTGCGCGCGCGTTTTGAGGCCGTCCGCCTGACCGTCATCGCCGCGCCGCGCGACGAAGACAGCCTGCGCAGTGAAATTGCCACCATGCGCGAACGCATGGCCCAGTCCCATCCTGGCAAACCCGGGCAGTTTGACTTCAAACAAAGCCCCGGCGGCATGATTGATGCCGAATTTGTGATGCAGTTTTTGGTGCTTTCCCAATCAGGCGCACACCCGGAGTTGCTGGCCAATGCGGGCAACATCGCTTTATTGGAGCGCGCCCAGGCACTGGGTTTGCTGCCCGAGGGCATGGGTCACGCAGCCGCCAGCGCTTACCGCACCCTGCGCCAGGTACAGCACAAAGCGCGTCTGGATGAAGCCGCAAGCTATGTCCCAACACCACAACTGCAAGCCGAGCGCGATGCCATTCTGGCTTTGTGGCAGTATGTGTTCATGCCAACCGCTTAAGCGCAACCCGGCACACCCAACCCATTTTTTAACCTTGATTGCTTCATGAAAAAAATCACCCAGATCACCCTCTTTGTGGTGGCCAGTGCCATGCTCACAGCCTGTGGCCCAGGCGCCAAGGACACGCACCCGCAGCAACTATTAAGCAAGCGCATCGCCATCTTCAAAAAGTTCACCAAAACCCTTGAACCTATGGGTCTGGTGGCTCGTGATCGCAAAGACTATGTCAAGGCCGACTTTGTGGCCCAAGCCCTGGCCTTGCAAGAACTCTCCAGCCAACCCTGGGTCTTCTTCAGTGCCGACGGCAATTACCCTCCCACCCGCGCCAAACCTGAGGTCTGGAGCAAAACCACTGAATTCAAGCAGGCCCAAGTCAAATTCCAGGCAGCAGTGGATGAATTGGTGAAGGTCTCAGGCAATGCTGACGTGGCAGCCATTCGTACCGGTGTGGATGCGGTGCAAAAAAGCTGCAAAAGCTGCCATGACCAGTTCCGCAGCGACACCCCTGGTGGCCAGTAAGGGCTTGTTCACAAATAACATGCACATTTGACTCGCCAACTTTGGGCGCACTGCGTCGTTGCAAATCGCTTGTGCAGCAGAGCTGCACAAGCGATTTGCGCCTCGCATTGCATCCCAAATCCGGCGGAAAAATGTACAGCCTATTCATGAACAAGCCCTAAGTTAACTACCGAGCAGGCCGATAACGCTTTGTTATTTATAGCTAAAAGCCCTTAATTAATACGGGATTTAGCCTTTTTATTCTCTATTTTTAACAGATCGCACATGCGGAATCACAGCGCAACCACTTGGCTGCAAAATCTTCTGCGCTGAGCGCGCGATCAAACAAAAACCCTTGCCCCAGCTCCACCCCCAGTTGCTGCAG
>MNXW01000009.1 GCA_001871515.1 Comamonadaceae bacterium CG2_30_57_122
CAGCGCCGTGCTGGTAGCGCACGCCCTGCAGCCGCTGGTGTTGCAGCGTTGTGTGTTTGCCCACCGCTCGGGCGAGCGCGGTCACGAGTTCATGTTGCAGTATTTGGGCGTGCAAGCCTTGCTGGATTTGGGCTTGCGCCTGGGCGAAGGCTCGGGCGCAGCGCTGGCCTGGCCGCTTCTGCAGGCGGCTTGCGCCATGCTGCGCGAGATGGCCAGCTTTGAGTCGGCCGGGGTGTCTGAGAAAGCGCTCGTTGCTACGACACAAGTCTGATCGCGCACTTTCGTCATTGCGAGGCCGAAGGCCACGGTGATTCACGCCTAGAAATCATGGATCATGATTTTGGAAGTGATCGTTCACGACGTGGCGGCTTCAGGGGCTTGGTATTTCCACCATCACCTCATTCCTGCGAAACATGGGCAGCGTCCAGGGTGGGTTGTAGCGTGCCAACTGCGGGCTGCCGATGGGCTTTATCTTTTCACCCGCCAGCCAGGCCAGCAACTCGTCGGTGCGCTTTTGGGTGCCGGCCTCGGTGTTGAAGCCCGAATAGGTCAGCACCGCCCAGGTTTTGGCTGGCACCTGGCGCAGTTGTACCGCCGGGTTGTTGGGTTGTGGCAGGCTGGCCAGGGTGTATTGGCTGGGCATCACAAAATGCACACGCCAGCGCTTGGCGCCTTGCAGCGTTTGCGTTTGCGTGCCGCCTGGTGGCGCATCAGCCACAGGTTCCATCGCAACTGGCGCGGTCATGGCGATTTTTTGCGAAGCGGCTGGCAGCGGCGCCATTGCCACCGGGGCTGTCATGGCGATCTTTGCTGAAGCGTTGTCTGTGGACGCGCCGGTGACCTTGTTGTTGCCAAAAATGTAGTCTGCAATGGCGCGAAAGCCCTTGCCAGAGGCCGCGTCCATGTCGCCTTCGACTGTGGTTTCTGCCACGATGAAAGCCGGGTAGCGCCGCAGCTCGATGGCATCGTGTTTGGAGAGCAGTTCAAATTTGGGTTCTTCAGTGGCCATGGCGTTGCTTCCAAGTAGCCCAAGGGCCACCAAAAAAAGGCGTTGAAATAATCCGAGATTGTTCATTAGGGTTTGAGTTGATGGCGAGCAGGTTTGCGAGGCAGTATGCAAGGCTGCGAGGCGTTCATAGCATAGCTTTGGACACCGAGCAGACACTCAAAATGACCACAAAGCTGCCGCCAGTGCTTAAACAGGTGCGAAGCACCGCCTGATGGACAATTTCGGATAATAGGCTCAAGTTGGGTGTCCTTCGGCATCTGCTTTGGTATCTGGTGCACTGGATTCATCGTCATCAGCGTCAACGGCAGTTGCTGCGTTTGGTTGCTGACCCGGTCGGCACATCTGCTCGCCGTCCCACTGCTGGCCGCACCAGCATCGGCCGTTGGCATCGATCAAGCAGGTTCCCGTGCCGCAGCAACGTGTGTCTTCTGTCATGTGAAGGCTCCCGATGAAATTGAATGTAGAAAATGCTATCAGCCTGTCCCATACTGTGGCTGTGGTGTCCGACAATGCCCCTTCTTTTTGCAAGCCCTGCTGCTGTCATGACCCCATTCATTCGCCACTACCTGCTGAGTTTGCAGTTTTTTACCCGTATTCCCATCACTGGGCGCTTGGCCGATTGGGTGGGCTACAGCCCGGCCATGCTGCGTGCCAGTGCCGGGCATTTTCCGGGTGTGGGCGTGTTGGTGGGCGCATTGGTAGCAGGGTTCACCGCGCTGCTCTTGATGGCGCTGCCACCCACCGGCTCAGCGGCGCTGGTGGCGGCGGCGCTGGGCACGGCCTTGGGCGTGTTCATCACCGGTGCGTTTCATGAAGACGGGCTGGCAGATGTGGCCGATGGCCTGGGCGGCAGTGCGGACCGAGACCGGGCGCTGGTCATCATGAAAGACTCGCGCGTGGGCGCGTATGGTGCCATTGCGGTGGTGTTGGCGCTGCTGTGCAAAGTGGCTTTGCTGGCGCTGCTGGGTGAGGTGAGCGCGCCGCTGCTGGTGTTGGCGCTGTTTGCGGCGCACGTGGTGTCGCGCACCTGGCCGCTGCTGACCATTCGGCTGCTGCGGCATGTGGGCGATGCAGCGGGGTCCAAGTCAAAACCGCTGGCAGATCAGATCAGTGGGGCAGCGTTGGTCACCGGATGTTTATGGTGTTTTATGGCTCTAGCCCTTGTTTTATATGTGCTATTAGCTACTGAATACATAGCAATTAACCTTTCGTCAGCCGGCTTGCTGCAGGCCTTGCTGAACGCCCTGGTGCTGTCGGCCATCAGTTGGGGGTTGATGGCACGCTGGTTTTGGCGGCGACTTGGCGGTTTTACCGGGGACTGCCTAGGGGCCACGCAACAGGTGGGCGAACTGGCGTTTTATCTGGGTCTGGCCGTGAGCCTGTGATGCTTCTGGTGCGCCATGCCCAGCCGCTGATCGTCCCTGGCGTGTGTTACGGCGCGCTGGATGTGGCGGCAGACCCGCTGGCGACGCGCCAAGCTGCCCAGGTGCTGGCGCAGCAGTTGCCGCAGGGCGCTTTGATGGTTACATCTCCGCTACAAAGATGTGAGCTGCTTGCGCATACTTTATATGGGCTACGGCCTGATTTGGCTTATAAAAATGAGCCACGTCTTGCAGAGATGAATTTTGGTTGCTGGGAGGGGCAGCGCTGGGCAGATATTCCACAGCAGGCTTATGACGATTGGACGGCAGATTTTTGGCAACACCGTTTTGGAGGCGCTGAGAGTGTGGCCGAGTTCATGGCGCGGGTGGCCTCGGCGTGGCAAGAAACTGCGGCGCAGGTCTGGATCACCCATGCGGGTGTGATCCGCGCGCTGCGCTTGATCGAAAGCGGGGTGCGGGAGGTGCATGACGCGGCGCTGTGGCCTGCCGATGCGCCCGCCTTTGGTCAATGGTGTGAGTTGGGCGGGGAGCTGGTTGATTTCAGGTGATCAACTTGGTGTGTAGCGCTTGGACGTTCAAATTGAGGTTAAGCGGGCTTAGGTTGGTGCTTTGCCAAACATTTTTACCGTCTTTCTTGGCCTGGTACAAGGCTTGGTCGGCAGCTTGCAGCAGGCTGTCCATGTCGCTGCCGTGGTGGGGGTACATGGCCAGCCCCAGACTGGCGGTGACCCGCAGCGTGTGCTCACCCAAGGTGTAGGGTTGTGCCAGGGTGTCGAGCAGTTTGTCAGCCAGGGCAATCACGTCGCTACGGTGCTGCACCTCAGACATCAACACCACAAACTCGTCACCACCCAAACGGCACACGGTGTCAATTTCACGCACCAGTTCGCTCAGACGCTGTGCCATGGTAATCAGCAGTTGGTCGCCCACTGCGTGTCCCAGGGTGTCGTTCACCGTTTTGAAGTTGTCCAGGTCAAGGTACATCACCGCAAACTTGCCGCGGTTGCGCCGGGCACTGGCCAACTGCTGCCCAAAGCGGTCGCTGAACAACAGGCGGTTGGGCAGCTTGGTTAAAAAATCATGCTGCGCCTGGTGTTCAATGGCTTCTTCGGCTGCGCGGCTTTGGGTGATGTCGGCAAAAATGCCAACGCGGTTGACCACCTGGCCGTCGGCATCCAGTAGAGTTTGCACGTTGAGTTGTTCCAGAAACAGTTCACCAGATTTGCGCCGGTTCCAGACTTCACCAGACCAAGTACCGGTTTGCCGGATGGTGCTCCACATGTCGGCATAAAAGGCCCGATTGAGTTTGCCTGAGCGGTAAAAAACGGGCTTGTTGCCGACCACCTCGGCAGCGGCATAACCGGTGATGCGGGTGAACGCCGGGTTGACCGACACAATTTCGTCCTGGCGGTTGATGATCACCACCGCATCGCTGGCAAGCTCAAACACCTTGGCGTGCAGGCTGGTTTGCAGCATCGCGCGGCGGCGTTCGCCAGCCAGAATCGCCAGTGACAAGCCGACCTGTGAGTGGAGCAGGGCAGCGAACCAGAAGTTGGTCAGCCCGTAGCTCTGGAATTGGTCTGCAAACATGCCCACACCCAGATGTGCACTGGCCAGAGCCTGCAGCATGAACAGCAGTTGGATCAACACCGTGTTTCTGCGGCCGGTGCGCAGACTGGCCCACAAAATCAGCGGAAAAAACCAGACCAGCTCGGGCGGGCGTTCCAGCACCAGGCCAGCGGGTAACCAACCCAAAAACACCATTTGACCCACCGCCACGGCACAGAGCCACAGCAGTGTGGTTTCCAGCAGGGTGATGCGGTCACTGAAAAAGGGGCGGTGCTGTGCAAACAACAGGACTAGTGGTGTAAAAAATGCAATGCCCAGCAGGTTGCTGCGCCACCAGTGCCCCATCACTTCGGGCAAGGCATCGGCGCTCACGGTGTGTGCGAACCACATGAAGCTGCCGCCTACCAACGCGCTGGCCAGACTGGCCAGCCCGCCGCCCACCAAAGTGATGCAGAGCAAGTTTTGTATGCGTGTCAGAGTGAGTTCTCTGGCCGACAGGTGGGTTAAAAATTGATAGCCAACCCAGCTGCCAATCAGGTTGGCCAGGACAAAACCTGTGGCCAGCAACGGGGTGGTGTCGATGAAGAGACTCGACAGCGCGGCAGCTATACCCACTGCAACCAGGTAGCGTGGGCCACCGACCAACAGCACACCCAGCGCAATGCCTGCAGGCGGCCAGAAGAAGGGCAGACTGTCTTGAACCTGTGCAAATTCCAGACCGAGTTTGGCCGTGACCAGACAGGCCAGAACGAGTCCGACTGACTTCAGAAAAAATGCCATGTCGCCAGAAAAATCGGGCGTGGAAAGCAGCAGAGGCTAGGAGGCTGTCGGACTTTCGGCATCGAAGCGAAATTCGACCCCAGCGAGGGCAGTTTTTGCCGGATTTGCTGGCTCATAGCCGTAGCTATGGGCCAAAAAGACGGTAAAAAATGAACCGCTGCGGTCGGATTACAGCCGATGTACCGAAAGTCCGACAGCCTCCTAGGAGTCTGTCGCAGACAGTGCTAATGTCCATGTTTAACAAGGACACCCCAAAGCATGA